>JAWKTX010000001.1:725182-1087774 GCA_041398825.1 Planctomycetaceae bacterium | reverse complement strand
CACGGCGAATCGCGGGAAGGACATTCGGCAGATCAATCTCGGCTGCGTCCAACCTGGCGAAAGTACCGCCACCTTCGGCGACGCCCTGCGGCGGCTACAGAACAAAGCTCGCTACCTGCACACTGATGGTGAACGCACCTATTACGATCCCGCTCAAAACATCAGCCGTGACGCGGAATCCCGGAAAGAGGATTTCAGTATCGAATCCGTCCACGAGCGGATTTCAAAGCTCATCAAGAACACCGAACGAGACAAGGCGGACTTTGAGAAGCTGCATCCATGCCCTTCATCGCCTTCGGAAGTTGTTGACGAGCCGTCGGCCCGTTTGGTGATTTTCCAGCCCAATGAGACACACACATCAAACAGCACGGACTCAGCGGCCATCAAGCAGGCGGAAGCCTTCCTGAACTCCCGTGGGTCGGGGCCGCGAATCTATCGCAACATGCTGGTGTTCGTCGCACCGGACCACGCTCGCATCGCCGAGCTGGAAGATGCCGTGAGATGGAGCATGGCCTGGGAAGCGATCTACTCGAAACGCGAAGAGCTGGACCTGAACCAGTCACAGATCAGGACGGCAGATGCGAAGCGCAAAGAATGGGAAGGCGTCGTTGGACAGCGGATCAGCGAAACGTACTGCTGGCTGATCGTCCCGACACAACTGAAGTCAAGCGAGCCGGTCAGCTTCGAGGCGTTTCGGTTGCGGGGATCGGATTCCATTGCAGAGCGAGCGTCTAAGAAGCTCGCCGACCAGGGGGCGTTGGTCACTGTCTACGGCAGCAACCTGCTGAGAATGGTTCTGGACGATATTCCATTGTGGCGCGGCAACCATGTTCTCGTGAAGCAGCTCTGCGAGGACTTTGCCCAGTACCTGTACCTGCCGCGTCTCAGAAACGACCGAGTATTGCTGGCATCGATTCAGCAGGGAATCTCGATGTTGATGTGGGCAGACGACGGCTTCGCCTACGCTCAAGACTTCGACGCAGACCGAAACCGATACGTCGGTCTTTGTGCAGGTCGAAGTACGCAGGTCTCCGCAGATCACACGAGCCTGGTGGTCAAAGCTGATGTTGCGGCAGCTCAGCTTGCGGCAGCAACAACCGCTGCAGGTGCTGGTCCGGCAGCTGCAGGCCGGTCTGTCGGCGATCCCGGCCCATCTACCACGACAACTTCAGTTGGTGGCACGACGCCCGTTGAACCAGAACAGTTCAAGCCAACACGCTTCTATGGAAGCGTCACGCTCGATGCGACTCGCCTCGGCCGTGACGCCGGACGCATCTCCGAGGAAATCCTCAGCCATCTAGCCAGCCTTCAGGGGGCCAAAGCAGAAGTCACCCTCGACATTGAAGTCCGAATCCCGGACGGCGTCCCCGACAACGTCATCCGCACCGTCACCGAAAACTGCCGCACACTAAAGTTCGACAACCAGGGTTTTGAGGCGGAATAGCCCAAAGAAAAAGGACTCACCGAAACCCATACTGATTGGAAGTGATGACACAATGTCGGGCAATGCAAGATTCAAGCTCAAAAGCGAAACGACGATTCCGGTCGTCGAGAAGTATTTTGAGCACATCGCTACATCACCTCAGACGGACGTTCTGCTGCCCACACAGCACATTAAAGCCGCTGGAATGGGCGGCGAATCCGCGCTGATTCAGTTCCTGATTACCTGGGCTCGAAACAACCCAAATTGTGATGTCATCACTCCGGTCCAATTGGGCGACGCAGAGAATGAGGCCCATTCTCTCAAGCACCTTACCAAGTCGAGCATACTCATTCGTGGCGGTGCTTGTCGCGACGTGTTTGCAGCCGATGGCGGCACGTCGATTCGCAAGAGGACAAACCGTACCTGCTCTCTAAGGGTAGACGAAATGGCAAAGGGCCTTCAGAAGGCGGCGCTGGCCATCGTACTTTTCTCGCCTGCGTCGACCACAGCACCAAAGCATATATCCCCGCGTTCTACTTCTCGGATGGCACACTCAGGAACCGGTCAGAGTTTTCTGCTTTGGCTGAAGAATTACTTTTGTCTCGCGCAGCCGCTTTTACGCGGCAAAACATCCATCCTGCTACACGCCGTGGTCTTGGTCTGATTCTCTACGAATTGATTAAGAACACTCACGATTGGGGGCGAACTGGCGTAGACAACGTCCCTCTTCGGCCATCAGTTCGGGGAATTCTTTTCACACGCCTCAATGTCAATCTTGAAGGTGCGATTGCGTCTGCGGGTGGGAATCCGGCTCTTGAATCCTACGTGACTTCACTCGGCCAGAGAAGTCGAGATAATTATGTACGTTTTCTTGAGTTGTCTGTTTTTGACAGCGGCCCCGGCCTAGCGTCACGGTGGTTAAGTAAGCCGCTTACGGACGACGTGACGGCTGAGGAGGAACTCGCCGCTTGTTTTTCATGTCTGAGCAAGCACAAGACGTCATCTCGTGCATCCAATCGTGGGCTTGGCCTTTACGATGTGATGCACACGCTTGACGAGCTTCACGGATTCATGCGACTTCGTACAGGCCGACTGGCCCTGTTCCGCGACTTTGTCTCGTCACCACTCCAAGCAGATGAACAGATGAACGGACCAACACTGTTCGACTGGCATTCCGCCTCGACAGTTCCAACCCGAATACCACAAACCACAGGGACGCTTTTTACAATGGTGATCCCGTTAGTTGAGGAGAACGCCTGAATGTTCTTCTCTTTCCGATCGGACGACGCCGCGAATCGCCAACACCGTCTTGTGCTGTTCACGACATCAGCCATCGAAATCGATGATCTTCTCGACGCAGTGCAGGAGTACTGCGAATGCAATTCTCCTCCCGATGGAATTGACTTGATCACTCCCGAACCCTACGCCGATGCCTGTCGTGCCGCGACGACCTCCGAGCGGTTCTTCGCACGAATGCCAGCAATCTCGCGGCAGCTTAATACTCCAGCGGTGCGTATTCAGGGTTTCGGAATCGGTGGGCTGGCGCGTTCCAACGATAGGACTTCCGAGATCATTCAGACTGGTCTTGTTACGTTGTATAGACGTCACAACGGGATGATCGAGGCAACTGCTGTTCATCACTACGTTAAGCCATCGCTTCGGCACTGCTCAGCCTTCTTGCGGACTGGCAACGTTATGATCAACGGACCAGAGATAGAGTTCATCGCCGCGTGTTGTCTGCCGTTTGTTCCAGAGCTAATGAGCCGGATTTACTGTGACACGGGTGCAATTCACGCGATTGCGTATGCAATTCTTCGCCTACTTGCACTTTTTGGTGACGATAGAACTCAAAGTGTTGTCACGAGTTTTGGGTCATACAGACTTTTGAAGGAGTTGCGATTTACTGATGCCAGCCGTGCGCTAGTGCTAATCTCTGCATCGACGAGTGGCGAGTTGTCAAAGCAATTGCGGGAAGTGGAGCCTCGTTTTCGAAATCCACAGATCCTTACAATCTACTATCTCGGAGACAATGCGGAGAACGAGAATCACATTTGTGACCTCCTCTACCACGCTGAGCGAAATGGTGATGAATTATTCAAGGATCCAAAGTTACTCTGCCGATGCCTGTCCGATGTGTCGCGAAGGATCGATAGCAGTTCCAATACGAGACCACTTCCTGCCAGAAGGTCTGAATGTCTGTGCGGTACTGATTCGCGCGACAGATGCCCCTCGAGTCTCTCACGTTTCCTCGAACACTTGTGGGACAATGCTCTTACGCCCAACTATGCTGATCCCCACAGCGGCACTTCATCCAAAGACCTGTTTGTCGATTTGGAGCGAGCTTTTGCCGACAGTGCCTTCCTTGGAGTAGCACGGTGGCGAAGCCGTTTTGAAACTCTTGTTGCCCATGCGGTTTCCCTCGATACGCGAAGAATTGTCTGCCTTGACGATCCAGCGTCTCAACATCTTACAGACCGGGTGCGTGACTACTGCGTCTCGCTTGGCAAGTCGGTTCCGGTACTTTCGTTTGGCGAACTCCAGCAAAACCTATCCGATCACACGCAAATCGGAGGCGCTACCCTAGTCGTTGCTTCTGCATTTGCGACGGGACGCCAATTGCTGGGCGTCGCGCAGACATTGCGATATGCGCAAGCGACCGGCGCCCTCAACTATGCAATCGGACTTGTCCGCCCCAATGACCGGGAAGTTCTTCGAGATGGCGCCGCCTCACGTACGGAGACAATGGCCCTGACGAACACGGCTTTCATGTCCTTGATCGGTTCTTTTTTTCCATCACGTCGACCTGATAAAGAAAATTCATGGCAGCGTGAGATGAAGGTTCTGTCGGATCTTGATTCGCCTGCCCCAGTTCTTGACCTCACGGCTTGTCGCGATCGAACAGGCGGCTTCATCGGCGACTCGGGGTCTGCTTAACGAACTATTCATGCCATCAATTACTGGATCGATACTGAAGTTACGACCGGGCTTCGCTTTTGGGATTTCGACTACGCCGCTAAAGACGTTTCTCAAGGAGACGTTTTTACTACGGTTTCGCTGGTCTTGCATTCTCTCCGGCGAGCGGGGCGAAGGGGAATCGTTCACTCGGCCAGTATGATCATGTGCGGCGCGTCATCTCTCCGCGATGCTTTGAGAGGTTCAACGACGGTGTGATACAGGCTTCGCTGCTTCGTGCAGCGTATCCGTCAGAGTTGGACTACAGCATCAACGACGGACTGAGCGAAGAGATGCACGACGTTCTACGCACATTGTTTAGTCAACGGACGACTGAAGTTGGAGAAGCCGCGACTGAGTTCCTTGTGGCGCTTGCAACGCGGCAGTTGCGACTGGTGCCATCGTATCTCAATGCCCTATACGAGGAGTTTGAGAGTGCGGATGATGGTGAAACGTGGAGATTCTATTGGCACTGGATTCGCGTTCGCATTCTCAATGTATGACTGCTGCCTGATGGTTCCGTAATTCGGCGTTTTTCGAAACGGTGCCGCCGTGACCTGAACACAGTCCTCTTTCGCGTCAATTCAGTCTAGTTTTCTCGTGCCGAAAATCAGCGTACCGTTTTGCCGTCAATGGCTGACGAAAACGAGAACATCTGCGGCCGCACCATCGGATACGCTCGCGTGTCAACTTCCGAGCAGGACTTACGCCTTCAGCTTGATGCTTTGAAGAAACATGACAATCCGAAGGACTTGATCTTCACCGACAAGGCATCGGGAGCGAAGGAGGATCGCCGGGGACTGGAAGCCTGTCTTGCTGAACTTCGCGAAGGCGACGCATTGCTGGTCTGGCGTCTCGATCGACTTGGGCGATCGATTCGGCATCGGATTCCGTTCCATCTGCGACGTAGCCATCAACTCCGAGTCCGCCAGCGACGAACTTATCCTGAAGGCTTTCATGGCACCCCGCACTTTGTGCGATTTGCCAAACATCGATGCTTTGATCGAAGTTGACTCTGAAGTGCGTCGTCAGCAGTTTCTTCAATTAGTTCGGCTTGCCCGACCTACCGCGGCAAAACGCGGTTGTAGCCTACAACTGGCGGGCCGATCTTGTGTGGTCTTGTAAGAGCTCGCAGATGTGTTTTCACCGGAAAACACGGCGTTCTGCGAGTCGCCGCCAAGTGCCCGAGCTCGTTTAGGAAACCGACGCTCTATCCTGCTGAGCTACGAGGGCAAGTGTCTTGTTGTCAATGACTTACTGCGACTGGCGCAGGCTGCTGAACATACTGGGCTACAAACGAAACTACAACCGACCCGGAAATCGGAAAGGAGTTTTCGCCGTGGTCAGAAAGCCCCAACCGTCCGTTGAAAAACCGGGACAGGCAAGCAGGACGACTGAAACCATCGTGTTTTAAGATCTCCTGCTCGAGCCATTCCCGTTTTTTAACAGGCTAAGCTAACCCCTGAAAGATATCCGGATTTTCCGCTCTCGAGCTACCCGCCCGGCTGATGGTGCAAGAAAATTCAGGGGAATCCACACGGATAAGGTGTGGATGCAAACCAAACCCAGGTAACGGATCTCGCAGTTCGAGACGCGCTGCATGCCGGAAGAGTGCCCCGTGACGACAACCCGGACGGTTGTGGCCTGGGAAATCTCTGCAATCACTACCTGATCGCAAAACTACGTCTGCGCTGATAACGGAGCACTCTTTCTGCAGACATTTGGAGCACACGGCTCCGCCGTTTGAAAACGGCCTGATCAGCAAGCCAGTTCGCATTGGCTCTGCATTGAGCGAAACGGTCGTAGACTCAACGACTCCTTCAGTGCCCGCCCGACGCCCAAGAAAGCCCGATTCAGCGTCGGCATTCTTCATGAACAAGCGGCACGCAGCACGTATTCCTAAATTGGGAGGGAAGCCGCAGAATGAACCGTGTTTACCTCTCACCGATCAAGAGATTTCTGCCCTACGACAGCTTGGCACCGTTCGGCACCCGTTGATCGGGGACAGCCAGAACGACCACTCCATCGTCCCGGTACAATCCTGTGACGAGGAACTCCGAAAGGAATGGACCAATCTGTCTGGGCGTGAAGTTCACGACGCCGATGATCTGCCGACCCACCAGTTCGTCCTTCGTGTACAAATCAGTGATTTGTGCACTGGATTTCCTGACGCCGATCTCCGGGCCGAAGTCCGCCCTGATCCTGTAGGCTGGCTTCCAGGCTTCGGGGAAATCTTCCACAGAAATGATCGTGCCTACTCGAAGCTCGACTCGCTCAAAGTCTGTCCAGGAAATCGTGTCCATCTGTTCGTTCCCAATCTCAATTGATGACTGCGAACTCTCGCTTCGTTCGGCCTGAATGGGTGCCGATTCTGCTCAAATCGCTGGCGGAGCGGCCAGCAGTATCCCCTGCCAAATGGTCACGGCCTGACCATCAACCACAAGATCATCGATGGCCCCCACTATCCTTCAATTCAGTGAAGCACAGACTGTCAGTCTGCACAAACGATTCACCTTGCAAATGGAACGAGATCGCAAGACGGCTCGTAATCGGGCGTAAGCTCTTGCAGCTCACAGCAAAGAATGCCAGCTTCCTGACCGATCACAGGAAAATCTCACGCCCCCGTTTCAGGAGTCAGAAAAGACGGCGTTCACTGCCCGTTGAAGAATCAGGACAGACACGCAGGACGGCTGTAGACCTTGGTATTTTCAGGTCTCCCGCTCGCCAGTCCCGTTCTTAAAAAGGCTACTTGAGGCCACCGCTAGAGAAAGCGTGGTCGCGGCACGTGCCGTCCTTCTTTGGGAAAACACGCGCCGAGTCGGTATCAACCACACGATCGACAGAACTGAATTGTTGTGCCTGCCGACCGGTACGGATCTGGTCGGCAGTGAATCAATGCTGGCTTAATCGGCGAGTGGCATGACTTCAACTTTGCGAATGGCCACCTTGCTACCGGGATCATGCTGCTGGAATGCAAAATGCCCTGCAGGATAGGTCTTCGCAAAATCCAGGTATTCGTAAAGTTCGTTGCCGTTCACGGTGATCTTCACGCGTGTCATTTCACGACCACGCCAAACATCTTCCCGGACTTCGATATCATAGGTGAACCATTCGTCCGGCTTCACGTGCTGCTGGTAGACGTGACAGAAACCATAAAGTGAACCGGTGCGAATTGGATCCGTATGGGTGCTGTCGATTTGGGCTTCGTAGCCGTCTGTGAATCCCGGCTTGCGAGTTGTTCGGAAGTACAATCCTGAGTTGCCGCCGTCGTTGATTTTCACTTCGGCGCGATAACGGAAGTTCTTATACGGTCCCCTGGAACAGACAAGCATCGATGGTTGTCCCGATCCACGAATCTCTCCGTCGGTCACTTCCCAAACGCTCTTGTCGCTGCCAATGCGTTCCCAGCCATCCAGAGATTTCCCGTCGAATAGTGAGATCCATTCACCATCAGCAGCCAGAGCTGTCGAAGTGAAAATCATGCACAATGAAAAAAGAGAAGCGAACTGACGAACACGATACATCAAAAAAACTCCAAATCTGTGTCTTTACGACCTACGAACCGTCTTTTGAATTCACCAAACCTGTAAGAACGAACCCCGGATTAGATCAGGTTACCGTTAGATCTGTCTGGCATTTGGCCCGGCCGAATGAACTGTCGCACCGAGGTGCATGAAGTCTTGCATCACAAAATCGTGCTGTCTACCGATTGACTCATCATTCCCTGCAACCAGCATTGCACACAATCGGTGTCCGATGGATCGTTATCCATTTGAAATGGAACGGAAGCGATCATTCCGGAGGGCACTCACCGGTGGCTGAATCATCACACTTTGCTTGACGGCAACAGCAGAGTTCCGGTGAAATCCGTACCTGGTCGGTCTTGTGGTGAACAAGTCGAGCCGGGCAAGCGATGCATCGCAGAGGGCTGGTGTGCTTTGGATGGTTTTCTCAAACGCTACAGAATGAAGATAGATCTTCGACAGCGGCGACTTCCGCAGCCCCGCCTGCCGGATGAATATCGCTGGATTCCCTGGCGAAGAGTACTGCTTGAGCGGCACGCGCTGGTTAAGTGGCAGGCATTTCGGAATGATCTGGACGGACAAGTGTTTCCAAGCCTCGGTGATCTGGACGGATGCCGTCGCCTGATGAATGAAATAACCAGCCAGCCCCGATTTTGCCCAAGCGCCACGTGGCTGCTGACAAGGCAACCGACATCGGATGATGCTCCTCAGGATTGCGCCTCGATCCAGGGCATCCTTCGGCGAAACTGTATCGGAGCGATTCAAAACGTCGGTGTGATTCCGGAGCATCGATGTAAGGGACTCGGCCGCTCACTTGTGCTTCAGGCGTTGCATGGATTCCGCTTTAGTGGAATGCACCATGGAGTGCTTGAAGTCACGTCCGAGAATCGCATCGCTGTCAATTTGTACGAATCCATGGGATTCGAAATCTGTGAAGTTCTCTACCGGAACTCCAGCACCGGCGAAGTTGTTTCTGAGCTGCCAGAATGAAATCTGTTCGCTCGATTGCCCCCAGCAGGCAGACGACCGAGCACTTTGACCATCCAGCACTTTGACCATCCAGCACACGGACCATCCAGCACACTGGCTACCGGAATGCTTCGAATCACGTCCGGTAAATGAAGAGTGACAGGGCTTATTTCGGGGAGAGCTGTCGATTCGGAAACATCAGACTGCCCAGAATTCCTGTGACGATGTTGGTGGCCAGCGTCACTGGAGCAATCCACTGGAAGCTGATGGGATCAGCGGTTGAGGTACTGCCCATCATCACTGAAACTGGGCCGGAAAACGCGATCAGGATCGCAACCAGAGTGCTGCAGATTGTGCCAATCCACACGCCAGTGGGGCTCGCAAATCGAACAAAAATAGCGAAAAAAAACAGACCGAATATGGGGGTCGAAAGCAGATTCGCTGTCTTATTGGTGACGGTCGTGATATTTCCGGGTACCTGCCCAACCAGCGAACTGCACAAAACGACAAAGGCACCAATCCCAAAGGCCATCCAGCGAGCTGTTCTTACATGTCCGACTTCTGTCTTTGGACTTCGATCAAATCGATCCATGAAGTCCGTCATCACAACGGCTGTGATGGAATTGACACCGGAATCGATACTTGACATGGCCGCGGCAAACATTGCTGCAACGACGAGCCCTGAAATCCCCGGGGCAAGCAGATAAGAAATGAAATACGGAAACACTTTATCCGCATCCTCTTTCAGGTTCATCGTCTTTGGCAGTTGGTCCGGGTTGGATGCGAAATAACCCAATAATGCAAAACCAACCAGCCCCAGAGTAATCGCCACGACAAACGAAACGATCATCTGAATTCCCAGCGCCCTTCTGGCTGCTTTGACGTCCGTTGTCGCCATGAATCGCTGGACCGAAGTTTGATCGCCGCCGGAGGTGGCAATCAGCCAGGTGGTATAGTTAAGAATCCCACCGATAATTGTCACCCGCACTGCCGGGTTCAGACTAAAGACCGGCTGCGTATCCCAGTTGGGATCCCAATGGGTTGGAAACCATCCAAAGCCGCCCAGCCGCCACGTAATCACACCAAGAACTGTCAGCGCTCCGCCGTACAGCAGAATGGTCTGCATCAGATCCGTGATGACAACCGCTCTTAATCCGCCGATTGAAGTGTAGGTCACCGCGATTGCCCCGGTAATCAGAGCAATCAATGGAATCATGTTCGGGCCAACGCCCAGCATTACAGTCAGAGCCTCTGATGTCTTATAAATTAATAGCGACATCCAGATCAGTCGCAACAAGACGAACATGATCGCGCCGAGCATCCGAATACTGAGCCCAAGCTTCAGTTCAAGTAATTCGTACGCACTGGTGACTCGGTGCTTCATATACACGGGCAGCAAGCCATAGCCAACAACCAGATAGGCGATGGGCAGGCCAAGGGGAGTCAGCATGTAGGCTGGTCCCTTACCGAGCGATTCTCCGGGCATCGATAGGTAAGAAATCGTACTCAGCAACGTGGCAAAAAGCGAGACGCCGATCAGCCCCGGGTGCATGCTTCCGGTTCCGACAAAGTATTCACGTGTCGATTTCTGCTGGCGGCCGTAGTACCACCCGAGCCAAAGCGTGCCGACGGCGTACGCTCCGATGATGCACCAGTCGATGGTCGTCAAACCACGGGCAATCCATTTAGGCTCGGCGTTCTGCGCAAGCAGAAAGGCTGAATCATACATCGCTCTAAGTAGCCTGTTTCAGCAACAAAACTATGGGCAGGAGAGGCTCCTCGAATTCATCGAAAGCCGTGAGACATAAGCCAGCCCCGCAGGACGACTGGAAACCAATCGTGTTTTAAGGTCTCCTGCTCGAGGCAGTCCCGTTTTTTAACAGGCTGCTAGTCTTCCATTTCACGCATTCCGGCTCGACGCGCTTTCATGGCCAAACGAAATGCTTCTTCGTCCCCATACTTTTCGACAGAAAATCGACGTGTTCGCCGAACTCCTGGCCTGGGACTCCATTGAGCCACCCAGTAGTGGTAGACCAGTTCGTTGGGCCCGCGTCGATCCACTTCTTCAGACAGCCGCACACCAACGATACCCGATGTGTTGCGCGACGATTTCACTTTTGCAAGGGCTTTTCGTGACTGGACGGGCAACCTGGCCACCAGTTCATCCCGGTACTCACGCGCTGCCGCGAGCGCTTTTCGTTTTCCGCCGAATTTTCGATCGTTGAAGAATTTGTGGAATGCTTTCCCACGCCGCATGACGCGCACCTCGTAGCCATGGGTGCCGACACCAGCGGTCTCAATATCAATTCGAGTAATATTCTTATTCTTGTTTTCAGCCATTGCCAGGTTCTTTCTTTCTCAAACAATCTGCCGACGCGACGGCTTCACGATGGCCCGAATCTCACGTTACAATCCGGCTGCGTCCAGCAACCAGACTAACAACAACAGTCGCCGAAATCACGCCACACAGTAACGACTTTCCACGACCGTCGACTTTTCCCACTGGCCACCAACAATCGCTCAAACTGCAATGAAGCAACCTGCCATTGACCTGAATGATGTTCGACTGGCATCAGAACGCATCCGTCCATGGATTCGAAATACTCCGGTTCTGTCCTCCGAATCGCTGGACCAGGACCTCGGATGTCACGTTCACTTCAAATGCGAAAACCTCCAGCATATCGGAGCTTTCAAGGCTCGCGGCGCCTGTAATGCCGTCCTGAATCTGTCGGATCATGCTGCAGCATCAGGGGTTCTGACACATTCTTCCGGCAACCACGCTGCAGCGCTGGCCAGAGCAGCCCGGATAAGAGGCATCGAAGCCCACATCGTCATGCCTGTCAATTCTGCCGAGGTAAAACTGGCTGCCGTCCGCAGACTGGGGGTCACTCCCATCCTTTGTGAACCTACTGCTGAAGCCCGCGAAATTCGAGCAGCGGAACTCCTGAAAAAGACAGGAGCCACTTTGATTCACCCTTTTGATAATCCCGATGTGATCGCAGGGCAGGGCACTGTCGCTCTTGAACTTCTATCACAACTGAATCACATCGATGCCGTCATCTGTCCTGTTGGAGGCGGGGGGCTACTTTCAGGAACGTTGACCGTCATCAAAACACTGCGGCCTGATGTCGCAGTCTATGCCGCAGAACCCGAATGGGCGAATGACTGTGCTCGAGGAATGAAGTCTGGTCGAATCGAGCTGAATGATCGATTCGACGCACGATTACCGACGGATTGCGAACGCGCCTCAGCGGTCAACCTGACATTCCCCATCATTCATTCACTGAGGTCGATGATGTCCTTCTGATGAAAGCGAAACTTCCATTATTACCGCTACGCAAACGATCAAAGAGAATTGCGAGTGGTGGCGGAACCATCCGGTGCAGTCCCATTGGCTGCCATCATGCAGCATCGCGAACTTTTTTGGGCAGGCACGTTGCCGTTATTATCTCAGGCGGAAACAGTGCATTCCAGCAGTCCTGCCGCCTGATTGCAGTTCACATCCACAAGCGGGCTGGTGGAGACCGGGTTGCCGGCGAAAATGTCAAACCCCGATTCAGTCAAACGTGACGAAGAAGTCTCGCGATAATTGACGAAGGTCTGAGAATCAGTTTTGAGATTCAGACGAATCTGCCACTTAAGTTGAACCGCCTTCAGTTCCCACACGACGTACCAACCAACTACGGTCGAGTGACAAATTCATCGACCGCAAACAAGGCCCGCGCAGCAGTCATCCAGGCAACGCTTCCGTATGGTCGACGGCGGCGGGATTTCACCTGAACGCCCCAGCAGATCCATCGACCTGCTGCCGTTGAACTGAAATCGCTCCCGCTGCTTCTGCAGGAAGAGATTGAGTCCGCCAACAGATTTCTCGGAACGCGTCGGTACTCGTCGGAAGAGCATTTCCAGTCAGATTGAATCGGGTCGGATGACTCTCAGTGGCAGGAAGATCCGCCAGAAGATGAACGGCAGCGTGCTTTGCAAGCTCCACAAACATGACATCATTCATCAATGTCAGTGCCTGCGGGAGTATTTGATCGGTCTCGCTGAGCGATACCGGATTCACCGCCAGGGCCATCGAAGGTCGTCACCATTGCGAATGGTGCCGTGCGTTGATCATGGTGTAAATACTTCGTCGATAGCGATCTTCTCCTCCACTGACTTCCATTTGGGCTGCCAAAAGCCACTTCTGTTATGCCCGCCGGCTGCAGAGGCATAACGGGCAGCCTCCTTTTTTCAGTGAAAGAACCCCGGAAGCGTAACCAACACAGAGTCACGAATAATCTCCGCCTCAGCCTCAGCCGGGGCATATAGGTCAACAATCGATTTTGCGGATCGCTCACTGCTGCATCGTGCCTGTATACTGAGGCCTGCCTGTAAGTCAAGAGCGCTGACAATCCTCCGATGCAATGACTTGATCGACCATGCATCGTCCTGCACAAATGTAACCGCAAGCCAATCCAGAAGTTCCGGAGTGATCCGGAGGCGATCCCTGCAATCAAAAGATCATCGACAGTCTCTACGATGCCGCGACCGAAGAAGGTAGCCCAATGGCTAACAACCACTCGCGATGTCAGGGGATTCTCAGCACAGACGATCCACCGAGCAAACTCGAGCCGGTTCGCAGGCTGGTCGACCGGCGAGAAATGCAGAACGTCTGGCGTGCCCGGCGTGACCATTCTTCCGGTTGTAAATACTCTCCGCGATGATGACGAAATGTGGGTCGAGGATGATTCTCCGGCGTTCGCTGAACACAAGAGTCGACATCGAATCCGGACGCCGTTGCAGATTCCGGATCTGTTCCACTGGCTCACTTGCAGTTTCAGCGAATCGAACAGGAACTGCTGGAAACAGACGGTTCTGGTCCTCCACGCTCAGATCCACTCAAGGGACTCGCAAAAGCTCCTCAATGTCTGAGGCGTAGTCGGTCGCTTTGGGACCATGTTGCGACTGACAACCTGAAAACCGGAAGCGTCCCAGAGAAGAACAGCGAAGTGCCGACCGAATGACATTTGGATACGGATCGGTTCGGCCTGCCTCGATCGGCTCCTTCAACTGAAAAACGGCGACATGCCTCTCTCCCTGCCTGCCGTGCACAGACCAGCCGGTCTGAATATCCCCATCAATGGCTTGCTTTGCGGTAGCCGGATTGTTGCCAAAACGATTCTGGGCATAGGTTTCACTGGCGTCTTCAATGGAGTGTTTTCCGTTAGCCGAAAAAGACTTCGAACTCAGTCAGAAAAAATCACCCAGAGTTCCCCTCGTAGTACATCGAGCCGGGACCTCGATTTGGTAAACGTTCATCGGTAACGCCTCGAGCCGAATTGCGGTCACGACATGGTCTGCGGGAGCCAGTGTGATTTGATAGTCGTCTCGCTTCGCCGTATCGCCGGACGCGAATGGAATCGTCTGATTCGATCGTCAATATAGGCGGGACCGGAGGTTGCCACGAAGTGCGGATGGAGGATTGCCCAGCTCACTGCGGTAGTGGCCTCCTTCAGCCAGTCGTCATACGACGTCTGGATGGATGCCTGACGACTGCTCAATTTCATCTGCTGACAATTGTCGCGCTAGATCGATCTGGCGTCGCCGATCGAATGTGAACTACCATGCTGTTGAGACGGTGAAACCACAAGCTGTGGCTGAGCGTCCCCACGGTAACTGTCGAACGCTGACAGCGGACTGCTTTAATCGAAACGACGCTTCAACGTCTTTCGGAATTCCCTTCGGTCCACTAGGCCCCCCAACCAGTGGATGAATCACCATCGAATGAACGTGCGAGCTCATAACCAGACTGTTCGACCGTCGACGTGGCGGATTCAATCGGAAGTTCAGTTAAACGGACATTGTTGTCTTTCGGCTGGTCAGGCTGTGATGTTGCGGTGATCAGCTTGCCTGAACCTTGATTTCTACTTAATACAAAATTGCCGCCGGAGGAATTGCCCGGGCCCGGACGGCCCCGTCGGAAGTGCAAATTCACGCAGCTTGTCGAAATCAATTGTCTCCGGAGTCAGCGGACTGACATAGGTCAGTCGATCGGGTAAATGAGAAGGGCAGGCAGCCAACTGTCATCAAGTTGTCGAATCGAGGCTGGTCCGACTGTGGGGAAGCATCATCAGGAAAATGTCCGGCGAATTGATCCGGAATCTGGCGAGGAAGCACCCAGCGCATCAGCTTTTATCAACGTTGCCGGGATCGACCTCGAGACCACCGGCCATTTGTCGGCAAGATTCGAGTTAATTCTTTCGCTTTTGCAATGCGTTTTTCCACTCGTCGTCAGAGGCATCGGCCAGTTCCAGCGATGGCTCGTAGCATTGTTCAAACGCCATCAGCCGATAATAGTCGAGTGGGTGATTGGATCGTACTTGTGGGTATGGCACTGGGCGCACCAAATGAAGCGTGAGTCCAAACCACGTCTCGTTCCTGTGGTGGCAACGCGATCCGTCATTGCATGGAATCGAAACTCCAGTGGATCGATGCCCCCTTCTTCGTTGAGCATCGTATTTCGATGAAAACCAGTGGCAGAATTTTTGCGATGTCGTTGCATTGGGAAGCATGTCCTGCGGCCAGCTGTTCCAATCGTAAACTGATCGAACGGCATGTCAGTATTGATCGCATCAATGACCCAGTCACGATAAGGCCAGATGGAACGGGGTCGATCTTTTTCGTAGCCATTCGTGTCTGCGTAGCGGGCGGTCAGCCATCGACGAGCCCAGAAGACCTCGGTTCCGCCCATATTCAGGCGAGACTGCAAGTTGTCAATCAGCTGACGCCAGGAACAGTTCATCGGCAGATGCTTCTGCTGAAACGAGGCGACCAGCCCACCTCATCGGCTTCCTGAACAGTCGGCGGCAGACCGATGAGATCGAGCCAAAGCGCGCCCGGATCAGCGACATGACGTCAGCTTCTCCCAGGCTCGACCCCGTTTCTCGCTTGCGTTGATGCAGGAAAGCGATCCGATCTCATTCCCAGATTTTGAACGCGTCTTCAGGAACGGGTGGTTTGACCGGTGCAATAAATGCCCAATGCTGTGACCAGTTCGCGCTGGACTGAACCCATTGAACCAGCAGTTGATTTCCGCCGCTGATCCCGTCAGTTGCTTCTTCGGCGTCTGCAGGAGGCATTTGTAAATCAACATCATGCGACAGAATCCGCTGGATCAACTCACCGCCATCGACATCACCAGGGTTCACAATGGAATATCCATCGCGTTGCTGAAGAGTCCATTTTGTGTCCAGTCGGAGGTCTGCCAGTCAAATCGTCGGACTGTAGCGGCTGAAAGCAGGCATTGCTGAGGATCGGGCGAATATCCCGCGCGAAATCAGGGGCGTCTTTGGCAGGCATCAGCCCGCGAAATGGCCACGGCTGTTGTAACAATCGTCACAATTTGCAACAAGATTTTCTGCATTCGTCCCGCCTGCATCACTGTCTTACTGACTGGCTCTCACGGATTTGCCGAACCGCTGTGTGACGAATCACCGGTTTGGCATCTTCCAACCTACGGCAAGCGGCCTTCTCGTGATTCGATGGCAGGCCATCATCCGGCACGTCCGAAAGAGGCCTTCGCGACAGGATGCACTGTTGAGGAAGCTACGTTATCATGGGCCAACTCGCTGCCACGGGGAACTGTGTCTGCTTTTGCCCGCGATTTTCAATGCCACTCCTTCTCGATGATACCACCTACTAAGCCATCGCCAGCCCACGGTGCGCCAAACGGGGCATCATTCGAATCAGTGGCGACCAGGCAATCACGCTCGCACTTTCAGGATTCACGGTCCGCGACAACGGCGGCGTGGCTGGGCGTCACGGATGCTGGGCGGGCTTATGTACTACCTATCGACTGGAAGGATTTCTGCAAATCGACGCACTGGGGCACGCGATTCCATGCTCCGCCATGGTCACTGGCCGACGACGAAGTTTCACTGGCCAGCCGATGGCCGAACTGCACCTTCCGGGAGCGACACCACTCATGGATGCCGTGTTGGAGGATAAACTGCGTCTTGGTGCGAGAATGGCCGGGCGAGGTGAATTCACTATGCGTGCATTCCTGGCCGGAAGAATCGACCTGATACAGGCCGAAGCCGTGTTGGGGGTGATCGATGCGGCACCAGTCACGCTGAACTCCAGCAGGCGGCTCACCCAACTTGGTGGAGGAATTACCGAGCGTCTTTCATCAGTGCGGCAGAATCTGATTCAACTGCTCGAGATCTTGAAGCGGATCGATTTTGTTGAGGAGGACATTGAATTCATCACCTGCAGTCAGATCCTTGAGCATTGCGACTCGCATCCGCACTCGATGTGGTTCAAACTCTCAAAGGACTCCGGCAATCGACTCCCTCCGGCTACCCGTCGGGGGTCCTGCTGTGTACCGGGATCCCAAACGCAGGTAAGGTACGCTGTTCAATCATCTGGCTGGCAGCCAGAAAGCCATTGTATCTCCGATCGCCGGAACCGCCGGGACTACCTTCTGACCAGCGTGATACTCGGAAAGACCCCGTTGATTTGATCGACACCCTGGCTGGGAAGTCAGCGTCGATACGATTATGCAAGCACAGCAAAAACGGGGTCAGCAAATCGAATCACGGACCTGATCGTCTGGTGCACACGAGCGGATATTTCTCCACAGGAGCTCGAACTGGATAAGTTACTGCGTCAACAGCTGGACGCTCATCCGGTGCCCGATGCATGTATGGACCCAGGTCGATCGAAAGTCCGAAACGAAATCTTTTGAATCAGCGCCCCTGCACAGCGGCTGAAATCAGCGTGCTGAGGGCAGGGGTGAACGTCAACTTGTTGATGCAGTTGAGAGCCAACTGCTTTCCAGCAAGCCTCGTCTTGTACGGCGAGTTGCTTGGAAGCACAGCCCTCCGAATGCCGTGATTCACTTCACAATGCTGCAACCGCCTTCAAAACCAGCGATCCATGCGACCCAGTCAGGGGCCGGCGATGAACTCATCTCCGTTGAAATTCGACACTGCCTGCATGCAGTTGGAATGATTCTGGGGGACGTTTACACGGACGACATCCTCGATCATATCTTCAGCAGCTTCTGCATTGGCAAATAGGCACTCCGTTCCGGTACCTACTCACCAGAGACGACTGAAGTCAGTTTGCAATTCACGGACGACCGTACCACAGCGCTTGAACCTGCGTTACGAGATGAGAGCGTTCTGCCGCAGATTCGGTGTTGTGACATTCTTCCACGTCGAAATTCTGCGATGTAGATCCAATCCGCTTCTGTCTTCACCCGCACACTATACTCAGGGGCATCCCCTCGCATTTCCTGCTGTCAGGGAGCTTTGTTTGCGGACTCACTGCCTGTGGATGTACCAGCCATGATTGCTCTCACGCAGTTTCCTGATCCGGACTTTTGATGCATAAGCACCGCCGACACAGGGTAAACCGGCGATGTATTATCTAACCCTAGTTCATGCATGCCATTCGCGTCCTGTTTTTCCAGGACTAACGTGCACATTCGTAGCCGACATCCTTCAGAAAATGTGTCCGAAAACATGAACACGAACTCACAGCTAACTCAAAACCATAAACGCGGCAATACCAGAACCAGAGTCTGGTATTACCGCGTTCGTCAGAACAGAGATTCACACGTCTTGCTGAGAGCCGAATGGAGAAAAGCAACACGAAGTTGCTGGCAGACCTAAAAGCACTTGCAGTCACGGAGCTCGGCATGCAAAGCCGCATTGGCGTTTGCAAATGCATCACCAGCCGTCGAAAAAATCGTACAGGCACGCAGACGATGAATATCGTTGTCTTCAGGTCTCCTGCTCGAGCCAGTCCCGTTGTTCAACAGGCTGTCAGGTTAGGTTATCGCCCGATTTGAACCTTAATTGTTTGATGGTGAGGAAGCGACCATTGCTGTTCGGGGCCGCAACTCGTCCTTCGGGCAGCGCAGTCCATCATCGAACTCCGCGACACAGAATCGATTTCGCCCGGACCGTTTTGCGTCGTACATCGCTGCATCGGCCGCCGCAAACAGGCGTTCCGTAAATTCAGCCGGGTCTTCATTGACCGTCCGCTTCACATAACCCAACGCTGATCGTCACCGGAATAGTCGCGGTGCCAATGTGAACAGGCAGTTGTTCGACCGTTTTCCTCATTCGTTCCCCAATCAGATTTATGACATGGGGACTGACATTATCCAGCAGGACGACAAACTCCTCACCGCCATATCTACCCAGCAAATCGACATCATGACAATGCTGAAGGGCCTCAGCAACCAGTTTCGAGACCTGATCGCCTGCCTGATGGCCGTGTATCATTGATTTTCTTGGTGATCGATGTCAACAACACCCATCCCAAAAGAATGGCCTCTCAATCGATGAACTGCAACTCTCTCTTTCATCTGAGCCACCAGATAGCCTCAATTGTACGCCCGTGAGTACATCGATTCGCGATGCTCGAAGCAGATCCGCAACCCGACGCTTCAACATACCGTTTTCTTCGAGCAATTGGTCCGGCACTTTCTCATTGGCCTCTGAAACCGTTGCCATCGGCGATATCCGAGAGAGTTGATCCAGTCTTCTGAAGAATATCCGCGACAGGCGGCACCTTTCGCGGATCGACCTCAAAATCGGCAATAGCTTCAATGCGATCACGGATCATCTGAAGCAAGTCTTCGATGTCATCTCCACCTGGAAGAGCGAGGTCGTCGAGACACTCCTCGAGCTCAACAATTGATACTCCCGCAAGCTCTTGTCGAGAGCAAAGATGCAATGGCATTCGCTGTCCGGGTGATTTTACCAGACGACTGTCTGAATCAGCCGGTTCGGACTGTCGGGCGTCTGGAAGTCAATCGCCCAGAATTGCGGACACAACGAACGGGCAGGCCAATCTGGCCCAGCATCACCGACGACATCTTGTGGTGAGTGAGTCCAAACTGCCAACTCCAGTGCAGTAAGCGGTACTCCTTCGTCGGCAGCTTTATCCAGTAGCGGCATGGCGAGCTGGTTCAGCTCGTAACATGGCCAGCTTACCAACGCGGATAGCAAACTCGTTGTGTAGCATTCCGATTTGAGTTTCGGCGATCCAAAATAACTCCCCAACATTTCCGATGCCGTCGCCTGAACTTGAAGGATCGCAACCCAGAACTGTTTGAAGTATGACGCATGTTCACCGGGCTCGATTGACTGTCGAGCAAGGAGAAACTGAGAACTAATGGGAACAGCACTGTTCCGCCCAGCAGCGTCGTGGCGCTGACAACATCGCTCACGTCGCCCATATTTCCGTATTGAGAAGAATTAGCCGCCTTCAGCAGCCGGGTTGAAATAGCCGGATCTTTACGAATGACCGAAGCAATCTGGTCAATCGAACTGTCCGGATCATCAAACAATCGTAAGACCTCGATTGCGATCGCTAGGCAACGTTGGCAATTTCAAACATCGTGAAGATCGATCGTCATGGTGCGTCAGTACCTCTGAGGTCAAATCACTTACGTCGTGATCAAAACGAAATAGATTTCTCCACTCACGTGAAACGAAATATGAGTCGGCCTGCATACTCACTACTCCGCAGCCCCCGCTAGATGTATGAGTCACCAACATTTGATCAGAGTCCACAGTTTTTCGATGGAATGGAAGAGTTCTGATCTTTACCATGGGTTAGTACCGCGCGAACTTCTGATCACTTTCCCACCGACCCACCGCCGAAACCGCTCGCCCCAAAATGCATGCTGGTAACCCGCTGCATCTACCTGTTCATCTGGGAACCGGATAATCGATCGCCTGCTTCGCGCTCACGCCTTGCGACAGAATTCCCCTCCAATCTTTCCGCGGAAGACCAGCACCACGAACGACCAGGTTTCCGCATACGTGGAATCAGGTAGGTGAAACCGGCACGGGGCATCGCCCGCCACGCCCTGCAGTCAATCAGCCCGTCAGACCTGGACCTGCATCCCTGCACTGAGTGAAGTGGGAATGGCAGTCGATTCACGCATTCCGGGGATCTGATACATTACTGTCCTGATACAGACTGCCCCGGAGTTCATGGAGAGAAAGCAACATTACAATGCAGGACAGTTCTCAAACATATTGATTCGCAGAAGCCCCAGACACTGGATCAGTTGTTCAGGAATTTCTGCGCATCGGTGTCAGTGCAGATTCTGATATGCTGGCGATGTCAGGCGTTGTGCGGAGTGGGTACGGGATGCAATGGAGCGTACTGGTCTGAGCGCAGTGATCGCGACTGACGGACACCCAATCGTTTACGGAGAGCGTGTTCAGGATCCAGCACTTCCGACAGTGCTGGTCTATGGTCACTACGACGTGCAACCTCCGGATCCGCTCACTATCCTGGACGACTCCGCCCTTCGGAACTACAGATTCGCGATGGAAAGATCTTTGCCCACCTGGTGCCACTGACGACAAGGGTCAGGTTTTTACTCATTTTGAAGTCCATCGAAGCCTGGATGCAGATTCGCGGCAGCCTGCCCGTCAATTTGAAATTCGTGATTGAGGGTGAAGAAGAAGTGGGCGGCGAGAACCTGGACCACTTCCTCAAAGAAAATGCAGATCGCCTGAAGGCAGACGTATGCGTTGTCAGCGACACCAGCCAGTATGGTGATGGAATCCCGGCGATTACCTACGGACTACGAGGAATCATCGCGGCGGAAGTACGTCTCACCGGACCATCGAAGGATCTGCACAGCTGGAATCTACGGTGGCAGTATTACAAACCCGGCAAACGCACTGGCTCGAATGTGCGGGACACTTGTCGGAGATGATGGACGCATCCGGATTCCAGGCTTTTACGACGATGTCATTCCGTTGTCGGACGAAGAACGCCGGCAATTTGCAAAACTTCCATTCGAAGAAAGTGTTTTCCTCAGTGAAACCGGATCCCAGTGCAGCATTCGGCGAACAGGGATTTTCAACTCTTGAACGACGGTGGACACGGCCGACCTGCGACATTAACGGCATCGTCAGTGGTTATTCGGGTGAAGGCCCCCAAGACAATTATCCCATCGGCTGCAATGGCAAAAATCACGTGCCGTCTCGTTCGGGAATGAAGCCTGAGAAGGTTCTGGAAAATCACTGGAGCTATACCTCCGCGATCAGTGTCCTGCTGGCATTTGGACTTGGTTTCTTCCGTTCGGCTGCGAAGCCTTTGTGTTTGATCCGACCAGCCCATGGATTTCAGCGGCAGGCGAAGCCGTTGCTGAAGCGTTTGGGCAGCCGCCTGTTTTCATTCGTGAGGGGATCGATTCGGTGGTACTCAGCTTCAAACAGATTCTGGGAATCGATACTCTTCTGCTCGGATGGGGCCGCAATACAGATAATCTGCATAGTCCGGATGAACATATCCACGTCGCAGATTTCGAGCGCCCGACGTACTGTCGAACGGCTGGTTGTGGCAGAAACTCGGTGGTGTAAAACAAGCTGATTCCGAATCTCTGCATCAGTCTTCAATGTCCGGAGTATCGCCAATCAGTGGACGAGACAAAAACCAGACAAGGATTTGTCTGCAATTCCTTTAACGCTTTTCAGGACCGATCTCCAGTGGGTCCGAACCACTCAATAATTCCATGAACCCAAACATAAACAACGTCGGCTGAAGGAGTGCTAACATGCTGGATCTGCAGTTCATCTGCGATCATCGCGATGAGGTTGAGCAGAATTGTCAGAACCGTGGAGTTCAGGTGGACATCGCGTCCATCGTTCGGCTGCGTGATGAACGCAGTTCGCTGATCACCCATGGCGATGAGCTGCGGCGCCAACAGAAAGAGCTCTCTGCTCAGATTCCCAAAGCATCCGCCGAAGAACGCCCCGCGTGATTGAAAAAAGGCAAGCAGCTGCGTGAGCAGTTGCTTCTGCTGAAGAAAGCAGAAACTGGTCGAAGAACAACTTCGTTCAGAACAGTCACGCGTTCGAACATGACTGACACACCCGGACGCTCGGAGAAGACGACGCGCGAGCTGCGTATGAAGCGTGACCAATTGATTTCAAGCCACTCGATCACTTCGATCTGGCAGCAAAGCTCGATCTCATTGACTTCGAAGCTGGTGCGCGTGTTGCCGGACACGGTTTTTACTACCTCAAGAACGATGCCGTCATGCTGGAAATGGCGGTATTCCAGCGTTGCGTAACCAAGTTGCGCAACAAAGGATTCACGCTGTATACGACACCGGATCTGGCCCGGGATTCTGTTCTTGAAGGCATTGGGACAATCCGCGTGGTGACGAAACTCAGATCTGATATGTCACCAGACTCCGACCTGAGCACGGTTGCCACCGCCGAGTACTCTCGGCGGCGCACCTGAGATCAGACCATTGATCTAGCTGATTTGCCAATCAAGTGCTGCGGCCTGTCCCACTGTTTCCGAACGGAAGCCGGCGCGCATGGTCGCCGCTTACGTGGCATCTATCGCGTCCACCAATTCACCGGAGTGGAGATGTTTGGATTCCAGCCGGCGACGTGGCTGCATCAGATGCACTACATCAGGAAATCGTCGCGATCGAAGAAGAAATCTTTCAGGAACTCGGCATCTGTTACCGCCTGATCGACACAGCAACCGGTGACCTCGGCGGCCCCGCCTGGCCTGGTTTGACGCAGGCTGGATGCCAGGCATGGAGAAGCTGGCGAATTCCAGGGTGAAGTCACATCGGCATCAAACTGTACCGACTATCAGGCGTCGACTGGGATCCGTTATCGCAGCCCGGAAAAGAAAGACGCAATTCGTTCCCCCGGTGAACGGTACGGCCATCTCCTGCGGCAGTACCATCATCGCCATCATGGAAAACTACCAGCAATCAGACGGTACAATCGCAGTCCCTGCGGTTCTTCAACCTGGGTCGGTAAAGTCATCGACTGGTTTCACCATCAGCGTCTCTAACCTTGCAACAACACCACACAAAAGCCCGAAGCAGCCTGCCTCGGGCTTTTTTGTTGTGGGACTGTATCACACAATTCTCCTGCGAATGTCTTCCTGCAAATGCCAGGCACTAATCAAAGGAACGAGTACCGTGAATTTCAGGACTCTTCAAATATCTGCGGACCACCTGTACTGATAACTCTGGTGAATCATCCCGGCATTCAGGCGGATGAAGCATCGCCCCTGATCCAGTCCATTTTCGGGGAGGTTGTTGTCTTCAGCAACCGTGATGGCGAATGGCACCACCTGGTTTCACCCTCGAGTTTACGCATGCTCCCCGGGAAATGGCGTGAGCCTTTGGCATTGATGACGCTGCAGGGAATCGGTGGCTCCGATTACTTTGGAACAGTGCACTGGTCCATGTCGCGGAACTTTGGACGCACATGGAGTCAACCTGAACCGATTTCTGCATTCGCCCGGGAAGTCGTAGCAGGGCGAGGCAAGACGGTCTCACAGCAGGTGTTTGCGATGTCGTGCCGGGTATCATCCGGAGTGGACGCAGATCCTCGCGGCTGGTCATGTGGTTTTTTACAAAAGGGGATTACTTCGCCCGAAGGAGCAGCTTCCAAGGTTTCCCGTTTACGCGACCCGATCATCGGATGGAACCTGGTCTTCCCGGCGTATTCTTGAATGGGATGATCCCCCGCAGGCTTTGTTACACCAATAACTGTGGCCGTATCATTACCCAATGGCGACATTCAAGCTCGCGCTCCGCATTACAGGCCTCCAGGAAGCAGATCGACTTGTTGCAGGGGTGCGTGCCAGCTACGACGGACAGGAACAGAATTCGCGATGTGGGACCGCAATGGCCAATCCGCATGGACGAGGATTGTGGAACCAAGCGTCACAAAATTTAGAAATCAGTTCTGGATCACAATGAGAGCCGAAGACAACCATGGCTATTGCCTACGCTGTAACACGGATTGTACTGGGATGAGAAACAAGCCTGGATCTGGGACGACGGAACAACCATCGAAAATGTCAACAATCACTCAACAACACTGGCTCACGCACAGCGATGGGTTGTATCTGGTCTACACTCGAAAAGACGAATCGAATATCAACGTCATACGCTGGAGATCGCCTCTTGGGTTGCCGAGGTTGATACGAAGAAGCGGTGCCTGATCAGATCCACGGAACAGATTGTGCTCCCATTGGCAGTGATGGAATCCGTGCTCCGGAGCAGGTTGCTTTGATGGCAACTTTCATGTGAAGGAATGCTGGTCCGCATGAGTCATGATTACCGCCGTGGGTGAGTGGATCAGAGCCAAAGGAAACACAGGCGACGTTCTTCTTGCTCGCATCCGATGGTCTCGACCAACAAGTACTTCCAGCTCAAATAAAACCGGATGTGCTGACTGCACTGGAGCATGCACAAAATGATCATGGAGTTAACTACCCGCGTGGGCCGGCAGCCCTTCCGCACGAAGCTAGCTGTTCGTTGAAACACCGGGACAGGCACGCAGGACAACTGGAAACCATCATGTTTTCAGGTCTCCTGTTTGAGCCAGTCCCGGTTTTCAGCAGGCTGTTGGGTTAGACGATTCGTCGCCCATGCACCATCACCTGGTTGATCAGCAATCGGCGACTCAGCAGCAGGATATCTGCGGATTTCCCGACCTCGATGCTGCCTGTTTCATTTGCGATCCCGGCTCGTTCTGCCGGCGTCAGGCTCGCCATCCGGATGACTTCCGGCAGGGGTAACTTCGTGGCAGATATCATCTGACGCACCATGTGATCCATTCCGTTGACCGAACTGGCGAGGCTCCCTTCAGTTGCCCAGCCGACTCGACCATCACTTTCAAACCATGTCCCGCTATGTTCGTTACCAAAGCGATATCGTCCGGAAGGCATGTCCATAGCGCGATTACAGTCGGTGACAAGACACAGCCGGGAAGGTCCTTTCATCATGGCAGCAAAATGAAGCAGTTCGGGTGAAAGGTGCATTCCATCCGCGATCACTTCAGTACTCATTTCCGCATTTGCCAGCACAAATTCAGTCATGCTGCCCTGCATCGGCACTCCTAACCGTTGGCGGACAGAGGAAACGTTGCTCATGGCGCACCAAAAATGGTCAACGTGTCGCATGCCAGCTCGAAAAGCGAGTGCCATTTCCTGCCAACTGGAGTTGGAATGGCCACAGGTGACCAGACATTTCCTGCGGCGGGCCACCTTGTAGAAGTCGATTGCTCCCGGCAGTTCAGCCGCGCAGGTGGCAATCCTGATCATTTGGGTTTGGAAGTATCGGTCGAACTCTTTTGCAACCGGCGGGCGGCACTCATCGCGCGGGTGGCATCCCGTTTTGTCCTCGGCAAAGTAGGGACCGTAGAGATGCACACCGGCAATGCGACTACCAGCGTGATCCGTTCCTTCGCTCTGCACCGTCCGGCAGGCGTCAATCATCGCCATAATCTGGTCGAATTCACCAGTGGTGGTCGTTGGAAAAATCGTGGTGGTGCCGTGCCGTGCGTGTGCAGCGCAGACGGTTTTGACCGCCTGGACTGTCCCATCCATGAAATCAGCCCCTGCACCACCATGGACGTGGATGTCGACAAAACCCGGAGAAATGTATCCTCCCCGGGCATTCAGCGAATGTGTATTTGCGGGGATTCGGCCACCCGATTTCACCGAGACGATCCGACCTCCGTCGATGATGATCACCGCGTCATCCAGGAGTCGATCAGGAAGAATGGCTGTGCCATTGTAGATAATCGTTTTCAAGGAAAACTGCTCCATGTCTGTAGAAACTCAACCCTTCCGCATGGTGAACGATTTGCACATCATTGAACAGGACTGCTGGCGACATCTTTCTGCTGCAGTCGATGATCGCGACCACCCGTGGAGGCTACCCGTGATGGCAACGACATCACCGATCGGCGCAAAACAGAGAACGCTCGTTCTCAGAAAGGTCGATGTCTTCGAGAAGACGCTCTGGTTTCACACGGATATACGTTCGGCAAAGGTCGCGCAGATTCAGGCAGATCCCCGAGCTTCACTGTTGTTCTACGACCAGGCGCTGGGGGTCCAATTGCAGCTTTGTGGCGTCTGCACAATTCACACCACCGATTCCGTTGCGGACACTGTCTGGTCGACAGCTGCGCCGGAAACACTGAGAGCGTACCTTGGCCTACTGGCACCCGGTACGGAAACCGCGGCGTCGAATGTTAACCTGCCGGAGAATGTCCGGGGGCGCATTCCAACACGCGATGAAGTTCAAGGCGGGCGCCGCAACTTTGCGGTCATCATTTTTCAGGTACAAAACGCGGACTGGCTGCATCTTTCACGAAACGGAAATATCAGAGCCTACTTTGACATCATTTCAAAAACACGCCGATGGATAACGCCCTGACATGAACAAAGGTGCTTCGCAACATCATTGAAATGGGATTTGCGACTTCCAGGCGTCTTCCACTGACCTGGCCCGAACGGCATTTCGCTCAGGCCAGGTATGGATCGAATCGCCAGGGCTCCGCTGCGTATCTGCGGCCGACGGACTCAGATGGTTGTTGAGGAGAAACCACCGTCAACGACAATGTTCTGTCCTGTTACGAAAGACGAGGCCTTGTCAGACGCCAGCCAAACGACAGCGCCGGAAAGTTCTTCCGGCTTTCCGAAGCGAGCCATTGGTGTATGCCCGATGATTTGACCGCCGCGTTCGGTGTATGACCCGTCATCCCGGAACAGTAGCGCCCGATTCTGTTCGGCAGGAAAGAAGCCCGGACTGATGGCATTCACGCGAACACCTTTCGTTGCCCATTCGCGTGCCAGAAACATCGTCAGGTTGATCACTGCTGCCTTCGCCGCGCTGTAGGCGACAACGCGTGACAGCGGAATCATGCCGGACATGGAGGCGATGTTGATAATGCTTCCTTTGCCCTGCGCCAGCATAGTTTCTCCAAATACCTGCGATGGCAACAGAGAACCGCCGACCAGATTCAGATCAAAGACGCCATTCCAGGCTTCCTTCGGCAACTTGCAGAAATCCGATCCGGGAGGCAACGTTGCGTCAGGACGATTTCCCCCAGCAGCGCTGACGAGAATGCTGACCGGCCCCAGTTGATTGTTGATCTGATCTCGGGCCTCCGTCAGAGAATCGACACACAACGCATCCACTGACTGAAACATGGCTGTACCGCCAGCTGCTTCAATTGCTTTGACGCGTGCGTGGCCACGCTCTTCATTCCGACCGAGGATAGCGACACGGGCTCCAGCTGACGCCAACGCTTCCGCCATGCTGCCGCCCAGTACGCCGGTACCCCCAGTTACAACCGCAACATCGCCGGTCAGGTTGAACAAATTGCCCGTCATTCATCTGCTTCCTGTATTTGACTGCGGGACGAACCCGCTGGAAAATGCATCCGATAAGGCCCGTATCAGAACTCTGACAGTAGCCTGGGTCAAGCCGATGGGTGCTGTTGCCGAACCTGCGAAACTCATCCATGAACTCATGAACCCGATCCGTGGCAACTTTTCCTCAGGTCGCAACATTCGTTTTGTACTGATTGTTGCCCGGCATGAAACCTGGTTACACTTCCGCCTCGTTTCCAAAAGCTGCACGGCAATCCTGTCGTGAGAGTATCGACCAGCGTAATTGTTTCAGAGCGACCGGAGTGACTTCCCATGGTGTTGATTGCTGACTGGAAGAAATCAACCTTCGACCCCCGAAAAGATCTGGAGGTTGACAAGATTTTTCGATTGGCCATCAAACACAAATGTTCCGACATCCATCTGCAGGTCGGGCGGCCACCCATCTTCCGCATTCGAGGCGGTTTGAAAGAACTGGAGATGCCGCCCATTACCGAAAGTCAGATGATTGAACTGACGTTTCCGATGATGGATCAGCGTAACCTGGACATTTTTCACCGGGACGGCGGTGCGGACTTTTCGAAGGTCGTCGCACTGGACAACGATCCCTGGCGATTCCGCGTCAACCTGCTGACTCAGCTTGGAAAAGTCGGTATGGTCGCCCGAAAGATCGAGCGGTCGATTCCACCGTTCGAAAAGCTGTTTCTTCCCCCCTGTATGGTTGACCATTGTAAATACGACCAGGGGATGGTGTTGCTTGCCGGTGTGACGGGGTCCGGAAAAAGTACGACGATTGCGTCGATGCTGGACTGGATTAACCGCAACATGAATAAACACATTCTGACGATCGAGGACCCGATCGAGTTTATCTACACATCCGACAAATGCCTGATCAATCAGCGAGAAATTGGTCAGGATGTCATCGACTTTCACGTCGCCATGAAACACGCGGTTCGAGAAGACCCTGACATCATGCTGGTGGGTGAAATGCGAGACCGTGAAACGTTCGAAACCGCAATTCATGCGGCAGAAACAGGGCACCTCGTTTTCGGAACGATTCACGCTCCGGGAGCACCCGGAACAATTTCGCGTATTCTGGACTTGTTCCCGTTCGACATGCACAGAGCCATCCGCGCCAGCATGGCGATGAACCTCAAATGCATCGTGGGCCAGAAACTGTTGAAGACGATTGTTGACGTGCCGCCACGCGTGCCCATTGTGGAAATCATGAGCTTCAATCCCACAGTACGTAAACTTGTCATGGAAGAAGCTGACGAAAAGCTATGGTCCGCAATCCGGATTGGCAAGGACGAAGGAATGCAGCTGTTTAATGACAGCCTGTACGACTTCGTGACAAGGGAAATAATCAGTCGGGAAGCTGCCTTCGAAATCTCCCCCAACGTCGAAGAGCTCAAGATGCGACTCAAAGGAATCCAGGTCAAAGGACCTTCGATCCTGTAATTCCAATCAAACCCGGAAACGATACTCCAACGGAGCTCGGGTGAATGCACCCCGTCCTGAACCACAATCTGTATCTCGTCAAAGAGCATGTTGCCATGTTCAAGGCGGCCAACAACTTTGACATATTCGCCCCCGAAACAGGTGAATTGCTCATCGAATGCCGAGAACCAAATCTTGGAGCGTTGACGCGACTGTTTCGTTTCTCCGAATACAAGACCATGACGCCGTTCGCCATTGAACTGGCGACACCATCCGGGGAACCCGTCTTAAACGTCTCACGCGGGATTTCACTGTTCCTTTCAAAGGTTGATGTCCACGACGATCATGGCCAGAAAATCGGTGGCTTCAAACAGAAGCTCTTCTCAATCGGTGGTGCATTCAATGTCCTTGGCCCGGACGACCAGACTCTTTGCACGCTCAAAGGAAAATGGACGGGCTGGGACTTCAGTTTCAGGGCGGACGACGTCGAACTGGCTCGCGTTACCAAGAAGTGGGCGGGGCTGGGCAAAGAGCTTTTTACATCAGCCGACAACTACATTCTGGAAATCTCGGATTCTGTGCCGCGGGATAACCCAATCCGAGGCCTGATCCTCGGCGCTGTTATGTGCATCGACATGGTCTTAAAGGAACGCTGAACAATGAACCGCCTGATCGCATATTCGCTTGCCGCTTTGTCCTGTCTTGCAACTGCAAATGCGCAGGAGAAGCTGACAACAGCCGTCGGCCAGCAGGTGGAAGCCACACTGGCTACCAATGACGGTGGCTCCATTTCTTATCTGATTTATCTTCCCAAAGACTACGACCCATCTGCTGCAAAGCTGCCATTTGTACTTTTCCTGCACGGTCGCGGAGAAAGCAATGGTCCCCTGTCTCTGGTTGCCAAATGGGGTCCACCGATGATGGCCGCCGAAGGAAAGCAGTTTCCTTTCATTCTTGTTTCACCACAATGCCCTCGCGACGATGCATGGTCCTCTGAAGTGCAGCAGAAACGACTCGTCGAGTTGCTCGACCATATCGGCAGCAACTATCACGTAGACCAGAATCGTGTTTATCTGACGGGACTCAGCATGGGAGGCTACGGTTCCTGGCGACTGGCTGCCGATCATCCTTCCCGATTCGCAGCAGTTGTTCCGGTCTGCGGCGGTGGAAAGCCGGAAGATGCTGACGCCCTGAAGGCACTGCCTATCTGGGTCTTTCATGGCGATCAGGACAGTGCCGTTCCCTTCTCGAAGTCTGTAGAGATGGTCGATGCAATCCGAGCTGCCGGAGGCACGAAAATTCGTTTCACCACCATGGAACACATCGGGCACAACTGTTGGTCCGCTACCTACGCAACTCCCGAGTTGTACTCGTGGCTTTTGAGCCACAAACGCGAATAATCGCGTCCCTCAGAGTCGCACGAACCCATAAATCCCGCAGAATTCGGACGCTGCGGGTCGGGTCGTAAGATTGGGCCAACGAAGAAGCAGCGCTTGTCGTACCTCTTTTGATGGTCAATGAGGCGAACCGGGAACCGTAATGCTAAGCTCCCAAGCTTCAGAGTACCGCTGCGCGGCAGGGTGACTGCCGAATTGACTGAAATGGGCATGAACTGGAGGGGCAATCCCATCCATACGTGCCCATTCCCCAAATTGTAAGCGAGAGATGGCGCGTGTCCGACGAACAGAAAAAGCCAGCTGACGAACAGTCTTCCCTCAACGGAGCTGAACCCACCGGGGCCCAGGATGCGGAGGCACCAGAGCCCGACGCGTCTGCGGTGTCAGCAAATTCGGCATCTTCCGAAGAGACATCGAGTGATTCGGTCACTGCCGAGACCTCAGTCACGACGACGCCCCAACTGGAAGATGAACTTCCGGACATCGAACCATTGACTCCGGAACTGGTTGAGGAAGAGGCGATTCGGGGCGATTTCATGCTTCGATGGGCGGCCATATTCCTGGCGTTGTTGTTCGGATTCAGCAAAATGTCCGACACACGCACGCTGGTTCATATCAAGACCGGCGAACAAATGCAGTCGGACGGTTTTCTGCCGTCAGCAGTCGATACATTGTCGTTCTCGGCCGAAGGCAAACCAGCCGTCAATCTCAGTTGGTTATTCGATCACCTGACCAGTCTTGTCTGGTCGGCAGCAGGTGACGCCGGACTCTCTGTTTTCAAGGCTTTGCTTGCGGCCATCACCGCATGGATCCTCTCCCGAATCTCAGTACCGGAGATGCCCACCTGGTGGAATTCGATTTGCGCGGTGTTCGCCATAGTCGCTTGTTCCGGCGATTTCACGGTATCAACCGAAATCATCACTCTGCTGGGCATGGTTATTCTGATGGCAATCCTGCATCAGCATCGCGAAGGAGTGGTCAAAGGCATTACGTGGAAACTACCTTTGCTGATCGCCGTATGGGCAAACCTTGATCCCCGCGCGTGGATTGGCTCCCTTGCAACAGTGCTGTACGCGATCGGTCTGATGACTGTGCGCAGCCGCCGCGAGTCAGCTGTTGATGCCGGTAAGCCACCAGAAACAATGCCTGCGGGGCAGGGCCTGGGTCTCGCAGCCGCTCTTGCAGTCGCCGCTCTCCTGCTGAATCCGTTTCCATTGAATTCGCTGCTTTCTGCAACATCCATTTACTCAGTTGAGTATCCAACGATGCAGGAGCAGCGCCCGTTAATGTCTTCACTGGCTGGTGTCAGCTTCGATAACCGCGTCGACTATTTCTCGATGCTTGACCCCGACGCGTTTACACTGTTTGACCACACGCAAATCGCTGGAATTGCTCTTATTCTGATCGCCGTCATCGCCCTGATTCTGTCGCAAAGTGCTGCTGATCGAGGGTTTGCTTTCATGCTGGCAGGACTCTCTGTGCTGGCGATCTATGCGACACACGAATTGCCAGTCACCGCGCTGACAGCAGCGGTGATTTCAGGAACCGTGATCCAGCGATGGTATCGACGCAACTTCAACCTTCAGTATTCGGTGGACACGAAAGAGCTGATGTTTTCGCGCGGTGGCAGGGCCGTCACTGTATTCGTATTCGCGTTCCTGGGCTTTTGCGTGGTTGCAGGTCGCCTGCCAGGCAATACGCCTGTTGGACTTGGATTCGAAGAAGACACCAAGACAACGATTCGCACGATCGGCGAGCAACTGGCGGAGATCCCGGAAGACGCTCGTATCCTTCATACGCGTATCGATCAAGGTGATATCCTGATCTGGCATGGACGCAAGAGTGCTATCGACAGCCGGATTATTCCATTCGGACGGATGAGCAATCCGGATTCCATTACGGCTCGACATCGCATGATCCTGCGAAATTACCTGCGTCCGCCTCAACCAGCCATCGAAGACGAGGAAAAGAAGAAGCAGGAAGAAGAGCTCGCGGCCGCGACACAGTACGTCGAAGAACTTAACGTCACCCATATGATGCCGCGTCTGGCTCCTCCCGGAGTTCCTGACTATCAGTCAATCCAGATGCTCGCCACGCGGCCGGACTGGCTTCTTGTCGAACTGGGACCGTCAGCTGCATTTCTGGAGCGGGTTTCACCGGACTTACCCCAGGCAGAACGAGCCAAAAAACTTCCAGCATTCGGTGTTCAGGCGTTTCAGGAGGCGGAAAGCACGCCCGCTGTGCGCGTCGATTTTGCCAGAACTCCCGATTTCTACGAAACATGGATCTACCGAAAACGGCCGAGCCAGGACGAGCACGTTCGCCAGGCCGAACATTATCTGCGACTGTCCGGTGGCCAGATGCAGTCGCTCGACCAGGTCATTGCGAGCCTTTCGCTCACCACGCTGGCCATCCGCGAACTCAATCAGTCTCTCTACACCGACCCTCAAAACAGTTATGGGTATCGCCTTCTCGGTGAATGCTATCGGCAGATTAACAATATCGAAGGCATCCTGTCCGGCGTTCAACCTGAAGGCAGTTCCTCCACGCGGGAGGAACTTCGGTACATGCAAAGCGTGATGGCACTTCGCCAGTCGCTCAATAGAAATCCCGACGACGTTGATGTTTGGGGGATCCTTTACCAGTTGTATTCGTCCCGCAATAAACAGGACCTGGCATTGGCCGCCCTGGAGAAATGGCTTTCTTTGCAGGGATCCGGCCGTAAGACAATCCAACAGGAAACGCTCATCAAAGAGATGCGTGACACTCGTAATGCGCTTTCCGACGTTGTGAAGGATAATCAGCAGCGTCTGGAAGAGATGATGCAATCCAACCCGCTGCCGGAAGATGCTACGGAGAAGGGCAACGCGATCATCGGTCTGGCTTCTTCTTTGATTCAGGCCGGCTTCCCACTTCAGGCCCTGGGAATCATGAAGGACCACGACGTCATTGTGCAGCAAAATCCAATGGGACAGACCCTGATGGGGGCTTTGCTGCTGGAATCCGGCGATGTTGAGAATGGCTACCGTTCTGTCACGTCATTCGCTCGCATCGCGAGGGATCAGCCGGATGCATTCCCCGGGATGCAATGGCACCTCGGAGGAGCCATCAGTCAGCTTTCTATCGCCGACTACCAGTCAGCCATCGAAATGCTGTCCATTCAGCTGAAAGAAATCGAACAGGCAAAGGCTTCTCCGGAACCGTACCGGGGCGTTCTGTTATCTGCCCCGCTTGCCAGTGAAGTGAATTTGCTGCCGCAGGCCATGATCTCACAGTGGCCGATCGGGCACCTCAGTTCCCTGCAACTGCCGGTTGCCGGAGTGGCTCGAGCCGAATCTGAGGTCCGATTCCTGATTGCACTTTGCCATATCGAAGACGGGAACGTCCAGGCTGCCCGACTGATCCTTCAGGCAATCATTGTCGAAGATGGAGAATCCGCAAGCCGAAATCTTGCATCGTACTATCTCTCACTCATGGATAAAGACGGGCTGAAGTTCATTGAAGAACACAGCTATTCCCCGTGGGAAGATTTCGATTTCGTTGCTTTCGCTGACAATTCCGCAAACACCGATGGAGGCTCCGTGACGGCTGCGCCGGACACAGCTGGCAAACCTGCGGTTCGTAGCCCGGAGCCTGCTCTGGAAGAAACGCCTGCCGAAACGCCACAGACTCAGGGTGAGCCGAAGAACGAATCGCAGGATTCCGCTCCAGCCGAGCAGCCGGCTGCGAAAACGGACAATTAATCGACCGTAAGAATCTCACGGAAGCGTCCCACTGACGCCAGACTTGTCTGCGTCTCCATCGCCGGACGTGTCATAGCTCGCGTGCGCACGGAGGCAAAACCCGCCGACTTGCAACATTGCATCCGCAAAACCTGTGTCACCGTTTGCGAGCAAGATGGGAGGTATGCAGACGGGCGAGCCCCTGCCCACAGCGGTCATTCTTTGAAGAATCTGCCGCTGTCTGTGAACCACCGGGCGTAGGCGGGCTCCAGCGAACTGGCCATTTTTGCCGATTCGCAAGTATCCCCTCGTGAGAAACAGGCTTGTCGGACGACTGTATTCGGCAGCATCTGCGGATTTACGATCATCCAAAGGGTATGCCGTCCGACGTGTCTTTGAAATCTGGCCATTTCTACCAAAGGTGATCTCGGGATGCTTAACCGTGCCAGGTAACCTCTGCCACAGCCGCGTCCGAACGCGCCGGAATGGCGACAGCAAAGATTGTTGTCGCAGGTTCTGGCGGCAGATCACCTGCTGGTTCGGTTTCGTCAAATCACGGATGAGATTTGCAATGAAAACACTTCAACTTTGCATCGCTACAGCATTGCTGGCAACAAGCTCCGGCTGTTGTCTGTTCGGTGGTCGCTCAACGAATGAGCTGGCTGCCTCTCAATTACATGCTCGCGAACTTTACGCCGAGAACCAGCGTCTGTTGTCATCTCAGATGCAGACCCAGCAAATGCTGGCCAGCGCTGAATCAGAAAAACAGATGCTGTTAGAAAACCTCAGCAACACAGATTCGCAGTTACAGAGCGCGAATGCGCGCGTCGAAAACCTGCTGGCTGAACGCGGAGAGCTCACCGACCGATATGCCAGGGCACTGACGGGAACGGACCCGCTTCTGGCAGGCGGAATTCCCGGAGCGGACCTGACGCCTGATGGATTTATCTACGATGCTGGTACCGGGCTGAACAAATTCCGTCAGGACATCCTGTTCGATCTGGGCAGCGACGCTATCCGGGCGGAAGCAGAACCGATCATTGCCGACTTCGCGTCCACAGTGAATTCCGGAGCGGCCCTCGGAATGAAAATCCTGATTGTCGGTCATACGGACGATCAGCAGATCGTTCGAGGAGAGACCGCGCGAAAACATCCGACCAACTGGCACCTGTCAACGGATCGAGCCGACGCCGTCATTCTGGAGCTGACTAAACGTGGTGTCAGCCCCGAACGCATCGCTTCGATGGGCTATGGCGAGTTTCAGCCGGTTGAAGCGTCGGTTGCCGAAACAGCTCGACAGAGAAATCGCCGTGTCGAGCTTTACATTGTGCCTTCAGACATCAATACGGCCAAATGGGATCCGGTATCTGCCGTCCGATAGCAAACGCCGTGTCACAACCGATCCGGAAGACACTCGATCATGTCACACCAGGAACTTCCCGAACCACTCGATGTCATCGCCGTCGGTGCTCACCCGGACGACGTGGAAATTGGCTGTGGCGGTACGCTCGCGCGGATGGTGCAGCAAGGACAGCGTGTTGGCATCGTTGACCTCACCGACGGTGAACCCACACCCCTGTGCCCCGATCCTCAGATCCGACTTGAAGAGGCAAGACAAGCCGCGGATGCGTTGGGCGTTCACGTTCGACACACACTCAATTTACCCAATCGCCGCTTATTCGATTCGTTCGAAGCGAGAGTTGATCTCGCCAAGATTTTCCGAATTTATCGTCCAAGACTGGTCATCGGAATTGCAGAGAAGACTCCACTGGCTTCACCGGATCACTGGCAGGCGATGCAAATCACCGATGCGGCCATTTTCTATTCCCGACTGTCCAAGTGGGATCAGTACTTCGACGAATTGCCCGTTCATCGAATTGATCGACAGCTTTGGTACCCACTGGGACTTCAGAATCTCAGCCGCCCGGAAGGTGGGGGAGAATTCGTTTCGGATATTTCCGAAACACTGGAAACGAAGCTAGATTCGATCCGCTGCTATAAGACTCAATTTCCACCGGGGAAGGAACGGGTCTTTAAACTCGTGGATAGTCAGGCAAGAATGCTGGGGGCCACCACAGGATTCGAAGCGGGCGAACTCCTGATCAGTGCGACGACACTGGGGCTTCAAAGTGTCTTCGAGACAATATGCGGGGCAACGGTCCGGTGAGCTGCTTTTAGGTTTTCCCCTGTTTCCAGATCCCGTATCATTGACCTGTGTTTTGTATCTTTACTTTTCGGTTTGAGGGCGACTTCACATGTCGCCGGCGAGCATACAGATGGTTTCAATCAGGACTGGTCAGGTCAGCATTACAGGCAATTTTCGTGAGAACAACGAAGACAGCCTGGTCGTTGACGAAGAGCATCGCTTTGTCATCGTCGCCGATGGCATGGGCGGCCAAAGTGCCGGCGAAAAAGCCAGCGCGCTCGCGGTCGAACTGATACCGCAGAAGCTGTTGCAACTGGTCGATTTTTCCGGCGGAGAAAGCGCTGGAATAGTAGATGCGATCGATCAGTCCATTCATCACGCCAACTCCGAAATTATGGCACTCAGCGAGGTTAACCCAAGCTATCGCAACATGGGGACGACGGTTGTTTTTCTGGTGAAAGCAGGCAATCAATTTTTCGTGGGTGGCATAGGCGACAGCCGCGCCTACGAACTGCGTGCGGGAAAGCTGAAGCAGATTACGACGGACCATTCTTTGACACAGGCGTTGATTGAAGCAGGTACAATCTCGGCCACTGAGGCCAGAACGCATCGATACCGTAATGTTCTGTACCGTTATCTCGGGACTCGAGATGGCTCTGCGGGCTCGAATGCGGCAGAGATCACTCCACAGCCTGGCGACCGGTTCCTCCTGTGTTCGGACGGCGTAACAGACGGAATACCAGACGACAAGATTGCTGAATTGCTGCAATCATCAGATGACCCTCAGGCAATTGCAGAGACCGTTGTCGCTGCTGCCCAGGAAGGCGGGTCACGGGATAACATCTCCTGTGTCGTCGTGCTGGTTGACTGACAGTCGATTGTACGATGAATAGAAATTCAGCCACGAAATGGCTCAAAGATAACTCATGGGCGATAACCGCCCGAAAGGACTGACAATGCAGGTTCGTTTCGCCATTACGCTTGCGATTGCCGGCGCGATAGCCAGCATCGCCGCACCGGATGCGACGGGGCAGCAACGTGTGCCCGCCCACAACTGCTCGATCCGCATTCTCAAGGAGATCCCTCTTTCGACCCAGATCCCCGGTCACCTGACTTTCGTGAATCCGGTTGAAGAAGGTCGGATGGTCCGCATCGGTGATATCGTGATTCGATTGGACGACGAGCTAATACAGGCACAGCTCGCCCATCTGGAAAAGAAAGCGGCGTCGACCACAGAAATTGACTTCGCTAAAATCGCTCAGGCTTCAGCCGAAGCGGACCTCGAGGTTCAGGAGTCGGCCAATCAACAGTCTCCCGGAACCTTTACTGAAACAGAAATCCGGCGTGCGAAACTGGAAGTCGACAAGGCCGCAGCCCAGCTCGCAAAGGCATCCGAAGAAAAAACCATTCTTGGCCTGGAGGCCGAAACAAAGCGAGTGGAACTCAAGCAGTACACAGTGGAAGCTCCGATCAATGGAGTTGTGACGAAAGTTCATTGCTTCCCGGGACAGGCCGTGCGGCAGGGTGACCCAGTGCTGACTGTTGCAGACTTGTCTGTTGTTCGAGCCGTCCTGGATATCGACCAGTCCTACTTTGGAAGCATCTCCGTCGGTGACGAAGTCGAGCTCACGGCAACCGGGCACGCGGCAAATCCGACAGCACCTTCTCCGGTACCGAATCCACAAACAAACGGTGGAATTCTGTCCCAGTTCCCAGGCGGTGGCAGTGCCTCACCTGTACAAAGCAGTGCCACACCGGAGAATTTCGCGGAAGCAGCAGCAGTTCCCGGACGTGCATCATCTCTCCGCGGAGAGCGATTTGTCGGACAGGTCACCCATATCCTGCCACGGCTCACGCAGGAAGGTGCCCCGAAAATTGAGGTGTATGTCAATGTCCCCAACAGGACGGACAATGAAGGGCGATACCTGCTTCTGGAAGGGATAGGGATGACCGCCGTTGTCATTCACAAATAGAAGCGCCGGTTGCGTCCTCAAAGAATTGATTCTTGTTCTATCCATCGCCGAACGCTGAAAGCCTCTGTGGCAAATGAGTTCCAGCACTGTCGCATCCAACGAACGCCCGATCCCCCTGAAGAAGCGAGCCGACCTTCAGGTTGCCCGGATTGACTATCTGGGTGTCGGATATCAGGTGATCAAAGACCCGGTCGCTTTGAAATATCATCGACTGCAGGTGGAGCAGTACAGAATTCTGGAACTGCTCGACGGAGAACGCAGCCTGGAACAGGTTCGGGATGACCTGAAGCTGGAATTCCCAACACTTCAGGTCACTTTAAGCGATATCCAGCAGCTGATCACGGATCTCCACAAAAAGGGGCTGGTGGTCAGTAACCGACCGGGGCAGGGTGCTGCCGTCGTTCGCGAAAGGACCAAAACGCGCCGTGAGAAAATCAAACAGACGCTGATGAGTCTGCTTTATTTGCGTCTGCCCGGTTGGGACCCCGAACGCACTCTTCGATTCATGTACCCCTTCCTTCGCTGGATCTTTCATCCGGCGGCCTTCTGGATCTGCATGATCTTTGTTTGCAGTGCCTGGTTGCTTCTGGGAGCAAATCTCGACCAGTTCCGTGGACGCCTCCCGGAATTCCAGAGTTTCTTTGGCTGGCCGAATCTGATCTACCTTTGGGTTACCATGGCCCTGGCGAAAATCATCCACGAATTCGGTCACGGGCTCAGTTGCACTCACTTTGGCGGCGAATGCCATGAAATGGGCATCATGCTGCTGGTCTTCAGCCCGTGCCTTTATTGTGACGTGACAGATTCCTGGATGATGCGGAACAAGTGGCACCGCATCATCATCGGCGCGGCAGGTATGTACATCGAAGTCATCATATCTGCAGTTGCCATCTATATCTGGTGGTTCAGTAAACCAGGACTGCTGCACCATCTGGCCCTGAATACGTTCTTTGTCACCACCATCACCACAGTCATCTTTAATGCAAATCCATTGATGAGATTCGATGGTTACTACATGATGAGTGACTTTCTGGAGATACCGAACCTTCGGCAGAAATCAGACAAGCTGCTGCGCGAGGCATTCAGCTGGTATTGCCTTGGTATAGAATCCCGGCCCGATCCATTTATGCCCGAAACCGGAAAGGCGTGGTTTGTCACTTATGCCATTGCTGCCTGGCTGTATCGCTGGGTGATTCTGGTATCAATCAGCACCTTTTTATACACCGTCCTGAAACCGTATGACCTGCAAAGTATTGGCATCACGCTGATGCTGTTTAGTATGGCGGGAATTGTCTTCGCCATGTTTCGAAACATCTATCAGATTGTTGCAACGCCCCGGATGGAACCCATGAGTAAACCAAAGATTGCCATCAGCCTTTCCATTCTGGCGGTCGCTGTCTGGGCGGCACTCGCGGTAAAAATCCCCTGGCATCTGGAAGCTCCCCTGGTTCTGGAGCCTCAGGGAGTTGTCACCGTCACATCACCATTCAGTGGTCGACTCGTCCTGCCCGATGAATATCGAAAGCGGTACCAGGATCTGAAGAACGCAGAAGAATTTGCTCGAAGTCAGGGAATACCGTTCCAGAATCGCATCGATCCGTCGTCAATTTCCCTCACAAAGAACCTTCCGACGCCGGAGGAATATCCAGCAGCCGCTGTCAATGGTCAAATTGTGGAAGAGGGAGATGTTCTGGCAATCGTTGAAGATTCCATCGATATCCGGAACCGTGATGAACTGATTCAGGCAACCCAAAACTGGATTGTCCGAACACTGGAGGTAAACCAGTACCAGGCCAACGACGACGGTGTCCACCGGGATGAAGCCCTCTTCGAAGCCATGCAGCTTCAGGAACGAATCGAAGAACTGAGCCGCCTGAATCTTGGAAGGATCATCCGGGCGTCCATCAGTGGAAAAGTCGTCGCTGCACCTCGACTACCCGAAGCCCCACGCGACGAGATTGATCCCACAAAGCTGGAACGGTGGTATGGGACACCACTGGACCTGCGAAATGAAGGCTGTTTCGTTGAAGCAGGGCAGGAGATCCTGTCAATAGCACCGTCCGATAAGATTCAGGCCGTACTCTTCATCGACCAAAGTGACCGCGACGAATTAAGAGACGAAATGGATATTGAAGTGCGGCTTGATCATCTGGCTGACGTGACATACGTTTCCAGGGTCAACCAGGTCTCCCCGAAAGGCGAATTGGTTGCACCTGAAGCATTGACCACGCGATTTCAGGGGCCCCTCGGCACGGTCGCCGACCAGCAGGGAAAAGAAAAACTGGCGAGTCCCGCTTATCGAGCGACAGTTCATCTTGATTTTGATCAGGACGACATCCGCACAGACGGTGTGCTGATGCGACCTGGTATGCGAGGCAATGCAAGATTCCTCGTCTCGAACAGATCAGCAGGACAATGGCTCTGGCGATACTTTCTGGAAACGTTCCGGTTCAGGCTGTGAGATTCCATCCTTCCTGTTCTCTTCTATCACAATTCCAGCTTGCGCAGAGTGACCGAGGCAGCGGGGCGTTTGATTTCACCATCAATCCATGTTCGTCCCACTGCTGTGAACCGCGCCTGCTGTTCAGGCGTCAGCCGAAGGTAGCGTGCTGCATCCTGTCTTAAGCGATCCGATTGCTCCACTGCACGTGTCCAGGCCGTCTGTGAGGGAGTTGTCGCCCAGACCGTCAGTTCAATTGCATAGTCAGCCTGTCTCAGCATCGGACCAATGCTGTTTAGTGTTTCCTTCATGGCTGGTGTCAGTGGCGAACCTTCTGATGGCATTTTACCGAGAATGTCAAAGCTGACTTCGCCCTCAATATTGGGTTGGCCTTCCAGCTTGTTCAGCCTTCGAATCTCCTGCAGAAATCGATGGAAATCATCTTTCTGCCGATCGGTGACCCGGCCGCGTTCTTCTGTATCGTCCGGCCCGGCTCCGTTCGGATCCGGTGGACGCTTCTCCGGATCCTCCACCATATACAGCGGTGCGGAATCGACCCCCTGAAATGCATTCTGCGAACGCCCGGATTCATACAATCCCGGAACGCCATGCGATTCCAGGGCTTTAATAAAAGACCCCGTTCCGGCGTGCAGATTCGCGCCGGTCTGTTCTTCGGCCAGCGAATTCAACACAATAAAGAACGCCAGCAGCGCAGTCATGCAGTCCCCGAATGAAACCAGGTAACTCATGTTCGGGCCGACGGGAGGACATTTGCATTTCCCCATCTGACATCTCCTACATTTCAGTTCGCGTCAGGACCATCTTCATGTTGCCTTTCGGCACCGCGCCTTCGCCACCGACACTTACAAGAATGCGACCATGCGGGACCTGTTGTGTCTCCATGATGTAACGGGCCATCTGGACGGCGAAATCCACGTCCTGCTTTTCTGAAACACGAAACTCCACCGTCATGGGTAGACCCCGCAACTGGACTGCCAGCATGCGAAGCAATTGTTGTGCATGCGCTGTCAACAGACCGCTGCTGTCACGAAGCAATTGAAGCGAAGCATTCGTGCTGACTCGTTCTGCCGAAACCAGTTCATCATGCTGTGCGAGTGCTTCGAGCCCCTTTGCCACGGATTCGGTTACAGGGTCGGTCTCCATAGGTGCAGCTTCCGCACCGCGTTGTGTCATTCGGGCAGAATTCGGGCGATACCTCACAACAAGCGTATCACTTTCTTTGGTATTCGGTGGATCGCCTGCAAAACCAGTCGCCCCCCCGCCACCGAACACCGCCACCTGCATTCTTTCGAAACTTTCCGGTTCGCTGGACGCAAACGTCAGCAACAGAATAAAGAAGGTCATCAGCAGCGTAATGACGTCGCTGTAAGTCATGAACCACTTTGGTACCTCAGCGGGTTGCGGAGGGCAGGAACATTTCTTTCCCATGACCATTCACTTTCCGGTTATGCCAAAGCTCAAACAACCGACCTGCTGGCTGTCCGTTGAAAAACCAGGACCGGCACGGAGGATGACTGGAAACCATCGTGTTTTGAGGTCTCCTGCTCGAGCCAGTCCTGTTGTTCAACAGGCTGCTAGGCGGCCTGGGCTTTTGCCTCGCCATTACTGCGATTCTTCGGTGATAAGAAGGCCAGTAGTTTCTCTTCCACGGCCCTGGGGGCGTGACCTTCGATCAGAGAAACCAGACCGGAAATCATTAACTCCCGAATCATCATTTCCTCCTGACTTCGGCTCTCCAGTTTGCCCGCGAGCGGGATACAAAACAGGTTGCTGATGACGGCTCCGTACAATGTTGTCAAAAGAGCAACAGCCATACCGCCACCAATCTGGCTCGGGTCATCCAGCGAACGAAGCATCTGTACCAGACCGATCAGGGTCCCGATCATTCCGAATGCTGGTGCGGCGGCGGCGATCGCGTCAACGATCTTCTTCCCCGTTTGATGGCGCTGCTCCACATAGGCAACTTCTGTTTCAAGATTCGCGACAAGCTCTTCACGAGAACTGCCACCAACGACCAGTTCGAGCCCTCGTTTCAGGAATGTGTCATCGACTTCTCCCATATCGTTTTCAAGAGCAAGCAGGCCGTCGCGGCGGGCAGTCGTCGCAAATTTCTTGAACTGTTCAATCACCTCAGGTGGAGTTGGAAGCGACCACAGGAAGCAGTTCTTAAAGACAGAAAACACACTCAACACCTTCCCCATGGGAAAGTTAATCAGGATGGCCGCGATCGAACCTCCAACCGTAATCATCAACGACGGCACATCGACAAACGGCATCAATCCGCCGCCGCCAATCGCAATGGATCCAAGGACAAGCCCCACTCCGAGAACCAATCCAATTACTGTTGCCTTATCCATGTCCCTTCTCCTGTCTCCTGCAGTGATCTGCTCACCACATCGCGACTCTGTATTGTGTTTTCTGTATTGTGTTTTCAGTCATGTTCTTCAGTATCAGGCGGCCTGACGAGCTCGGTAAATCTGCGACAGAATTTCCGCCACCGCACGAAAGAACTCGAATGGTATGTCCTGCCCAACATCGGCAGATGCAAACAGCGCTCGCGCCAGTGGCTTCCGTTCCAGCACGGGAATGTTGTTCTCTCTGGCAATACGAACAATATTCTTCGCAAAAACCCCGGCCCCCTTGGCAACAACCTTTGGAGCCGCCATACGGCCCGTTTCATATTGCAGTGCAATTGCCAGATGCGTTGGGTTCGTCAGGACCACCGTCGCATTCTTCGCGTTCTTCGTTGACTGCTGTTGGGCTAATTCCCGACGCTTTCTCCGCATGGCATCCCGAACATGCGGATCCCCGTTCGAGTCCTTCGATTCTTCCTTCTGCTGCTCGCGAGTCATTTTCAGTCGTTGTTCATGCCTCAACCATTTGATCAGGTAGTCAGTCATGGCCAGTGCGAGCGAAAGCCCACCAAGCATTATTCCGATAGTGAGCCCAAGATCCCACGCAAACGAAACGACCTGACCAACTGAATCGAACTGACAGTTTGCGATCCGATCAAACCTGAGCCACAACAACACAAGCGTTCCCAGCGACAGAAGAATCATTTTTGCAGAGCCCTGAAGACCGCGAATTCCGGATTCCAGTGACCATAGCTTTCCCCATCCGTTGGAAGGAAGTACCCGATCCCATTTGATCTCAAGGGACTTCGTTGAGATCACAAACCCGACCTGCATAAAACTGATCAGCAATCCGGTCGCCATCACAGCCAGCAGAACGCCACCAAAGAGTGCCACAGCTTCAAAGGACATCCACTTCCCGGTCGTTCGTATATGCCATTCGGTCCAGTCATCGGCTGGAATATCCGTCGTCCACAACTGGATCGCCGCCATCAAACGCATACCCAGTGATCGACCAAACATCATGAATGCCCCACAGGCCACCAGCAGAGTTAATGCGGCATTCAGGTCATGACTTTGAACCACGTCTCCCGACTCGCGAGCGCGCTCGCGATGCCGCTCTGTTGGTTCCTCTGTCCCATTATGTTCCTGTCCTTCGGCCATCTCAGAGGTTCACTCCTGTTCCGGCATTCATCAGGATTCCCTGAACGGCGGCAAAGATCTCCGGGAAGAAAAGCACCAGGCCTCCCATTCCAGCCGCCAGTCGAACAGTCATCCCATAGGACATGAAATTAAACTGCGGCACCGCGCGGATTGTGATCAACAGCATGACAACCGTCGCAAACAACAAAACACCCAGAGGGGCGATGACAATGAATCCCTGATTGATCGATGTCGAGACAAGATAGACAACATGATCCCAGCCAGGCATGATCCAGGCAGAAGCGACCGGACGAATCGAAAACGTCGTCTCCAGTGCCAGCAGCATCACGTGATGAAGATTCAGCGCGAAGAACAACATCACACCAATCGCCTCCAGTCCCTGCGAAACCGGGTTGGTTGGCTGATGATCCATCGGCGAAAATATGCCCCCGATCGTTAACCCCATTTCCTGAGCTACCCATGCGCCAGCAATTCGCATTGGTACGATACACAGCCCGAACAGCCAGGCCATTCCGGCCCCGAACGCCGACTCCTTCAGGGCAGCGATAAAAAGGAACAGCAGGTAACCCTGACCTGAAGGCGCATTCAGAATCGCAACAGCACCATCCCAGGCATGGAACGAAACCAGGATGACCGTCAAAGCCACAGAAAGTCCCAGCTTCACGGTTTGCGGAAGGCCCTGACCAGCCAATGGCGGCATGAAGGAGACAAACGCCACCACCCGGAACAGGATCAGCAGTGACGCAATAATGATCGCTTCAATCATTGTGTCACCTGTACGATTCGTTCCATCATCCGCATCGTGAAGGCGGATGACAGCTGAAGCATCCAGGGAAGTGTCAACAGCATTACGGCACCAACAGCCACGATGCGAGGAGCAAAACTCAGGGTTTGCTCCTGAACGCTCGTGACGGTTTGCAGCAGACTGATAACCAAACCAACAATCAGACTCACAGCGACCGCTGGCGTTGCCAGCAGAATGGCCGTCACAAGCAGGTCTCGCCCGATTTCAGCAATTTCGACCGTATCCATGATCTTTGCACCTTCCGACATCCATGTCAGTCGTTCAGACGGGAAGACACCCGGACGCTTCTGAAGACTCAGTTCTGAGGACTACCGTTTCTTCGCTGTTCGGGTCACCTTTGGTCGAACCGACTCCAGCATGGTCTGACGCAACCGAGCGTCCTCAACCTCCTGCACGATGGCTGAAGCCTTCTTCTCGTCCATTAGTCCGAGTAGCAAACCGACCGTTTGCGATCCGCCATTATTCGTCCACTCGATCAGTGTTTCGGATGCTTTTTCCGGAGACATTCCTTCAATCAAAGGAGCCATCGTCCGTGCCTGCAGAAGTGGATCATCCTGCGGTGAATCCGTTGACTCGCCTTCTGCCGGAGTTCGTTGGAACTCCAGTTCCTGGTTCAGTTTTTCCGCACGGGCTTTCTGTTTCTCAAGTTCCAGCTCAAAATTCTTCTTGTCCTGATCCAGTCGAGCACGTTCGGCTTCTGTCTGCTGCTTTGTGGCAACGACCATTTGCAGCAGGTCTTCAGTTGCTTTTGTCTGCGTCTTCGACTGTTCCAGCAAAGTCTCGATTTCGCGTTGTTCGACCTGCATGTCAGCCATCAGCAACTGATGCTGCGATTCCGTTCGCTGCAGAGCTTCTTCTCTTTGAGCTAATGCGGCATGGCGTTTCTTGAGCGAAAGGCTCATGCTGACAATCTCCTCGACAGTCATCGGTTCTGTTCGCACAGCTGTTGGCAGGCGATCATCCGTGGATGGGCGATTCTCACCAAACGGCGAAGTCCGACCGGCGGTCCCTTCCGTCACCGTTGGACTGGTGCCTGGTAAAGGCATGTCCGGCGTTTCCGCCAGATTTGGGTTCACGGCATCAGACGTTTCTTCAACCACTTCAACTGTAGGTTGAGGTCGGAGAAACCAGCCAACACCCGCGGAGACACCGAACAATGCAAAGCCGTAAAGCAGCAGTGGAATCATCTTTTTCATACCGTCGCCTCATTTCTCTTTCGCTGCCACGCTTGTGACGCCTGCTCCTGTAACTCGATGTCTTCCTTCCTGAACATATCAATCCGATGCTCAGCTTTTTCTCGATTCACCAGTTCATTGACGGTCTTTAGTTCCACAGTGGCAGCCTTCAGTACTGCCGCCGCAAATTCGCTTTCCCGTTCAGCATCGATTCGAAGTTTGCGGCATTCAGCCACTGCCTGCTCATGTACTTCAACTTCTTTCAGCAAACTGCCCAGAAATCCGCCGGAGACACCGAACAACATCTGGCTACTCACATTTCGAAGCACTTCCTGAAGGCGATGCTCCTGCGCCTTTTCCTTCTGTTGAGCGTCGATCAGCTCCGAATTCCGCGCAGCAAGTTGTGTCTTCGCGGCATCTTCATGCTGTTCACGAATTCGCTGGATCTGTCGATACCGTGATTCAAATCTCTTTACCATGGCCAGGCCTTGCCAAGTATTTCGAGCTGTTCAAGCGTTTCCTGCCATGTCGATTTCTCATGAACCCTCTGATTCAGGAATCGACGGATCGCAGGCATCAGCTGAACCGCACGATCCACCGTCGCAGATGTCCCTGTCTTATAAACTCCCAACTGAATCATGTCTGAAACTTCGTTCCATGTTGCCAGTATCGAACGCAGCTTTGTCGCATCCTGCTGGTGAGCCGATGTAGTGACTTCCCGAAAAAGACGACTCACGCTCTTCAGCACATCAATAGCCGGATACTGTCCCTGGGTTGCCAGTTTTCTGTCCAGAACAATGTGCCCATCCAGTATTGACCGCGCGGTATCTGTCACGGGTTCATCCAGATCATCCCCTTCCACAAGAACGGTGATTAAGCCTGTGATAGCTCCTTTTTCTCCGCACCCTAATCTCTCCAGGACTTCCGCCATCAGTGATTGCACCGACGGTGGGTAGCCTCGAGCTCCGGGAGGTTCGCCCAGCAGCAATCCCAACTCACGCTGCGCCATTGCAAGTCGTGTCAGGCTGTCCAGAAACAATAGCACGTGGGCGCCGCGATCACGGAAATCCTCTGCAATTGTGACAGCCGTGAGTACAGCTTTGATTCGCATCAGCGGTGTCTGATCCGATGTCGCAACGACCACAGCGGATCGTTTCATCCCTTCTTCACCAAGACAATCTTCGATAAAAGGCTTCACTTCACGACCGCGTTCGCCCACCAGGCAAATCACGTTGACATCAGCTTCTGCACCACGGGCAATTTCCCCCATCAAAGTACTTTTGCCGACACCACTGCCCGCGAAAAGCCCGACGCGCTGGCCACGACCAATCGTCAACAAGCCGTCAATGATCCGCTGGCCGGTAACGAGTGGTTGTGAAATACGTTCACGAATCATTGGATCCGGCACACTCGCCTGCTCCGCACGGTACCGATGCACACGCAGTGGACCCAGTCCATCGAAAGGGCGTCCGATGCCATCGATCACGCGTCCCAGCAACCCGTCACCCACAGGCACCGAACGTCGGCGACCAAGAGCAACGATCTCAAGACCGGGCTGCAGCCCCGTCGTATGATCAAAGCACATCAGCTGCGATTCGTGCTCATCAAACCCAACCACTTCGGCGGTGAGTTCTTTTCCGGCAAGATTCACCGTGCATGTCTCTCCTACGAACGCCGGAATGGACGCCCGCAGCAGACCACGAGCGCTATGCAGTTTCCCGGCGGTCCGGAAAACGTCGCAGCGCCCGGCCATGCGAGCCATCTCCTCGACGTTCAATCTGAGATTCATCAAGATTCTCCATCCATAGACGACGAATTTCTTCCAGCCGACTTTCCATGTCGGACACCAGTAACTTCCGCCCCGATTCAATTCGACACGAGCCACGCTTCAAGCCGGAGTCTTCCGCACAGGTAAACTGCGACTGCAGGTCCTTGTTCTCCGGCTCATTCAGTAATTCGTTCAGGAGTGCTGAATCCAGCGGGTGCAGACAGACACGCACCGGCGTATCGGCCTCCATTCGTTTCAGTGCGAGCCGAATGATGTCATCCACTGCAAACTGCCCCGCATCAATAGCGACTCCGGTCAACCAGGAGGCCGCCACAACAGCCAATTCAACGGCGACATGCTGCAGTTCGTCCAGAGACTGCCGTTGTTGTTCCTGCAACTCTGTCACAGATTCCGCCACGGTCGTCATGAGTTCATGCAACTGCCGCATCTTGTCTGCACGCGCCTTTGCAGCCTGCTTCTCTTTTTGCTCAGGCGTGAATTGAGGGGCTGCATCCGGCACTGATTCTTCCGCAGAAGCTGTACTGCCACGCCCATTCGCAGGGGCACCGGCAGTCCGGGGACGAGCGCCACTCTGTCCGGCCCCCGGATTCGAGAACCGAGCGGCCGCCGCCATATCAGACAAACCGACAATCCGTCCCTGATAACGAACGGATGTCGGAGAACGATTGAGATTGACGCGGATGCGTTTCATGCGGCGTACCCTTTACTCGGTTTCCTGGTCCACACGAGCAATAACTTCCGCAACACTTTCACGAGCTTCCCGGATTCGTGACTCAGGAACCTGAGTCATAAACTCCATCTCTTCCTCAATGGACTGCCGCGCACGTCGTGATAGATTTGTCAGCACCGATTCACGAATGTTTGCCGGCGCATTGAACAATGCCGTCGTTAACGTTGTCCCATCAATTTCGCCCAGGATTCGCTGTATCAGCTTGCCGTCCAGGTTCAGCAGGTCATCGAATCGATACATTTTCTTCATCAATGCCTTGTGGAGTTCCGCGTCCTGTTCTTCGATCGCGTTAACCATCGCCATCCGCTGGTTCTTCGGTACCGAACGCAGGACATCCGCAAGTCGGTCCACGTGTTCACGACGGTCAGGCGGCTCTGGAGAAAGGCTTCGGCCTCGTTGCAGCGTGGCGCGGGCGATCCGTTCCACAAGGATCTGTGGAGCATGCTGTTCCCGGCTGAGTTCCTTGACCACCGACTGACGATAGTCATCCGGCAAAACGCTCAGCGTGTCCGCCGCCAGTTTCGGTTCCAGATTCGCGAGCAGAATCGCGGAGGTTCGAGGTTGCTCTGTCTCCAGCGCCTGGCCGAGCTGCGAGATGCTGAGCGAACGCAAATCGACAATCGGATCTCCCGTCAGTTCAAAGACGGGAGGCCCGGGTTCGGCGGATTCATCATCCGATTCTCCATCGCCACTTCCCTTTCCATTTTCGGTATCGCTCAGCTCATCGTCCGCCGGCTTCTCGTACAGCTTTTGCAGTCCTGCACGGAGCGCAAACTGAAAGAATTCGTCGAATTCATCAAGAATGGCTCTCTGTCGTTTTGGGCGAAACAGCACTTCTCCCGGTGGCTTTGAGATTCCTTCCCGAATGACACTTGCCTTACTCGGATTTAACTGCGCAAGAACAGCTTCGGCGACGTCGTCACCCAGGAGCTGCAGCAGTTCAATCGTTTGTCTTTGGCGATTCATGAGACTTCAGGGCAATAGAATTGAGGATCGGATTCGAACGACCTTGTTACAGATTGATCAGACATAAATGATGAGTTGTCTATGCCGCTCGTCTTGCCGGCCGCGCCGGATTTGCTGCCGGTGGCGAGACCGTCGCGGGTGTAACTCTGGGAGAATCGCCCTCCTCGTCATCCCCCATCCATGCAGCGAGGATACTGGCCACCACTTCCGGATTTGATTTGGCCTGTTCAGTCAATGCCCGAAGTCGCAGCATGTCGGCCATCGACAACGGCTCCTCCTCCGGTGGTGCGACAACCACGGGCCGCATTCGCTTAATCATCAACACGGCAATGACAAGAGCAACCAGGGCGGCCATGGCCAGCGAAACAGACTGAATCAGCCATTGATGTTCATTCCAGTTGAACCCTCCCACTGGAAGTCCTTCGGGGGAATCAACAATCGCAAGCCGATCTGTGATCATGGAGAACTCGTCCCCGCGAGTCATGTCGAAACCCACAGCCTGCTTGATCAAAGATTCAATTTGTTTCAAATCACGCACCGGCGTTTCGGTCGACGCCGTACTTGCCGCTGCTGCGGCCGCGGCCGGATCGGCTGCAGGGTCTGCAGCCGAATCCGCGACCGGTAGCGGATTCACAGTTGGATCCACGACGGCTGAAACTGTCAGACGAAGAATTCGGCCCGGGAACTCGGTCAGCACTTCGAGGGTGTTACTGTTGTCATATTCAATGTCCGACGTTTCTCTGTTGTACTTGCCTCCTCCAGAGTTAACGGAAGACGTATCCGGAACGATGTTTGCCGACGCTCCCACAGAACCGACTGGCAGGGTAACAGTACCGGTCTGCGTAATATTGTCAGTCAACTCCTTCCTTTTCACTTTGGATTCTGCATCGTAAACAGTTTCAGTCCGTTTTTTCTCCTGGAAGTCAATGTCCGCTGTAACTTCGACCGTTGCCTTGTCCGGCCCCAGCCACCGAGTGAGCAGAGTCTCTGCCTTCCTTGCCAGTGAGTTCTCAATCTGTCGCTGAAATTCCAGTTGCAGCGACATGGCTGAGTTCAATCCGGACTCCGCGGAAAACTGCCGCCCCTGTGTATCCATCAGAGTAATGTTTTCAGGCGTGAGACCTTCAACGGCTCGTGAAACCAGCGCGACAATGTTCTTTGCAGCATCTGCCGAGAATCCCCCACCTGGCGTGACGTCGATGACGACACTCGCCGTCGAAGGAGACTTGTCCAGAACAAAGGGAGACGGGTTTGGCAGGCTCACGTGTACCTGTGCCGAGCGGACGCCTCGAATACGACCAATGGTTTTCTCGATACGAGCTTCCAAAGCGCGGCGGCGACGATCTTCTTTTTCAATCGGACTTTCAAACATTCCGGTCGCCGGATTGGCCTGATCCGAAACGAGTGGATCCAGCTGATCCTTCAAAGCTAATCGTGCTGCCGATACCTGGTTTACGGGAACAGAAATGGCGGACCCTGAAAAGTTCATCTCGGCGGGAATCTGTGCAGTTTCCAGGACACCCTTCATTTCGGCCGCGCGTTGGGGCGTCAATTGACCGGCGATGACAACGTATTGATCCTGCAACGCCCAATACAACGTCAGACCGACCAGTGCGACACAGGCAATTGCGGCGGCAGACAGGCCAACTCGCTGAGCCATGCTCCATCGCGCCCAAAGGGCCGAGATCTGTTCTCGAAGTGCTGTTAGAAGTTCCATGATTCTATTCTCAACAGACGTTCGGCAGGGCCGAGTAAACTAACACGCTCATCAGTGCAACGACCGATTGATCAGACCTGCATCCGCATGATTTCCTGATAAGACGCAATCAGACGATTACGAATCTCCATCACAAGTTTGAACGCCAGATCGGCCTTTGACGCAGTTAACACAACGTCGTGAACACTATCTGTTTCCCCGGAGACCAGCTTCTGAACACTGTCAGCGACGGCCGTCTGCTGATTGCTTGTATCCTGAATTAAGCCTTTCACAAGTTCTTCAAATGGCAACTCGCCGCCTGCGGACTTTCCCGTCCCCACAGACGAAAAAGACGGTCGAACGCCCGATGCCGAGCCGCCGACCGTTGAGTTTCCCAGGGATTCCAATGCCATTACCTGGTACCTCGCAGTAACGCCAGTGCCTGCTCGGCAAGCTGACGAAACGTCTCCAGCGACTTGAGATTTGCTTCATAAGCACGGCTTGCAGTCACCATGTCAACCATCTCAACCGGCAGCTGCACATTCGGCATGACAACAAACCCCTCGGCATTTGCATCCGGGTGTCCCGGATCGTAAACCAGCGGCAACGGCGAAGTGTCGTCAGAAACAGCAACGGGCTGCACACCCTGAAGTCCGTCAACTCCGACCGCACCGGGATTCAAAAAATTACTCATCGAAGCGGCAAACGTGACCTGCTGTCGCCGGTAAGGTCCCCCATCGGCAGATCGCGTGGAATGCACATTGGCAATATTGTTCGCGGCCACTTCCATGCGCATGCGTTCGCCAGCCAGGCCACTCGCGCTGATATCCATGCCGGACAGAATCTGATTCATTGACATGTCTAGCTCTCGATTGCTGTTCGCATCTGATTCATTTCAGTCGTCAACAGCTGCAACCAGACCTGTTGCAGCAACGCATTCTTGTTCAGCTGACCGATCTCCCGATCAATATCAACATTGTTACCATCTGCTCGATTGATCAGTCCCGGTGTCTGAATGACTTCCGGCGCAGTGGAACGGTGCCCATCACTCTGCCCTCTGGCCAGTTCCTGACTCAACTGCTGCTCGAACTCAACATCCAGACGCTGGTAGTCCGGCGTATTGACGTTGGCGATGTTGTGACTGATCACTTTGTGCCGCATCTCTGAAGCAGAAATGAGACGTCCCAACAGATCGAATTGAGGATTGAGAGATTGCATATCGGATGTTTCGGCAGGGCTGCTCACAGTCTGCAACCAATACAATCCGCAAAGTTTAGCTGGCTTAACATTCAGGAGGACGCCCGACACGTTCTCCCGTGCGCTGAGTGAAAACACTCACGCATGTCAGTGAAAACCTCAATTCGAGTATCCTCCGGCACTCTGCAGGAAACCCCGGACAAGCCGACTTTCATTCGATGGGAGACCCAACGATGCAAGTTCCTTCATCAGCGTCTGCAGCGGAAAGCACGGATCACACGCGAAGTGAAAGAATCGATGGCAGGTTGATTGATGTCTGATTTCGATACAGACATATTTCCGGTGGCAAATTTCAAACCATTCACAGGTTGCGGGCTGAGCCGAACAAACCGGTTTTCATCGGGACGTATTCACTTTGTCCGGATGTATCCGCCTGCAAATCTCCGGGACTCTTTCATGTGGCCATTTAGTCGCGACGCTCGACACTTCGATACGCCAGTGGATCAGGAACTTGCCGATCGATTAATCACGCACGTCGACGTGCTTTCGGATGTTATTGGCGTCCGGCATCTCGACAAACCCGGTACCATGGAAGGTGCATCTGCGTACATCGAACAGCAATTCAGCCAAATGGGATTTAGCGTTGAGAAAGAGTGTTACGAAATCGGCTCACACTCCACACACAATCTGATCGCACAAATCCCGGGTGTCAGGCGAGCCAGTGAGATCATCATTCTGGGAGCTCATTACGATACCGTCTGGGATTCTCCCGGAGCCGACGACAACGCGTCGGCAGTCGCCGTGCTGATTGAAGTGGCTCGGTTGTTGAAGGATCATCAATCCGCAAGAACAATCCGCTTCGTTGCCTTCACCTGTGAGGAAGCGCCGTATTTCAATCTCGGACAGATGGGCAGCCAGCATCATGCCAGGCAAAGTCGAAGTCGCGGTGACAACATCGCTGGAATGCTGTGTCTGGAAATGATGGGCTATTATCGGGACGAACCGGGATCGCAAAGGTTACCGCCGGGCATTCCCCGATGGGCCACCTGGGCGTTTCCGTCGACTGCCAACTTTCTGGGAGCGATCGGTAACCCAATGTCGTGGAAACTGTGCTGGCAGTTCCGTCGTGGATTCAAACGAGCCACACGCTTTCCGCTGTTCTCAGTTTGCCTGCCGGAGAAGATTCAGGAAATCCGCCGATCCGACAACAGTTCGTTCTGGGACTGCGGCTACCCGGCCCTGATGCTGACCGACACCAGTTTCCTTCGCAGCCCGCACTATCACCAGCCCTCGGACACACCCAACACGCTCAACTATTCGCGGATGAGCCACGTCACGGCTGGAGTCGCAGAAGCGGTTCGACGGCTGGCGAGGTAGCCGTAGACGTAGCCGTAAACGGAACAGCGAACTGTTCTGTGATCACACAGGTACGTTTCGACAGTCGTTATCCAGGCGTCCAGGGAATCTTTCCGATGCGTCCTGTCGAGCTCAATTCGAAATCTTGCTCAATGGCACAGACGTTTTCGAAGGATGGCATCATGATGGCGGACGTGGCCGGCAAGAATGTATGCGAGCGCTCGCACGCTGACTGGTGTTTCGCTCATTGTCCCCATACGTCTCCATGCGTCATCGGGCAGATTCTTCAGCAACAAAACATTGGCCCGTCGTAGTGCTTCAAAGGCCCCAACAATGTCGGACAGGCGGGCGGCTGATTCTTCAGAAGCATTTGCATAGAAGTGTTCGTCAAAACCGGGCAGGGGAGTCTGATCGCCTCTGGCAATTCTTAAGAGTCGATAACCAAAGATGCGTTCACCGTCCGTCAGGTGATCCAACACCTGACGAATCTTCCACGAATAGGGTTTGTGAATAACGGCAGCTTCCGATTCGGGGATACTCTTCCAGAGCTGTACCACTTCAGCCAGCTGCGATTCCAGTACCCGGACGATGTCATTCTCAGGTACCTGTTCCACATATCCCGCATAAAACAAGGCGTATTCGTCGGCGGTGGGTCGCATCTTTAATCCCTTTCTGTCCGCATCTGCCAGCGCCAACGATCGCGATTCGCGGCGATTAACCTCTCAAAACTGCCGCCTTCGGAACCTGGAGCATGAATCCCCGGATGCTCGATTGCGACGGCAACGATTCCAAGCCATGATGATCAGTCATCAGGTCTCAAAATGTTACTCGGGAGTTTACTGGAATGCGACGCTCCGTTGATAAACTGTACCGCATGGCCGTTATCTCACTGGTTGCGCTGTTGCCGACCGTCGTTGCGGCCGAGAGCAGGCCGACGCCCCGCCCCAACGTATTATTGATCTGCATTGACGACCTGAAACCTGTCCTGGGTTGTTATGGTGATGGGACGGCGAAAACCCCGAATATCGATAGACTAGCGGCGCGAGGAGTGGTGTTTGAAGCCGCTTATTGTAATCAGGCAGTGTGTTCACCGTCGCGCAATGCTTTAATGACGGGGCTTCGACCTCAAACGCTTGGTATCTACGATCTGGATACGCATTTTCGATTCGGGGCACCCGATGCCGTTACGGTGGCCGAATATTTCCGAAAAAACGGCTACCACACACAGGCGATGGGAAAGATTCTGCACACCGGCCACGGGAACAAGGAAGACGAGGCGTCGTGGACCACTCCACACTGGCGTCCCAGGGCCAGTCAGTATCAACTGCAAAGCAGCACAGCCAGCAAACGCGACAATAAGAATGGCCCCCGCGGAACAGCCACCGAATCAGCCGACGTTCCGGACAATGCTTACGCGGACGGAATGATTGCGGATGAAGCCGTATCACGGATTGCAAAGGCAGCAAAAGCTGACGAACCCTTCTTCATCGCTGTTGGATTCCTGAAACCACATCTTCCATTCGTTGCCCCGGAAAAATACTGGGATCTGTATGACCCGGCATCACTGCCGATGCCGCAGGTGACCGAAGCCCCCAGGGGAGCACCCTCATACGCAGCGCAATACGGCGGCGAACTGCGTCAGTACAGCGATATGCCAACGAAAGGCGATATTTCGCCAGAGGATACCCGAAAACTGATTCACGGCTACTACGCAGCGACAAGCTACACCGATGCCCAGATCGGCAAAGTTATGGCGGCACTGGATCAGGCAGGCGTTTCGGACAATACCATTATCGTGATGTGGGGAGATCATGGCTGGCATCTGGGAGACCACAGCATGTGGTGCAAACACACCAACTACGAACAGGCAACCCGTATCCCGGTCATTGTCGCCGCGCCTGGGGGCGTGTCGGGGGCGAAGACAAGCTCACTGATTGAAACTGTCGACATTTATCCAACGCTCTGCGAGCTTGCAGGGCTCCCACCGCGCGAAGGTCTCGACGGAATCAGTTTTGCGCAAGTGCTGAAATCGCCCACAATCAGGACTCGCGACAGTGTCATTCACGTCTACCCACGCGGCGGCCGTCTTGGACGAGCCATCAGAACCGACCATTACCGCATGGTCGAATGGAAAAAACCAGGGGACGACAACACAACGGCGGAATACGAACTGTACGATTATCAATCGGATGCACTGGAGACCATGAACCTGGCTGGAAATAAGCCGGAGGTGCTCGCTTCTTTGAAAGTGATACTGGCACAGCATCCGGAAGCCCGGCCGCAGGTGTCCGGGAAAGCGACACAAGAGAAGCCGACTTCGGACAGGAAGAAATCGGCCGACGCATCCACGAAAAATCGAAAACCGCTGGATCGAGTCGCCATGTTCAAAAAGCGTGACAAAGACAACGATGGCAGGCTTTCTCGTGAAGAATTCCTTGCCAATCAACCAGACCCGGACGAAGCCCCCGCTCGCTTCCCGCGTTTCGACAAGAACGGTGATGGCACACTCAGCCAGATTGAATTTGTCAGCAGCGGAAAACAGACAGACGGTGAATAACCCCTTTCGCAGTCCGGCAATGGCGTCGTAGCTTTGAGCTGTCAGCAGGGTTCGTCCGGGAATCTCCGCGTCGGATGCCTAATTCGACTTCAACTCTGTAAAGCCAGTCAGTGAAGATACGAGAGGACCGTTGCCGGACTGTCTGTGCCCGGGCTGTCTGTGCCCGGACGATCCGTGCCCGGACTTACACGAACCTGACATTCGACTCACGCAACCGGAAGAGTGAATGTCCATTGGGTGAATAATTAAGTTCTGATCGTGCGGCGCCACTGCGATTCGGGCATTGCGACCCATTCGAATTGTTCCGGCTTATTCTCAGCGGATCAAACTCAAACGACAGCGCGACGTCGATTCAGGCGTCCATCGGCAGGACAACACTGGAACCGGCGTTTCGACGCCGAGATCGCTGACGTAATCCGAAAGACGGTATAAATCTACGCCAGCGCACTCCGCGTCTCGACCTGCACCGTACGGTGACCCACCTGAACACTGGTTGAATGATCAATTTGTCCCGACTGAATATGAGCCTGAACGGCACGCACACTGGCAATCACGAACTCGAATTCCCGGAGTTCCAGCGGGCGAAACTCCTGGTTTGAAACGAACATTGTGTTAGGCCAGGCTTCCGGCGCGGCGACAGGCCAGCCAAACTGCTCGCAGGCCGCCACATCAGCGGGAGAGCAGAAATTCTGTTCCTGAAGTGAAAACCCAATTCCGTGCATTTGACGTACAGTTCCTGCCCGAACGTCATCGTCATCCTCCACCATCATCAACGCATGGACGACGTCGGGATCATCAAACAGCATCATGCCGATCTCCTGCCCCATTTGTCCCATCACAACCGCGTACCAACGACCGTGAAGAATTTCGGGGCATCGCACTTCTGTAACCGCATCCGTTCGAAGAGAAAGCCAGATTCTGGATCGGTAAAAATCGGCCGCCGCCTCGAAGAACTGCTCGACCAGATTCATGGAGGCACCTTCGATTCCCGTCACGGATGGCATCGAGCGATTTCCGGGCGCCATGAACTGGGTCAGATCTTCGAAAACCAGATCCAGTTTCTCGGCAGTGTCATTCGAGTCGACGCATCCAATCCTCAGTCGATCCGTCAACGGCTTGAGTGACAGCCGGTGGTCCGCGGATGCCACCAGGATACCACCTGGTAGTGTCGGCGTTTCGAGCGAAGGACTATTGGAAGCTATGGCAAGTGTTGCCCCAAGAGAGTCTTCATCCGGCTGCGTCATTGTCAACTGCTGCCCCAGAATGGTTCCGTCGGCTGCATTCAGAACAAGGCACATCCAGGGTTGAGTCGGTTCGCCTGTCTCTTCATCAGGAATCCACAGAGATAAGTGGCGCCAGTCCATCACCCATATCGCGTCGGCATCAATCGGTATTGATTCCAGATCATCAATCGACAGCAGCAGGTCACCGGAAATCGCAGCGGTGGACTGTTTCATCATTGCCAGAATCTGGGGAACATTAGTTCTCTGTTCCACTGCAATGTTCAGCCGCTCCGCAATTGGAGAGACCAGATTCTTCGCTTCTTCGTCAAACACGACAAACGTCGAAGGACGGCACGGCTCTCCTGTTTCCGGACTGGACATAGCATCCAGAATGGTCGCGTAGACATCGGTATCAGTATCGTCGATCACAAGACAAACGGGACGTTCGGATTCCTCATCCAGGATCGTCACAGCGGTATGGTCGTCAGAGAACTCAATTAGAATAAGCCAGAATTCATCGCTCTGATCGAGCTTCAGGGCTCTTTTCACCAACTTATCCCGGCCGAGCGGATCATCGTCGTCATCGAACAGTGATCCAAAGTCGCTCGGATAGTCAGGAAGATCCATACCGTACGTAACTCGCTTCAGCCACGTGATCGCGCCTGGCGTCGACCGCCAGACAGACATGAACATTCGCGCATAGAATTCCGCTTCTTCAGGAGATCCGGGATCGCTCGACCAGTCATCATCTAATAGACTGCCAGTCGCATGCATCAAACGCGGCACTACATACGGATTGAGCTCAATGGCGGCAACCAGTTTGTCCTTCAGCTGTTCAGAAGCGCCCGACTGAATGTATCGAATCAGGATATCGGTCATGACAATGATGATGTCCAAATCGTCATCGTAGGTTGTAGTCAATTCCGCAGCCCCATCAACGTTGCCGACACGTAGCAGAACCGACAGCAGTTGATAGCGGATTTCCATTTCATCTGCCGGATCATGCTGAAGGAGTCGCTCCAACTGACCAATAGCTTCCGTCGACTGGCCAGCCTCATCGTAAGCAGATGCCAAACGATACTGGGCCAGCAGCCATGGCTGCAGCACTTCGTTACTCCAGACAGTATCAGCCGCTGGAGTGACGAACTTCGAATAGTATGGTTCCGTGCGGACAAGCACCTCCTGCAGGATGCCGATAGCCACCGACAACGGAGCTTCGCCGGCTACGATAACAGCCGCTTCAATCAGTTCAGGGTGTTTCTCAATGGAATCCAGCAATGACAGGACAGACGCTTCCCGGTTTGGATTTGACACCAGCGCACGCACCAGGGAATCGACCGTGGGTTTTCTCGTGCGATGAGTCGTCTTACGCTTAGCCGGAGTTGATTTCTTTGCCCCGGCAGATTTCTTTGCCGACGACTTCGCTGCGGACTTCTTCTTTGCCACAATCCTGCGCTCTCTGCTACGAAACGATTCCAATGACACGACGAGGCGGAATCATGTCAGCATTCGCTCAAGGATTCTATCAAACACCATGCCGACTGCGGAAATTCCGCGGGACCACAATCGCAGCATCCGAATCGCAGGGAGTTGTGTAGAGATTTGAGCGAACCATTTATGCTCGTCCGAGTCCCTGCAGGTGCTGGCTTCGCTTCTTCTCTTCTACCGAGTCTCGATGTTTTCGTTTCAGCTATGAAACTCTTGCCTGTCTCGTCTTGTTACTGAGAGTCCCCATGCGTGCGCTGCCCTAACCGAACACCTTCCTGAAGAACGGGACTGGCTCGAGCAGGAGACCTAAAAACACGATAGCTTACCGTCGTCCTGCGTGTCTGTCGCGGTTCTTCAACGCACAGTTAACAGTTAGAAATGTCGTATCGCGGCGTTCAGTGAACGACCGCCATCCGTCGATTTCCGCGCATGAACTGAACTCATTCACCAAAGATGAGATATGCCAACGAAAACAAATTCATCCACAAGTGTGGTCGCTCAGGTGGCCGGAGAAGATGTACGTGCTGGAGACTATATCACCGTTTTGAATGAGGTGGTTGAGTTACCTTCATTTCTCTGGGGGTGCTCTGAGACATCATTCCCTCCTGATGAGATGGTCCGGACACGACAGATTCCGGATATCGCCGGTCAACCGTTCCGAGTGGTGGAAGTCTGCCTGCCATTTGTCTACGCGAGACAACCGAACAGGTCGTTGACGACCTTCGATACTCGGCAACATCAACTCGTGCGAATGAAACGCAGGACGGGCCAATTGGTCTGGAAGGAATTCAGGAAGCACTTCAGGAATTCGCGCAAATGATCCGTGCGCCGCGCAAATCCAAGTCGCGCAGGATTCACTGCCACGGCTGAGGTCAATTCCAAAGAGTCCCGCGGCCTCAGCTGCTGATCGAGAGTTCGCCTGCAGCCGCGGCGAGTACGGAACGGGAACTCAATTGCGTCTCGGATCCACGCCCGCGTCCCGATTCCACGCCCGCGTCCCGATTAAGATGCGCACTGAATCAACGTTTCTCTGATCAGCAGGTCAGACGAACAAGGCTCAATTCACAAACTCCGCATTTCCACCGCCCGGTGTATCTACGAGTTCCAGCGACAAATCATCGGTTCGTCGAGTTTGATCCACGGTCAATGTGAGTCGATGAGTTCCAGCAGGCAGATCCAGACTGAACTGCTTTGCAAGATCAACCGGCTTGTCATTGATCCGTAATTCCAGTCCGTCAATCGAATTCAACTTCAATCCAATTTCCCCGGGCGAGGTCACTCGAAGGGACGTTCGAACAAAGCCCACGCCTCGACTTCCGGATGCTGAACGATTTCGAACCTCGACAACCGGAATGTCCTGCAGTGGTAAAGCGCCGGAGACTCGACTGTATTGTGACGTCCAGACAAATGCAGGATCATCTGTCGCTGCCTGCCCATAGCTGGTTCGACGTAACTGATAGGCTGCCTCCGGTGTCGCCTGCATAACCAGCCACGTGCGTGCAAATCGTTGGCGTGAAACTGTAAAATCAGAGGTTCGTCCGAGTTCGGAAAGGAATCGGACCAGTGATGCGAGTTCCTGATCTGTCAGTGCGTCGACGAGACCTTCGGGCATCAGCGAAACACCCTGAGCCGTCTCTTCAATCTCGCTCCGCAAGATCTCCACAACATGATTGTCCGCCGTTCGCAGTGTCACAGATTCTTTTGACTGCTGAATCTGCACGCCCGACAGAACCTTACCGTCAACGGTGGCAATGACCACTGTGTGGTAGTTTTCCTTGACCTTTGCATTCGGGGCCAGGAGCGATTCGAGCAGATAGTCCGGTTGTGCGCTGGCGCCAAGACTGACCATATCCGGGCCGACTTTTCCTCCGGCCCCGCCAATTGCATGACACTTCAGGCAACCAAGTTGTTCATTCCGAAACACAGCCTCGCCCTGCGAGGCAGAGGAACTGGCCGCAGCCATTCGCAGAAGGCTGTCGCGTTCAGCATCAGACAACGCTTTGCGACTGGTGACGTTGCCCGCAGCTTTTATCTTCGCCTCCAGCTCCGGTGCAACACTTCCCGATTCACGAAGAACACGAAGGATATCCCTGGCCACTTCAGTATCGAGGCTGCGGTTGCCGATGGCCTTGACGAGAAGACCAGCGCCATCTTTCTGCCCCAGAAATGCTCTGGCGATTGAGGCGGCATCATCGTCCGTCTTCATCTGGCTGAGTAAATCGCCGGCGAGCTCGGCCGCCCGTCGTGGCATTGCCGTCGTAAACGCAACCAGAGCCCGTTTCCGCAGACTGATTGCTTCGGACGGACTGGAAATCAGGGAGGCAATCGAATTCAGCAACTCCTGATCCCGGACCGACGCAGCTCCGTTGATGACGGCAAGACGATCTCCCTGGTCGGCTTCCGCGTCTTTTACGAGCTTAGAAACAACCTCACGCGCTTCTGCAACCTTCCATTGCACGGCCCCTTCCAGAGCAGCCTGTCGAGCGAGGGTCTCTTCGGATGTGAGCAATGGAAGCAGCGATTGAGGTTCAAACAGAGGCACGATCTTTCGTGCTGACGATGACTGCAGAAGTGTGCGTAGTGAAGCCGTATCCTGATGCTCCGCAGCCATTGACACCAGCTGACCCATCTGGGCCGCGTTCGCATTGTCCGTAATCAAGTGCATCAACCGACCACGCTGGTCCGCCGTCACGGAGGCGTCGTAAAGTCCCTTCATCAATAAGTCCACCGGCGCGCCACTGCCAATAGCGCTGAAGGCGAACAGAATTTGATCTGCATCGTTATCGAAAGTCAGTTTGCCTTCATTGAATTCCGGCAACCAGCGATCGGAAAGCTCCCGCGTTGTCAGCCACATCGCATAGTCAAGAAACTCATCCTTCGGCTGGCGAAGCGGCTTCAGCGCCAGCTCAATATTCGCAGGCTGGTCGAACTGGCGTACCATGCTGCGGCTGTCGGCATCATGTGACATGATTTCCATGGTTCCGTCAGTCGACATGGCCTGCTGTCGCTGGGAATCATCCAGTGGACAGTAAGACAAAGCCCGTACCGCTTCCAGCCGCACGCGGGGATGGCTGTCTGTGACCAGTTTCGCGAGCCACTGATGTGAATCGTCCATGAAATACTTCCAGTGACTTAAGATGCGAACCGCACCGGCCCGTATTCGTCCATCGGGACTGGCCAGCAATTGCCGCAGCATCGACAGATCCATTTGTCGAGCGGCCTGAATGCACCAGAGAGATTCCAGATGGACGTGATCGCGTTCCTCATCCGTAAGTTCTGCCGTAGACAACCACTCTTTCAGCTCAGGTATGACCGTTTCGCCTCGCTGTCTCAGGATTTGTTTAGCCGCCTGTCGCTGAAAGTTGTCACTGGAACGAAGCAGTTCAAACAGTTCCCGATTGCTCCGGCCGGAAACAGGCTTCCATTCGGAATTCTTCGCACCGGTCCAGCGAATCCGCCAGATGCGTCCATGGGTGTGGTCACGACGTTCGTCACGAAAATCGACTTCGCCGTGCTGGATGATGGGGTTGTACCAGTCTGCAACATAGATTGCCCCATCCGGTCCCAGCTTAACGTCAATGGGTCGAAATGCGACATGATCTGACCAGATGACCTCCTGCTGTTCTCGGGAAACGAACCCCGAGCCTTCCTCTGATAATGTGAATCGCACGACACGATGTCCGCGAAAGTCATTTGTGATTGCGTTTCCCTGCCAGTCCGGGGGCAGGTTCGGTGACTCAACAATTTCCAGACCACAGTGTTTCGGACTTCCCGGATTCAGTCCATGCAGAATGCGTGCAGCATCGGCAGCGGTGAAATAATAGGCTCCGGGAACGATGTAATTGATCCCTTCGCCCCCCGCACCATCGGTTGCAAACGACTGACCAAAACGGTCGAAATGATGGCCCCAGGTATTTACAAGGCCTCGCATGAACACGCCTAATTCCATCGTCTCAGGGCGATACTGCCAGATCCCGCCGGCATTCAGGCGACGTACTCCCCATGGTGTCTCAATGTGACTATGGATGTAGATTGACTGATTGAAGTACAGGAAACCGTCCGGTCCCCAACGCAGCGTATGAAGAATGTGATGGGTATCTTCAGTGCCAAATCCGGACAACACCACTCGTTTGGAATCCGCCTTCAGGTCTCCATCCTTGTCAGCAAAGTGCAGCAGTTCAGTGCTGTTGGCAACGTACGCTCCGCCGTCACCCGGAGCAATTCCTGTAGGAATCAGCAGTCCACTGGCGAACACGTGCGTCTGGTCAGAGACCCCATCGTGGTCTTTGTCTTCCAGCACCAGCACACGATCCGTTGCTTCAGCACCCGGTATGATTTGCGGATAGACCTCAGAACTAACAATCCATAGTCGACCATCTTCGTCGAAGTTCATTTGAATCGGTTTGGCGATCATTGGATCGGCAGCAAACAGATTCACTTCGAATCCTTCAGGCACCCTGAATGTCTGCCGCTCCAATTCCGGATCGGGCGATGGAATATTCTTCAGGTCCCGCTGGGCAAGACCAACATTCGGGAACGAAATGATGGCAACCAACGATGTCAGCCACAACGTCAGGGAAGAATGCAGCAACGATTTGATGAAAGTAGAAAGCATCGAATGTAATCCGTCAGGAAACCGCGTTTACGGTAAATTGAGTGACTATGAAAAGAATCTGAACCCGATGCCCACTATTGTCGGCTGATCTCAATCCGTCGCCACTGCGGCTGTTTCAGTTGCTGAATCTGCGATTCCAGCTCTCTTACGAACGGGTCAAATTGTGCGATTTCCACAGCATTGTTGCCTTGTTCATGTTTTCGAAAACCGAACAGATAGGTGATGTTCTGCGGACGCCATCGATGAAAATACAGCTCGTTTTTTCGAGCCACTGTCAAATTCAGTTGCTCGTATTGCCAGCTCACCGGGGCTCTCAAGTGGAGTTGATCATCAGAAGCAGCAATCAGTACTTGTGGGGCAACTTCGGCGGCGGCGTTGACAGAAGGCGAATGCACCTTTCCGCTCCATCCCATGCCAAGATCCTTGCCCGCAATCTGGATATCAAGAGGGATCGGGGAAACGACGGATTCCTGCAGTTCGAACGTCACCAGCTTATTCGGAGAGCCGTTCCAGACAACATTGCGAACCGCTCCTGCCGTCACACTGATTTTCTGCTCAACCGCATCGACCTGAACCTGACATCCCGATGCGGAGATACCCAGCAATCGATCTCTCGCCACAACACTGGCAACCTTATACCCCCGGGCATTGAAATGCATCCCGTTTTCGGACCACCGTGAAGCTGCCATTGCTAACAAATCAGAATGCTGGGCCGTATCCGGGCTGACGGAAGTGTGCTCCAGAGAGAGTCTCCCATCCACAGCATTCAACTGATCGGTGAAGTCATTGAACAGATCGACAAACGTCAACGCCCGCTGTGAGGCGACCTCCTGGACTGCATTTGCAAATTGCAGAATGCGATCATTAAATCGTGACGGATCCGGAATCGGTCGAACAGCTGGCAATAGTTCGTGAGGCGTCATCAGGACGATCGCAGCAGATGTCGTTTTCAAGTCATCCAGCAGGCGATTGAGCTGAACCTGAAACTGTTCCACGGACAGCCGACTGTTCAGTGCCTCATTCTGGCCATAACAAATGATGATGACTGACGGCTCTTCCGCGCGGACATGCTCAATCATCCGCAGATAGCCCGTCTCCGGTGAATCAAAGATGCCTCTGGAATCTGCGAATACGGTATCCGCATCCCAACCCAGATTTCGGAAGGTCAGATTCAGACCAGGAGATGCGGCAGTCAGCAGTGATTCCAAATGTCCAAACTGTTGGGCGCGTTCAAAGAACGTCGCGCCAAGCAGGACGATGTGATCTCCGTCTCTGAACGCAAAGGGGGACCTCTTCTGGGCAGCCGCCGTCGCAACGACAACAACCTTCGACGCCGACCCCGGTTGAAAGCTGGCAGATCCAGACTCCGTGCTGCCAGCGTCGACCTTCCAGTCCCGCGCGTTGAAGTCAGTTTGCTGCCACCCGACAGGAGGAGCTGTATCCGAAACTCTCCATTCACCGGTCACAGCCTTCGATTCCAGTTGAATAGTCGTGGCCAGCGCAGAGGTTTTCTCCGCTGTCCGTACTTCGATAGCAATACAATTTCGTCCGTTCCTAAGCAGGCTGCTGATATCGAGTTGCAGGGGAGCCACTTGACCGTCGACGACTTCCATGGGTTGCTGCCGAATTATGCGTTGCCCGTTCACATGCAGTGAGACAGTACCTGCGGATGCCAACTTCATTTCGCACGGCTGGCCCGCAGGATTTGCGTTGAATGTGAAGCGGTACCATCGACTCCCGTCGCCATCCGGACGATTCGCCACATGCCAGACCATTGGCACGGAATCGTCGGCGTGTGCGACATCAACAGAATGGCAGGTAGAAAGAACCGCGGAAGTGATCAGTGAAATCTGAAAAGCAAATTGTATCGACATGAAGCAGCCTCGCTCGGCAGTGCAGGGCAGGGATGAGTGGGAGAGAATCAGGAGAGTGATTGAGAGGGCGAATCCAGTCGATGGCCATCGTCAACCTGGACGCCATCATAATGGCGTCGTCGTTGACCTACCACTGAGCGGCAGGTTTCGCACCACGATTGAAAGCTATCCACCGGAAGAATCAGCGGACTTATGTGAAGAACGGTCCCGAGTGACGGGGAGCAGAAACTGCGCCACCAGAAACAAGACAACCGGGGCGACCCACAATGCCCGGGCGACCTGCAGGACAAGGGGAGGCCAGTCTGCCGCTTTGGCAATCACCAGGAACGCAACCATACCAAACAGCGTCCATGTCAGAACACCGCACCCGATCGCTGTCATCTGGCTCTTAAAAACGCCGCGTTCACTTCCGGAATCAAAATAAACGTCCACTGTTCGGCGCCGACGCAGTGATTTATCAACGGCATCATTAAGTTCCATCGCGGTCGAGAACGCTTCCATCCACGGCACGCAGCGGCCTTTATCTCCACAAAGCCATGCGATTCGTGCGAGAATACCTTCCCAGTTCGAAAGTTCGATTCTGGTTGCACGGCCGCCAGCCTCGTTCAGACAAATCACTGTCCCTGAATTCTGCATCGAAGAAGGCGAAGCCGGACCATGGATCGTAATCGTTGCCGGAGGAAGATTCTGTTCGGCCATCGCCGAATTTCCCAGCGTCAATAGCCTTGAGATCAGCTGTCCGTCAGGCGATCTGGACTCGATCGCAGTAATCTGGGTGTAGAGCAACCCCAGCGCCGCTGGTATGTCCAGCATCTGAATCTGACGCTGCCGAAGTGCCAGAGCATCATTCATCCTGATGTGGGTGTCGATAGCAATCTGTAACCACGGTTCAGGGGTCTGGAAGAGCTGATGGGATTCAGACCCCAATTCCTTCAGCTGCATTCGGCCTGTGAGGGGCACAATCGAATGAGTCGACTCGTCCAGTATCAGGTGCAGTTCGAAGCTGAACGCTGTTGTGGCTGATTCCGGGATAAAGACGACAACATGACGATCGGCCTGAACAGCAGATCGCGTCAGGTTCAGTATCTGTTCGCAGTCGTCCATTGCGATCACAACAACATCGACACCCGACGCAAGAAACGCATCTTCCGGGGTAGACTGAACCTGAATCGGGATTCCGGCGGTGGCGAGTTCATTCGCAAGTTGACCGGAGGCATAGCAATGATTCAAACCATGGACCGCGCTATCGTGAATCAGCTGAATCAGCGGCACGACCGAAGGCTGATCCCCAACGACTGAGAACTGCATTTCTGGCCTGTTCTTACAAAAGCTGCTTTGATGGTTTGGGGACTTCCTTCAGCAACCGCATTATCAGATCGTCAACACTTACCCCCTCAGCTTCGGCGCTGAAGGTTGGAACAATTCTGTGACGCAGAACCGGAGCAGCCAGTGCCTCAACATCATCGCGAGTGACGTGATAGCGTCCCTGCAGCAAAGCGCGCGCTTTCGATGCCAGGACCAGTTGCTGACAGGCTCGCGGACCGGGTCCCCAATCAATCATTTCCTTCACCCAACTCGCACACGTTGGATCTTTCGGCCGCGCCGCCCGCACAATATCCAGGACATAGTTCTTCACATGTTCGGGGAGAGGGACTAACCGAACCGTTTGCTGAAACTCAATGATGTTCGCGCCATCAATCACAGGTTTCAGTTTTGCCGACTGATTCGATGTTGTCCGATCGATAATCAGGGACTCTTCATCTCGCGAAGGGTAATCGACAACGACATTGAACAGAAATCGGTCTCGTTGCGCTTCGGGCAGCGGATAGGTCCCTTCCTGTTCAATTGGATTCTGTGTGGCCAGCACAAAAAATGGTTCTTCAAGTCGATAGGATGTCCCGCCGACAGTGACTTCATGCTCCTGCATCGCTTCCAGCAATGCCGCCTGTGTCTTTGGCGGAGTTCGGTTAATCTCATCCGCCAGAAGCATCTGCGTAAAGACAGGACCTCGTTCGAAGACCATATCTCGATGCCCAGTTTCACGGTTCTCCTGGATAATGTCTGTTCCGGTAATATCTGCAGGCATCAAATCCGGAGTAAACTGAATCCGATGAAATGTCAGCCTCATTGTTTCAGCAAGCGACCGAACCATCAGCGTCTTTGCCAGTCCGGGGACACCTTCCAGCAGGCAGTGCCCGCGTGCCAGAATCGCAATCAACAATTGTTCTACGACGTCATCCTGGCCGACGACAACCTGACTTAGTTGCTCCCGAACCAGCTGACACCCCTGAACCAGCCGCTTTGCACGCCGCTGATCATCATCGGGCAATGACTTGTCTGACGAGAATGACTTGTCTGACGAGATGGACATTCAATCCTGCTTTCAAGGCGTCATGATCTGCGAATCGGCTGCAGCGGGCTTTCTGAAGTTCGAAATCCCGTTCACCAGAATGAGCAACTTGATCGACGCCAGGCTGTTCGTCAAATCAGACGGGGCTGCGTTTTCGTATTCGGTCAAGGGTTGCCAGATTTGGCGTCGATCGACCTTTAACTGTTGGTTGAAAAACCGGGGCAGGACGACTGGAAACTATCGTGCTTTAAGGTCTCCTGCTCGAGCCAGTCCCGTTTTTCAACAGGCTGTTCGATCACCGATCCAGTCGTTGGATTGCCTCGCGTAACTCCGCAATTGCCTGATGGTCTGGCTGCAGCGACTCAATCACAGCAACAGATGCTCGAGCCAACTCGTCCTGGCCGGCAGAAATGGCCTGCTGTGCCAGCAACAAGTGGGCGTCAATCAGCTGCTGATCACCAATCGACACTGTTGACTCGCTAACCACTTTCTGCAAGTGCCTGATCGCTGTCAAAGCGTCTCCTGCATCCGCTGAAATCTGAGCGAGATGAAAATGCGCTGTCAGTAGTTGCGGATCCAGATCCAAAGCCTTTGTCAAATCCTTCGTCGCCTGCTGCGAACGCCCCAGCATCAGTGATGCGATTCCCATATTGGCATAGGCCTGGGCATTATCACCGCCAATCTCAATCGCTCGTTTGTAGTGCACAATTGCCTCTTCCGGCTGTCCCTGAAATGCAAGACAGAGCCCCAGGTTGTATTGGGCTTCGTCATTCATGGGACTCAACTCAATGGCTCGCCGAAAATACCCCTCCGCTTCGTCAAGCCGCCTTTCAGAAAAGCTGACGTTTCCGAGGCTCACGTAGGCGAAAACGTAGTCCGGATCCAGCTCCAGAGCACGATGAAAAAGATTCGATGCTCGTATCACATCTCCGGTGGCAGCGTATTCGTAACCAAGCTTATTCAGCGACATGCTGCATTCAGCGACATCCACGGCGTGTGTAAAAAGCGTCATTGTATTTTTCCAGTACGCCGTTTGTCTCCACGCACACAATGTCATTGCCACGACAAATCCAGTTGCGATCACCCGCACCGGCCAAAGCATCAAGCGGCTGCGCCGGCACACCGCGGCACCTGACCAGGCGACGGCGAGCAATAACCCGATCATCGGAAAGTACATGTAACGATCGGCCATCCGCTGAGTACCAATTTGCACGAGACCAATCACCGGAACCAGCGTCCCAAGAAACCACAGCCATCCAACCAGCATCCATGGCGCATTCTTTGCGGTTCGAATTACGCCCGCGGAGACCAATACCAATATCAATCCGCCAACGATCGCCTGCAACCACAATCCTTCTGCAGGGTATGGATAGTAAACCGAAAGGTGCATCGGAACGATCGTCTTGATCAGATAAATCATGTAGCAGGAAATGGCGTTCAGAACCCTGACGGACACAGGGAAGCTTTCGAGGGAAGCAACTGCAGCTCCATCAGCCTGTGCAAAAAACGCCACACCACAAAAGATAACAGTGAGAATCAGATACCCTGATTTCTCTGCCCATCGTAATGAACGCCCGAGAGGCCAGACGTCCATCAACAACAACACACATGGCAAAGTTACTAACATCTGTTTCGATGCCAATGAAAGCGAGTAGGCAATCAGGCTCGCCAGGTGCCAATGTATTCGACGGGCTCCCACGAATTGCAAATGCAACTCAATGCTCAACAGACCAAAGAAAACGCTTAGCACATCCTTTCGCTCGGCAACCCACGCCACAGATTCAACATGCAGCGGGTGAATGGCGAAAACAATCGCAACAAATGCAGACGGATGAATCGCCCGGGTTGTTCGAAACAGTATCCGGAACAACAACAGCGACGAAGCCAGATGAAAAAGCAGGTTAGTCACCAGAAAGCCGCCTGCATTCAATCCATAAATTTCTGCATCCAGCATCAATGACCACCACGTCAGTGGATGCCAGTTCGCGGATCCCTGAACGCTTTCCCGACTGAACGCCCAAACAAGATTCGCCCAGGTCAGGCCTGAACGAACATGGGGATTCTCTGAGACGTACGTGCCATCATCAAAGTTTACGAACTGATGCGACCGAACCTGCCAGTACACAACTGCCGTCAACGCGATGATAATTCCGCAGTAGACGAAGCCGACGTGGCGACGGACCTGCAACGCATCGTCTTGCTTTCGAATCGGAGCAGGGGCACTCATTAGTCTGACTCTGTCTCCCTGAAATGCTTCGTCAAAAAGGCGTCGATTTCGCGAGCAGCCACCTGATGTGCGTAGATCCCGGGATGAGCATCTCGGCTGTTTACGGTCCACTCGGCGGTGGGATTCTTTTCCCATTCCGACTGAAACACCGGAAGTAGATCGAGGTGATCGACTCCGGAATCTTTCCAGTATTCTCCCACCAGGTCGTGGGCATTTTGAAATTCGTAATTGCCGAGGCAATGCACAAAAGGAAAAGTAACAACCAGGAGCCGACCACCTGAATCTTCCACGGCTTCCCGGATCCCATCGAGACGCCTTTGCTGACGCCTCCACTCTTCACTTTCAGCGGTGTATATGCCTGTGACTGACTGATAGTACTTCTGCAGTTTCGGATGCTGCCACATTACCCATCGAGAACGCAATGTATCCAGTAGATAACTGCTGCTGACGATAAGTCCTGGTCGTGCCTGATAAACTCTGGCCAGTTCATCCTGCCACGTGTCCATTAAATCCGAAACATCATTCAGACAATAGACGAGCACGACAACATCCGTTTGGTATCCGGATTGAGGCAGGAAACGGACAAGCTCCAGCTCTTTCTGAGTGTCCCAACCACAATCTGCCAGGACATGAACTTCGTCCCCCGGGCGCATCTTTCGCAGAAGGTTGGCGAATCTTTGATCGACGTCGGTGATGCCCTGACCAGCTGTAAAGGAATCGCCCAGAAAACTCACTCTTCGCTGGCCAGGCGTTGTCTCAGGCAGGTAATGGACGGAATCTCGAAAGCCTGCCATGTTGCGGACAAAATGCCTGCTGAACCAGCGCGCCGAAACTTTCGACAATGAGAACGAATCCGTCGTATCAACAAAGAACCGGTAGTAAATCTCTCCCGAAAAGAGCACGATCGACGACAGGAACATGAAGACAACGAAGTTGCCAAGCAGCAAATTCCGGAAAGAAGCTGGCCTGATCTTCCCGCGACGGAAAGGCACCAGATCAGCAGCAATCCTTAGTAAAAGGAATGGAGCGACTGCCAGGATCAGGAGTGTTAGATTCTCTGCCAATTCTATTTCTCCTGATCCGATTCACGTTCCGCCTGCCAGAGCCGCTCGAGGTTTCCTGTCAGCGGTTTGTCTCCCGGGAATGCAGACTTTATTTTCCGCCAATAGGGCAGAGCCTCATCCGTTCGACCAACTTCGCAAAGAGTATCAATCAGATTCATCACCACGGGCAGATAGTCCGGAAATCGGTGAACTGCCCTTTGTAACACTTCGACGGCCTGATCCGGTTCACCTTGTGTCCTCAGTGCTATGGCAAGGTTCATATAAGCGGGAGGAAACTCCGGCTCCAGTTCAAGACATCGTTCGTAACAAACAATTGCATCGGCGAATCGGTCCTGCTGCACGTAGAGGTTTGCCAAACGAAACTGCGAGATTCCGAGCGTTCGATCAATTCGCACACTCTCTTCAAGACACCTCGTCGCAACAGACAGGTCCCCCCGCCGTGATTCTACATCAGCCAGATTCAACCAGGCCTCAGCATCTATCGGGCGCAGACGGATTGCTCGCCGATAGTATTCAGAAGCCTTTTCCAAATCGTTGATTCTGTCGAACTCGAGAGCCACATTGTAGGAGGTAACCGACGCCATATGGTCAGCATTCACGATTGGCAGACCGGCAATAAGACCGGCCAACACAACTGTCGAGAACGCCGCGAAAGTTTGAAGACGGCGCGCCGTTGACCCCACCGGACTCACTTCCGACTTCTGTTCCTGACCGTTGTTCCAAATCAGATGACGACTGATGTCCACAAGCCGCTGGATTCCTAGACCTGCCGGCAGAAACAAGAGAACAGCCAGCGGGTAGCGGTAACGGCCCATGACGTAAAATGCCAGGACACTCATCGCATACAGCGCGACAGCAAAAGCAATGACCCTGATCGCCGAATTTCGTCGGCCCGCGAGTACACCAAAGACGGCGAGCGGAAAGAGCGTTCCAAAATGAAACACGTGCCGCGTCAGCCTCAATGGAGTTGACCATTCAGAATACGTCTGAAGATCTTCTGTGTCAGTGATCTCTTCGGCATTAGCGAGTAGCAGGAATTTCCGCCCCATCAGCTTCAGCCAGGACACTGGATGTTCGCGGATAAACGTTAACGCCTTTCCAGTCCAGTAAGATGAAACCTGCGAAGGCGATAGCGTGTATCCCAGGGCATCTTCGGCAATTTCAGTCGCGTCGGTACGTTCGAACGCGGCGTTCCCACCACCCTGCCTGACTGGTTGATACATACCATTGGCGTCGGCATTATTCCCAATGAAGAAATTGGGGCCAAACTGCGAAGTTGTCAGATGAAACTGCCCACCGATGAATGCGTTTCGAAACGCAACCGGAAGCAGCACGATGCTTGCCCCGGTGGCCAGAAAGCCCAAAGGCCTGATGCTCCGGAGCACGAGATCCGCCCGGTTTCCTCTCTGGAAGAGCCATCGAAGGCAGACCCAAAGCACGACCGGAAGCAGCACTATTGCATTTTCGCGATTCAAAATCACCAGACCGAACGTTACCCCTAACAAGAGTGGTTTTGACCATTGTGACGGACCATTCTGTTTTGTCGCGATCACCAACGCCCAAATCAGAGAGGCGAACAACAGCGTATCCAAAGATGATTTTTGCACGAGCATGTCAAAGAACAACGCAGGCGCATAGAACGTTGCGATAATGCCTGTGGCCATGCCAGCAGTTCGCCCGAATGAGCGTCTTGCTGCATCTGCCAGTATCACGCACGCAACCGCACCAGTGACAGCCTGGAACACCAGAACTGGCATTCTTTCGAAACCCCAGAGCCAGTAAATACCGCCCAGCGTATAGGGATAGAGCGGCGACTGATAGAAAACGTCCTGCCCAAGTAAATCTCCGCCGGCGATCCGCTGCCCCCAATCGGAGTAACTTTTGGAATCGCCCATGAGCATTGGAAAAAAAGGGGCTTTCGATATCTGCCAGACCTGGACCAGCCGCAGCATCAGCGCAGTCAGGAAAAGAAGGGCCATGCCGGGCAGCATCGCTTTTTCTACGCCGAATCGCGTTGTTTCTTTTGATTGCTGCAAGACGTTATTCAGCCGCTTCATCAAAAATGCCGGGGACAGGAATACGAATCACGGTACTCCAGCAAGCGAGACAATGCGAGTAAAGCGGGTCGGAAAGCGTATTACAGTCGACACGCAAGTTGAAGACTCAACACTGCCCACAATCAAGGCAGCATTGCTCTCCAGGACAACGCCAGACCTTTGACAGAATCAAAACTGAGATTGAAGATCGATGTTCTGGTTATTTCGCGGTCAGTGGTCGTTGTAAATACCTAACACTTTCTGGAGACATCGAATGAGAAGACTGAAGAAACGAGGATTCACCCTGATCGAATTGCTGGTGGTCATTGCGATCATTGCAATTCTGATTGCGTTGCTTTTGCCTGCGGTGCAGCAGGCTCGGGAAGCGGCACGGAGAACGCAATGTAAGAACCAACTCAAGCAGCTGGCACTGGCGTGCCACAACTACCACGATGCCTTCGGTATGTTCCCGATGTCTTCAAGTGCTGACGGATCGCTGGACACAGGAGACATGCCCGGTTCGACCGCGAATAAGGTCCAAAGACTGAATCACAGAGGCTGGATTGGTGTGCTACCATTCATTGAGCAAGCGTCGCTTTACACATCGATCAACACGAGCGGTGCAACCGGCTCTTATAATCGTTGTGGTTCACCAGAGTTGCCTCCCCCCTTCAATGACCCGAACACAAACGGCAATGCTCAGTGGGTCAGCAAGTCGCTGACTGCTTTCCTGTGTCCGTCTGACTCCGGAAATACTCATTACACCGGTGCAACAGTGAATTACGTCATCAGCCCGACCGCTCAGGCAGCAGGGTTCTATGCACCGCTGATCAACTACGACTTCTCTGTCCAGCGCTACAGCAACAGTATGACGCTTTGGTCAAACCGGACGAAGGCATCTCGTCGAATGTTCGGACTTCAGTCCAACAGTCGAATTCGCGACGTTACCGACGGTACAAGCAACTCTGTCATGCTTCTGGAATCAACCCGCGAGGTCGTGAATGGAATCAACCAGTCATGGGGACATTCCAAGTGGGTCGGAAATGGTCTGGACCTTGCCGTGGCAGATCCGGGAGCTGCGTCCGCTCCGAACTTTCGAAAGATCAACTACTGGACATGCTGCCCATGGTGGGCTCCACCCAATACCAAGACAGTGGCCGACAATCGTCTGCGTGACTGGGGAACAGTTGGCAGTCTGCATACCGGTGGCGCGCAGGCGGCACTTGGCGATGGATCCGTTCGATTCCTCAGCGAGAACACTGACGGAACAGTCCTGAACAACCTGGCATTCATTGCGGACGGAAATGTAATCGGGGACTTCTAAGTCACTCGTTTGAGAGTTCCGATCAACAGAAGCCGCATCCCAGCCGGGTGCGGCTTTTCTTTTTGTCAAAATCAGATTCTGCAGGCGGCATTATTCCGCGGTAACAGGTATCGACATCGCTTCACACAGCAATTCTGCGAAGTGCAGGATCCGAAGAGGTTTTCGCTGTCGTTGAATCAGTCCGTCGAGGTGCATTAAACATGACATATCCGCACCGGTCACCACCTGTGCGCCGGCATCCAGATGATCTGTAATGCGGTCGTTTCCCATCATGCAGGAGACATCTTCTTCTGCAACGGCGAACGTGCCTCCAAAGCCGCAGCACTCGTCTTTCCGTTTGAGATTTGCGAACTGAATACCATCGAGGCTGCCCAGCAGGGTCATCAGATTGTTATCTCGAGGAAGCATGACTTCCGATGAAGGAGCCACTCGCAGTTCCCGCAATCCATGACAACTCTGATGGACTCCAACCGTGTACGGGTAGGAACCTGCGACGGATTTTACATTCAGGACATTGACCAGAAACTCGCTCAGTTCCAGCGTACGTTCCCTCACACGATCGGCTGCAGAGTCACGGGTCTGCAGCAGGTGGTCGTAATGGTTTCGTACCATGGAAACACAACTTCCGGACGGAGCCACCACGTAGTCGTAATCTCTGAAGATTTCCACGTAACGCTGCGCCAGCGGACGGGCTTCGTCTTCGCACCCGCTGTTCGCCATTGGCTGTCCACAACAGGTTTGCTGCTCAGGAAAGCAATGATCCACTCCAAAGTGTTCGAGCAGAAGGCACGTGGCCAGCCCAACTTTGGGATAGAACTGATCAACATAACAGGGGATGAACAATGCAACCTTCATTCGACGTCCATTTGATGATCTGAGCTATTCGAAAACGACTTGCTTTCTGATGGCCAGTTCGTTCACATGATTCTCGTCAATCGTGACTCCAAGTCCGGGTCCCGACAACCGCAACCCTCGACCACGATAGCCAAACGTAAGGTCTTCTCTGGTCAGGCGATCTCGCACAAGAAAGCGATCAAAGCTGCCCTCAAGATACCGAATTCCACTGATATTACAGGCGAAATGGCGTCCTGCGGCAGAAAGGATCCCAGTTTCTCCAACCTGACAGCCAAGCTGATACCCAAGTCCGTTCTCGTGAGCGAACGCGGCCAGTTTCAACGAACGAATCAGTCCACCACATTTCGAGAGGCGAATATTGAACATATCGCAGTACTGACCATCGACAGCCCGTCGGGCATCTTCGAGACAACACAAGGATTCATCCAGCATCACCGGCACATTGATTTTCTGACGAACCTCACGAAGCCCACAAACCTGAGAATGCGGCACAGGCTGCTCTAGACAAGTGGGCGCAAATGGCAGCAATGGTTCCAGATGCTTCACCAGATTATGACACGACCAGGCCTCGTTTGCGTCCAGTCGGAGATCAACACGGGGGCCCACAATTGCCCGAACCCGCCTTAGACAGTCCAGATCATCAATCCCCGTGGTCCCGACCTTCACCTTGACCATCCGAAACCCGAACAACCTCATCTTCCACGAAGACAGCCATTGCTTACGTGGCGACATTGATGTGACTGCACCGCTGTAAAATACTTCCTCGCGCTGCTGGCCGATGGAACGAATTGCCGGGTGGCAATGAAGTAAGTCTCCCACACTTTGTTGCAGTGATTTTCCCGCAGCATCAAGTACGGAGATCTCAATCGCACAACGAACGGAATTACCAAACCCCTCACGAACATCCAGACCCGGATCAGGTTCTATCCGGCGAAGCATTGGATCTTCGAGCATCCCAAATAATTGTTCTGCGTCGCGAAACTCCCGTGAAAGCGTCGCGCCAAGATCCGTCTCCTCAAGGTGTCGCCAAACCGAATGGACTGATTCACCTGTCACGTACTCGCGCGGCAGGCCTTCTCCCCAGCCTATACTGCCGTCGCTTAGCTCACAACGAATGAGCAGGGTGTCGTTCGATGTGCGAGTGTGGGAAGCATGCCGTACGGGGTTTCGAAGAACAATGGGGACCTGGTAGGCAGTCAGGCGGGAAATCTGCATGATGGGCTTATCAATTGGAACCGGATGAACAAATGCGGATTCTCTATGAAGGACCGAAAAAAACAAACCGCAGCCTGAAACCAGACTGCGGTTTATAGTTTGCAACCAAGAGAACCCCGGAGCGGTTGACCTGTCCCGGGCGAATCATTCGCCGGGAAGCGTCGTTCTACTCCTTATTCTCTTCTTGTTTCCCGTTTGCAGCCGCGAAGACGGGCATCAACAGAGCCCAAGCGGCTGCTTCAGCCTGAACATCCATCTCATTTTGATCCTGACCGACAGGCATGACTGCACCAGCTTCGGGCTGGATGTCGTTCACAGAACCATCATCCTCGAGTTCGTCGAATGAGAGACCGCCTTCAGCAATCATTTCCATCACAGAATCGATGTTGCCATCACCGTGCGACTCAATCGTCGCTGATCCGACGACTTCATCAACGACTTCGACGGCCGGGAGGATGGCGACCGGGCTGAAGTGCACGACATTGGACGCCGGATGAACGACAATGCTTTCGACATCATCATCAAATCCAAACGCAGCATCAAACGTTGCTACGACCGGAATGGCCACCTCGGAACCCCCGAACAGTGCTGGCCCATCGTTTGCTTCGATTTCCGAATCAATTGACACAACTCGGAAATCGACAGGCTGACTCCATGGCCCCGGATTGTTGTTGCTTGAGATGCCACGAACCCACCAGCGATAAGATTGACCGCGGATCAATGTAATTGGTGAGGCGAATGTTACGAGGCCATTGACGTTCACGGTCGCAGCAATATTCGCATTGTTAATGACGATAGGCTGTCCTGTCGCTGACATCTGCTTCACGACAATCTCGTAACGAGAGACGTTCGTAACAGGGGTCCACGAGAATGTCGGTTTTGTCTGAGTGGTGCTGACCCGAGGAGACTGCCCAACCGGTGCCGCACCAACTCCGGCATTGATGGTGAAGTCCAGCGGCTTGCTCCACTGTGACGAGTTGCCATCGATATCAAAACCACGCACCCAGGACCGGAATGATCCATTCTCGAGAGAAAGCTGTGCGTCATATGTTGTGGTCGTCAGATCAGTCTGATGGATGACTCGCGAGACACCAGTTCCAACGTTATCCACCCACAGTTCGTAGCGAACGTATTCAGCGACACCCGTCCAGATGAAGGATGGTGTATTTGTTGCTGTAACGGCCCCGGACGGGGCAACCATCGAAGGCACTGGCACCTGGAAGTCCGTCCCCGCACTCCAGGCGGACTTCGAACCATCCGAAACATTTGCGCGGACCCACCAGCGGTAGGTTCCGGCGGCCAGGCGGGTCGTCGGGGTGTAGGTAATCGTCGAAGCACCATCCACGTGTGCGACAGCGGGGACGCGAATGACCTGTGATCGTGCCGGACTGACACCATTTACCCAAAGGTCATAAGAATCCACACCTTCGATCGCTTCCCATGTAAACGTCGGCGTTGTGTCCGTTGTGATTCCGACTGGCGAAACAAGAACCGGGCCTTTGGTCGAATCCAGCTGGAATCGGTTAATCAAACTCCAATACCCGGTTTCGCCGCTCTCAGAAACTGCGCGGACCCAGACTCCGTAATCTCCATTCGGCAGGTTCGTCGTCGGTGTAAACGAGGTCGTGGTCAATGATGTTTCATGAACGATCCTCGCCTTGATACCAATCTGGTTCACCCACAACTCGTACCGTGGAGCACCAATATCCGTCCAGGTGAAGGTCGGCGTTCGATCCAGGGTCACTGGTCCGGGAGCTGTAACGGTCGGTCGCACGATGTCGAACTTCTTCGGGAAACTCCAGTCGCCGGGGTTTCCATCCTGATCATAAGCCCGCACCCACCATGTGAAGTTTCCAAGGCCAAGTGCAGTTGCCGGCTCATAGGACGTACCGGAAATGAATTCTTCCCAGGCGACTTTACCCTTCACTTGCGGAGAATTCTGGTTGACCCAGATCTCATAGCGACTGCTGCCTGGCACTGCAGTCCATGTGAAGTTCGGGGTCGGGTCATACGTCGAAGTCACGGGTGACGTGAGCTCCATCCGACGAATCTCGAACTGATACACATCACTGACTGTTGAACCACTCGCGTTCGTCGCTGTCACAACAGCTCGGTATACACCCGGACGCAGGAAGTTGGCAGACGCTGGAGTAAACGTGTTGGTCGTTAATCCGTTCTGGACAATGACACCATTCTGGCCGGTCGTCACATTATCGACGACCAAACTGAATGTACCCGTGCCACCGGTCCATTCGAAGACTGGTGTTGAATCCGTTGTGATCGGATACGGCTTCGTGATAACTGGCTTCAATGGCACGGACACTTCGACGTCGAACACATAGAGATCCGACTGTTGAGGTATACTGTTATCGAACACCCTTAAAGCCACTGTGTGGGATCCGGAAGTTCCAAAGGCGTGAGTCGCAGTCACACCCGTTGCGTCGATTGTGAACGTCCCGGTGTAATCAAAATCCCATTCCCACCTCGTAATCGCACGGAGCCCTGGATTAGTGTGTGTCGAACGGCTACCGGAAAACGTAACCGTCTCGCCAATCCCTGCCGGGTTCGGTGTGGCATCTGCGATCGCGACTGGTTCATTCAGGTAGAATTCAGACGCCCCGATATCAATTCTCACCAGTCCGTCGAAGTTGCCTTCAATTAAACGAGCCGTGCCGGATTGATCACTTTCCAGCAGCAGGTTCGAGGTAGGGAACAACGCATAGCTTCCGGCGTCAACAGCGATACTCGTTGATGCCAGCGGGTGGTACCAGGTGCCATTTGTTGTCGCCGAGGGGTTCACGTTCGTGAGAGGCTGCAAACTAATTCCAGCCAGTGGGGCAGACGCACGGCCGAATTTGTCCGTCGTCAAAAGTCCTGCCGCATTACCATCAAGCGAATCATGCAGCTTCTGCAACAGATTGAAACCGTTGGACGTGACACGCCCCAGTAGGTCACCGTAGATCGGGCTGGCCGTTAGAGTCGTTATGGTTGGATCAGTTGTGTTGCCGGAAATAATGCTGTTTCCAAGCGTAGCAGCCGCACCTGTTTCAATGGCAAGTCCGCCACCACGTGAACCGGACATGTTCGACGCAATTGTCACGTTCGTCATCGTTGAAGTAGCGCCGGTTTCATTGAAGACGCCACCACCTCGTGATACGCCATTATTGGTGGAAAGCGTCACATTCACGAGCGAAGCTGTCCCGAGATTGTTAATACCACCACCGCGTGAACCGGCTCTGTTCAGGCTGATCGAGGAATTCCTTGCGGTCAAAACACCAAGGTTGTAGATACCACCACCCTGATTGAATGCTTCACTGTTGAGTACATTCACATTCTTCAGAGTCAGGGTTCCCGCATTGAAGATCCCGCCGCCATCAAATGCTTCGCCGCCCCTGATGGTCAGGTTTTCAAGAACAAGAGTTGCACCAGGATGAACGTGGAAAACCCGGTCGATCTCAGCCGCGTTAATGAACGTTGCATTGGCCCCGCCACCGCGGATGGTGATATTTCCTGTAATGTCCAGGTCACCAGAAAGCCCCGCGTCTTCGAACCGCCCACCAAGGGACAACGTGTAGAACACGGCTGAAGATGGGGTGCCCGCCAGCTGAATGACACTGGCACCGCCACTGATGTTGGCCTCCATCACGGCACTACGCAGCGTCGAATTCCCCGCCAGGTCCATGGCAAGACCGTCGCCTGGCACGCTGTCAGGAGTGTCTGCGGTCGAATTCACGGTGTTTGAGACAGTCCAGCTGGTGGAGGCGTTCGCTGGAAGTACAACGGCATCTGTATCCCGGATGCCCGACCCTGCCGCCACCAGTGTCAGAGTATAGGTCCCCGCTTCACCGGTGAACGCACCGACGTTCACCGTGTAATGCATTGCGTCGATCCGCGTCACTGTACCTGTCGTGATTGGAATGACGACGCTGCCACGCATCAGCTGGAAGTCAGCGATGTCCACACCCGTCACATCTTCGTTGAAGTTCAGTTCGACAGAGCTAACAGCGGTTGCACGTGGAGATGGACTCACCGAGACAAAGGTTGCAACAGGCGCGCCCGGCAATGATCCACTGCCAGAGCCACCATTCCCGCCCGTGCTTCCACCCGTATTACCTCCACCATTTCCGCCGGTGTTTCCACCTGTATTACCCCCACCATTTCCACCTGTGTTTCCGGCTCCGGAACCTGCCCCCAGAGCAGGCGCATCAATCGACAGACTGTAGGAACGCGTCGTGCCGTAACGGTACGGCTTACCGAGAGATCCGTCGTCACCCCAGTTTTCGAATTCATCACTGAGGATCTCGATGACGTAACTGCGACCGGCGGTGACTGTCACGGGCAGCTGCCGATTTCCGCCACCGGCAGGTGCTGACAGGTAACTAGGCGTTCCATCCGCCAGAGTGACCATTGGCACTTCTTCGGTATTGGCATTCGGATCGATCTCGTAGATCGTGAAGAGCAGGCTGTCTCCCAGTGCGTCCAGTACATCCAGATTCAGAGTGACGGTTCCATTCCCACCCGCCTCGAACCGGTAGTAATCCCGGTCACCTTTCAAGTCCATGGTCAGCGCGCTGTTACCGTTCACGGAAGCAGCAACTCCGTTGACTGAGAAACCAGGACCGGCAACGACACCCAGATCATACGCCCCCAGGAAACTATCGTTGTTTTCCAGGGCGTCCGCTTCGATAGGCGTTTCGCCCGGCAGGACGTTGAAAATGTCTCCACGATCGAGCGAAAAGTTGGATTCACCGTTGAAGCTTGGGGTATCGATACCAGTATCCCACTGGTAAGGCATTTCGCCGCGACCAGTACTTCCAAGGTTAATCACGTCAAAGAAATCACTGAACCCAAGGGTAGAGTTTGTCTGAGTAAAGGAATTCTGCCCTGCGAAGTCTCGTTCAATTCGCCACGCTGAGGTTCCAAGGCCTTCGTACGACCAGGTCACCACATAGTCTGCAGCGTCCGAGTTGTTGAAGAAATCTCTGGACCAGAACAAAGGGTCGGTCCCAATGTCGTTAAAGAACTGAAGTCCGGTGGTCCTTGTAGCATTTCTCTTGCGGGTCAGTTCTCCGCTCCCGAAGTCACCCGAAGGATTTGGATTGCCACCAATCGTCACTTGCCGCGACTTAAAGACACCTTCCCAGTTGTCATAGAAGGCGAATCCGTTAATCACGTCCAGCGTGTTGCCCGTATTCCCCCGGAAGACCAGGTCAAATCGAGACAGCGGATCGCGGTATCCTCGATTCCAGCGGAACTGCGGATTTGATCCGGCGTCGAAGATCGTTCCCATCTGCCAGCCGATTTGCGACACAAAGTTGTCGAAATAAACGTCTGATCCGTAATTACCGTCGAAGGAGTTGTCCAGAATCTCAGCGTCGACCCCCGACAGTCCCAGCTCGTAGGCGGGATCAGAGAATAGATGAAACCCGCCTTCTGCGGTCCCGACGCGAATCACCAATCCCCCGAGTGTTCCATTCTGCTGAGTGAAACTGTGGGTGAAGTCCAGATGAGGATCCACTACCGCCGCATTGCCGGAGTTCGTGTTTACTGAACTATTAATTGGCACAGTACTGGTGATGTTGGCCGTGCCGTTCGATTCGATCAGATTGTCCCGCACACGAAGTTCAATGTTCGGGTTGATCGCGGTCTGAGCATTCTGGAAGATTTCGAGGTAAGCATCCAGCGGATCATTGGGACCATTTTGGCGCTGGAAATGACTTGCCGTGTTTACGACATAGACACCTTCATAGCCGTTCGAGAGGATATCGTTGTTGATCAGCGACACATACGAGTCATGCTGTACCCGGTTGAGAATATCCACCCCGCGCTGGCCGTTGTTCGTGATTCGAGAATTCTCAATCATCAGCCCCGAGTTGAAGTCAAACGGAACATCCTGACCACCACCGGTGACCTGAGGAACAGCAAATCGACTGTCTCCCAGGAATTCAACACCATCCCCCGCGTTGTCGCTGATAACCGCGTGGTTGATTGAGACGTAGACATCGGTGACGGTTTCTTCGCCGTGCTGAAGATTGCCAGGTTCACCGTCGTTGATGCTTCCGTTCAGAAGTCCATTGATAACCCCGGCCTCTGCAGCAGCCTGCTCACGGGTAAAGTGCCCGATGTCAATTCCATCACCGGCGTTGAACTGGAAGTAGTTTCGCGAGGCCTGTATGTGTCGCCGACGACCAGCCTCTTCCAGGTAAGCCCCGGAAGACTGAACAATCTTCAGACCATCTTCTCCGTTGAAACTGAAGAAGTTGGCTTTCTCAACGGTGCCATCACCCAGATTAGCGTTGGTCCCCTGACCGAGCACAAGACCACTCTGGCCGTTGCCACTGAAGTCAGAACTCATTGCTGTAACGTCGATGTCCATCCCACCGACTCGACGCCGGTAAACGTCGTTTTTATCATCAATAGAGACGATTCGAACGCCATCTTCACCATTGTCGCTGAATGAGCTGGAGTCCCACTCGTATGTTCCGAACGTGGCACCGTGACTTCGAAAACCAGTCAAAGTGTTTTGATTGAACTGGGTGTTGCTGAAGGTCGCTGTGAGATCGAGTCTGTCAGAGAAATTGAATGCATCAACGCTCAGGCCGTCACCAATATTGTTGTTGACAAAGGAATCAATGGCCGTCAACTGCACATCAACCACACCGATAGCGATGATACCAATACCGCCCGCCTTACCAGCAGACCCGGGCACATTGTCATTCGGATGGTAACCCCCGTTTAGTGCACCGTTACCATCCACATGGGTATTGTTCATCACAATCCCCATCCGGGCCGCGGCCTGCACATCAATCCGGATTCCGAAGTTTCCGTTGTTATTGATGTTGCCATCGGTAATGTCAAAATCAATTCGGTCCTTCACCGTATTCGCTGCGAAGAAGGACAGCCCGTCACCCGCGTTGTTTGTCGCCCGCGTATTGGTGAGGTTCACAAAATTCAGGTCCGCATCCTCTGAACGTTCAAAGTGGAAACCATCCATGCCGTTATTCGCGATGACATTGTTGGTCGCATTCAGGTCCTGAATTCGAGTCCGCTGAGTCATCACAAAATAAATGCCGTGCCCCTCATTCCCTTCGTTATCTACACCAATCACATTCTGATCGATGACAGAACGTGTCAGCAGCGACACAGCCTCGGCAGGCACAAGCTCATCATCGAGCCGAACAAGAATTCCGTCGCCATTTGTTGTTGCATCTGAATCGTTCTTCGTGCTGGTGATTTGGTTGTTCTGAATTTCAAACGCACCCGTGGCATAGTCCATCGCCTGAATCGCGATACCCGCACGCGTATTCAGATCGAAGACATTCCCGTCGGCCGGGTCGGTGGATCCAATATTGACGCTGAAACTCAATTGTTCGTTGGGAGGCAGCAATGTGCGATTGACATATGGCAGTGTCAAATCGCCCCCGTTTTCTCCCTGAATCCCAAAGCTGTGGGAGGTGATGTTCAGCCCGATTTGTTCGTTCGATGACACCACGTTATTCATGATGTCGCCAAAGAACTGAGTTCCGGTCTTCAGATCCACAAGGATACCAGCCTGACCATTGCCGGTGATGCTGTTCCCGTCAATCTGTTGTGGAACCAGATTTGACGTAAATGGAGTCGAGTCGTTGATTCTTACCCACGCTCCGCCATCCGTGTACGTTCCGGCCCCTGTGGCTCCATCAAGGCGAAACGAATCGGCATTGATCACCGTCACTTTGAAGGTGCCATTCGCTCCGGAAATCCCCTGCACACCCGTGACGCGAATCAAATCGCCCGTTGTCAGGCCATGAAGGGGCGAGGTCAGCACAACACCAGACGTTGTGGAAGCTGCAGTCACGACATTCGCTACCCAGGTACCAAACCCGGAAGACGTATCGTAAGGCGCGACTCCGCTTGTCCCGTCAAGACTAAAGGAATCAGCGTCGATTACGGTGACTTTATGCACACCGTTCGCGGTGATATTTCCGTTGACGTTGGAGATTCGAACTCTCTCACCCGTCGTCAGTCCGTGGCCAGGTGACGTGATCACAATCGGGCCGGCATTGCTGGCGTCGACAACGGTGCCGCGACGAGCCGATGCCTGCAAATCAACCGTAACCGAACCACCGGCGCCCCCAACGATCTCATTGGGGACGTACCAGGCACCGCCCGCAACATAACTGATACCGGGCAGGGTTGGGTCAACGAAATCGAGTGTGAAGGTATCGTTGTCAAGTCGTGTAATTGTGTGCCGGCCATTCCCCGGATGCGCCAGGGATGGGTCATCGTTGATCATCCCCTGAATCACAACTTCATCACCGGTGAACAGATTGTGATTCGCAGAATTGATGACCAGGCGATTGACACCACCAATACGGCGAACCACAGCTGACTGAACCAAACCTGATCGAGTTGAAACCGGCAGAATCGAGAGGCCATTGCCTCCATTGTTCGCGAGGTTGTTGTTGATCACGGCCCCGTAGAAATCGCTGTCTGCCAGCTGCAGGCTGATCCCGTCGCGACCAGATGCAACGAAATCATTCTCGGTGATGACGCCAGTGACGTTACTGCGAAGCTCTGCATCAATCAGCAGACCATGCCCGGGAGCACCTGTCACAACATTGTTGCGAATCATCAGGTTGTTGACCGGGGCTGAAGAGAGATTCAGGTTAATACCATGATTTGCTCCGGCAGTGTTCGCACCCACAATGAACTGCGACGCTGTTACAACAGCAGGGTCACCGGCCATCTGCCCCGCAACAGACTTGTTCCCCGTGAAATTGACCGCCACATCCGCACCAATCAGGTCATCACCGAAGATCGGCGCGGCAATACCGCCGGCAATATCAATGTCGATCAGGAAACGCAGCGTTTCACCGGGGGCGAAGTTGTTGAATGTCAGTGTCAGAAGCTGATTGTTCTGGCTAACAATGGCACTTTGCAGACCTGTTGTCGCCCCGGAACCGCCCACAGCGGTGAATGCCTTTCCGGTCGTGCCGTTCTCGTCAAATTCCAGGCCAATGTCGGACAGGTCCAGAACGAACGTCGTCAACTGCTCGCCCTGCCGCGCGTTGTTCGTTAACACAAACGGCTGAACAAACGTGTCACCTTCTGCGCGGAAAGTCACGTTGGCGCCTTCCGCAGCACCAATCGTGTTGTTCTCAATCGTCAGTCCGTCCAGCGGGCGAGTTGCAGAATCTGCGACGTTCACCTGAATCGAATCGCGATTCAAAGTGGTGATCGCGACGTTGTCGACAATGTGAAAATTGTCCGCCGTCGATCCTGTGACATTCAGAAGAATGCCCTCGTAGCCTGCGTAAGAATTGATGGTGTTCTGAACAATGGTTCCGTTCGCAACATCAGAACCATTGATTGCATCAAGACGGAAGCCGGGCACGGTGGAGTCGTCCAGTGTGAACGCCTTGATGTCGGTCCCGTCAAGATTGATATCGATACCGCGCCCACCAAAGGCCGAACTGATCTGCAGATCCTCGAGAGCGAGGACAGGCAAACGCGGTGTAGAAGTCAGATCGTCCGTCCCGGCGGTTACGTTCACCAGGTCGATCTCAATCCCGTTGGTTGTGAAGCTGCTGATATTCACAGACTCAATGGCGAGGCTTTCGAGAGGGATGCCGGAAAGATTCACGGTGATCGCATTTCCGGATGACGTGGAAACGCTGATCCCTTCGATGATAAGTTCGTCCTTGCCAATCATGTCGGCGTTGTCGATCTCGATGCCCCCAAACGCATTCGTGTAAAGCGTCTGATTGTCGGCATTCACCACCAGAGCGGTCAGCAGAGACCTGGTTTCAAGCTCTTCCGTTCGAACGCGGCGCCGTGCTGCAGCGGTATTCAGACGACGCTGTTGACCGACCGGTGAAAGAAATCGTCGTTTTGCAGCAGCAAGCCAAGTGTTCAGAAGCATTGTATTTACTCACGTCCAAACGGAACCGAAGAGGAACGATGCTGGTCGAGAATCAGCGGAAGAAACCTAAACAAGCCGGAAGATCTGCCTGGTGCAGACATTAACCGCCTGACCCTTCACAAATCCACCAACGCGCAGGGAGCCCCCGTCAAAGAGGATTTCCCCACTTCAATCACTCGGTCGAAGCGTTTCGCTGTGTTCAACAATTTGAGTGACTCTGAAGGGTTTGTAACAGGAGCCTTGAGGGAGACGTACAAATTGGGCGTAACCAACATCTCGCAGTTTTTTCATGCCAAAATTGCCGATACACGGCCACGTCAGGCAATAAACCTGTTTAAAAACTCCGAAACCTCTTTCTGAGCTGCCAACCCGTGGCTGGGTGCTTCGTCACGAGAATCAGGGGAAGTCCGGCAAAGACACAGAAGCCAGATTCTGTCGCCTAATTCTGTTCCAAAGCGGTGTTTTCTTCGACCGGTCGCCCGAAAACCAGCTCCAACTCCTGCTTTTCCCGAAGCCTCCGGGATTCCAGACGTATCGTGTCTTTTGTCATTCGCTTGGCTCCCGGCACCTTGATCACAAGTTGCACGCGATGATCGACAACAGGGACGGATTCGCTGCCTTTAATGATTTTCAGTCCTTCAGCGGTTGTAGCGGCAGCCGCCATCGGCGCGTCACGGTCGTAGGGAATTCTCTGACGGTAGCGGTCTGAACCGACAACCTCGCCGCGAAGATCACCCAGCCGATAGGCTTTCACATCCTCCGGTAGCCGAATTTCGATCACGATCACGTAATTCTGCAGCGCTCCCGGATTGGGGGGATCTGTCCAGGCCGTAAAGCTTCCCTTGGTGACCGCCAATCCCGATTCCGGCAGCTTCAATAGAAAATTACTGCCGCCACCGGCATCCCCTTCGTTCAATTCTTCCGAAGAACTGAATGACATCAGTTCACTGGACTGCATCACTTCAAGAACCGCCTTGTCATTCTCAGCGATCCATGACGCGAGTTGCTCCACAGCTGTCGTTTGCTGGGGCTTCATCAGGCCGATTTCAGGGGTGAGTTCCAGTAAGGGCGACTTGTCCGCAATGTCTTCGTCTGACAGCGAAGCCGCCAGAGGAGAGAGATCGACAGGATCCTGATCCTGAAGATGGAGATGCAGGGCATAGAAGACCACAAACGCAATGGCGTAGGCCACGCAATGCAGAATGGCGGAAAGATACATTCCACAGGCGGGGATGCTGAGCAGCCAGACTCGAAACGATTTTGGCATCGATTCTGACTTACCGTCCTCCTCGCCGCCTGCCTGTGCCCCGCCGACACTGCTGTCATCTGGCGGCAGCGTCGGCAAACGAACCGAGGGCTGGTCAGGAATTTCGGCCCCCGTCGTCTTGTTGTCTGAGTCGGGGCTTTGAATTGGACGATTCATAACTTCAGTCAATCGAGTCGGTAGAATCTCGAACACACGAACAGCAGGAAAGACACGCAATGAAATTGTCAATTCCCGCAGGGGTTTCCCTTCGTCCCGATACAGATTCACGATCAGAGAAATCTTTGTCCACCGGGTACACCGGGGGAAACCAGGAAACAATTCAATCAGAATTGCGTGAACACCCGACTGGACACTCCCACCAGGTCCACAACAAACACCCCATTCTTCGCTTTCAGACTTTCCTGCCTATTCTTCGCTTGTGACATGTTTTTGAAAACCGATCCGTTCGAGCAGTGGGTTCGGATGATTGCATTTCTGCACATCGTCGATCTAGTGACTACGGTCGTCTACGGTGATACCATCCGCAAGGTATGAAGAATCGCAACCGACCTTCCTCTTTCAGGAGTGGAAGAGGACTGGACCTTAACACGAAACTGGCATCAGGATGAAGTCATTTCTTCAAAGACGAGACCCGTGGGGCCATGGCGTTTCGCTATGGTTGATCGCGGCTATCGCTTTCCTGTTGCCACTCATGTGCTGGTCGCTCAGGCACATTGAGCTGGAAAACGATGTTGCCGGTTGGCTGCCAAAGGACGACCCCCAGGCCAAAATCCTGGACTGGTACCAAAACCTTTTCCCGTCAGATGATCGGCTACTGCTGTCCTGGGACGACTGTTCACTGACGGACCCAAGAATTCGGGCATTTATCACGGAGCTCGAGGGAGTCCAGCATCTTGACCACCGTGAAGGTGGTTCTCCCTATATCAGTGATGTAAAACAACCAGCTGATCTTCTGACACGGATGCTGAAAGAAGGTGTGCCCGTCGAAGAAGGTATTCGCAGAACGATGGGGCTGCTTCTTGGCAAAGGGCCACTTTGCGTTCGATTCACAGACACCGGGCGACTTCGTGGCGATTTCATGCAGAAAGAGGTCCTCCGACTCGCTCAGGAGCACCTCGGCCCTCAGGCAACGGTTATCCAGCGCAGCCTTCCTCTGCCCGTGACGGATGGTTTGAGTATCGAAGATGAATCGGCGTGGAAGCTTCACGACGCTCTTGAGGAATATGTTCGATCTGTTCCCTTGTACGACGTCCAGATCTCCGCCCCCAGGATGCACATTGATGTGCAGAAAACCGAAGCATTTCGCGCGGCTTTGAATGAGGCTGCCTCGCCTGATGCAGCAACAGACGGAATTGCAACAAAATGCGTTGACGACACATTCTTCGTCAATGGAGCAATGGCGGCAGTTTCAGTGGGGCTGAACGAAGCGGGGATGTCAGACCGCAATGCCGCACTCGCCGATATTCGTGCGGCAGCCGTTTCGGTAGGCATCCTGCCGGAACAGCTTCACATGGGTGGGCGGCCTGTTGCGGGGACAGCCCTGAATCAGGCTGTAAAACACGCGGGCTGGAATCGTAATTTCCCTCTGTTTGACCTGCCACGCCGGTCTCCAATCCTGCTGTCGGTCATTGTCACCGTCGTCTTGTCGATGATCGTGCTGAAAAGCATTCGCCTGACTCTGCTGGTCCAGGCGGTATCGATGCTGTGTGCAATGGCCGCGGTGTCTCTTGTGCCAGCCACCGGTGGCAGCATGAATATGGTATTGGTGGTGATGCCGACGCTCCTGGTTGTCCTTACGACATCTGCAGCGATTCATCTTTGCAACTACTGGAAGAACTCCGGTATTTCGGACCCGGACACGTCAGTCCATCATGCCGCTTCCGTCGCATGGTTACCCTGTCTGCTTGCCAGTGGTACGACGGCAATTGGCTTGGGATCGCTCGTCGTCAGCTCTCTGGTGCCCGTTCGTGATTTTGGTATCTACGCCTCGATTGGCTGCGGCATCTCATTCTTCTGCGCGTTGTATGTGCTTCCGTCGTTAATGTTGTTCTGGCGGCGCCAGCCACCAAAAGCGGCTTCGATGGATACCAGAGCATGGCGATGGCTTGGCGGACGGCTGGCAAACCATGGAACTCTGGTCTCCCTGGCATGCCTGACCGCCACCATTGCCTGCGGGGCAGGGCTGCAGTTCTTCCGAACAGAGACCAAGGTTATCCGCTACTTTCCGGATGAATCCCGAGTCGTTCAGGACTACAACTTTCTGGAAGAGAATCTCTCCGGCATTGTCTCTGTCGACACAATCGTCAAGTTCGACAAAGCGGCTCAGACACAAATTCCGTTCCTGGATCGAGCGCGAAAGGTCATGGAAATCCAGGAGGCTCTGCGTGAGCATCCTGAAGTCAGCGGCACCCTTTCACTGGCATCGTTTCTGGATCTTAGTGCGCCCGATACCAGCAAGATGTCCCGGCTTGATCGAATGAAAGCCCGGAAAAAGGAAGCCGTCATTGGCGACCGAATTCACGAGTTGCTTGAGGAAGGAGACAGGGAATCATCTGTCTCTTCAATGCTGGCACTTGCCAAAGCAGACGGTGACCTGAACGTACCTGGAGATGCATTACTGAATCGTGAAGGTGATGAACTCTGGCGGATCACTTGCCAGTCAAGCATCATGTCCGATTACGACTATCAGACTCTGACAACCGAACTGAATGAGATTACGCGTGCACGACTGGCCATGATTGGAACATCTGGTACCGGACATATCGTAACAGGGCTGATTCCAATTTTCCTTCGGACACAACAGGCACTTCTGGAAAGCCTGATCAGCAGCTTTGGACTGGCATTTTTTGTCATCGCGATCGTCATGGCATTGCTGCTGCGGAGCGTGCCGGCTGCAATCTTCGCCATGGCGCCCAACCTGACGCCAGTGGTTGTGATGTTTGGTCTTCTGGCGTGGGGTGGTGTTCGAATCGATATTGGAACCATGATTACCGCGTCGGTCGCACTTGGGATTGCCGTTGATGGCACACTCCATTTGATGACGTGGTTCCAGATACTGATTCGGCAGGGTGTTTCCAGAAAAGAAGCGGTGGAAAGATCGCTGGAACACTGCGGACCAGCACTCTGGCAGACAAGCGCGGCTATTGGAATCGGAATGCTGGCTCTCTACCCGGTGGAACTCCTCCTGATCAGCCGCTTCGGCTGGATCATGTCGGGCATGATCTTCGCCGCGCTGGTCGGCGATGTCATCTTCCTGCCTGCACTGCTGGCAGGACCGCTGGGAATGATCCTGGAACGCAGCAATCGACCTCCCGAATCGAAATCTCCGGAGTCCAACGACTCTGCCACCCAGGTCGACGAAGAAACAAATTCATCCAAAAAACAGCTAGCCGACGGTGCTGCAGCAGCTTCCGCCATTGTACAGTCACCAGCAGGAGCACGGACGACCAGAGTCGCAGTCGATCCAAAACCGGCACCTCACATTGGGATGCTGAGCAGCGCGTTACGTCGATCGGTGACGGAGTAGACTGAGTGACTGACTACGTCGAACCTCTTGGAATGCGGGTGCTCATCCGGAAGGATGAAGCTCGCCATCAGACACGCGGTGGGATCGTGCTGCCGGACAGTTCCGAAATCCCGACAATCACAGGTCGTGTGGTGGAAATCAGCGTGCAGATCGAACGCGACGAAGACTTCCCCATTCGAAAATACGACCGGGTTCTGTTCCACCCGAAGAGTGCGATCCCGGTTGACTTTGAGGCAGACAACCTGTTGTTCGTTGTACCGGCGGCCGACATCGTTGCCGTTTTTCGCCGCAGTGATCGCGAAAGGAATCGGGAAAGCTTGAGCGAGGCAGCCGATGCGGACCATTCCAGCATCGACGATCTTGACATTGAGATGGATTTCGACAACGACGACAACTGAATACGCGTCTTCGAAATGTTCCGCTTGTCACCCGGGACGGCCTCGAATTGAAGGCTCCGGATCTCCCGAAGCTGTTTTCAATTCTCGCAGGCGATTCCCCGACCAGAGTCCGTCTGAGATGGCAGCCCGTCCCTGGATCCGTCACACTAGGATCAGGTTCCGTAATCATACAAGCAGGACAGGTATCGCAATGACAACGAACGGCAGTCGGCGAGTAACACCAGCCGATATCGAACGCATCGTGCCCTTCGAGATACTCATCGACCGTCTGGCCCAGGATCGAGAGTCAGCCTGGATCGACTGTCGCAGGACTCTGCACGCATCCCCCGAACCCAGCGGGCACGAAGTGGCGACAACCCGATTTATCGCAGCACGACTGGAGAGCCTCAGATACGATGACGGCCCCGAGATCCACGTCAAAGTTCCGGATCGTGGGACAGGAGTGATCGCCGACCTTAAGATCGGCGAAGTCGACGATTCGACCCGTGTTATCGCAATCAGAGCGGATATCGATGCCCTCCGGATGCCGGACAGAAAGGATGTTCCCTACTGTTCGTCCAGAGAAGGTCTTGCGCACGCTTGTGGACACGATGTCCATACATCCGTGGTACTCGCCACGGCGGAATTGCTGGTCAACCTCACCCGGCGTCTGACGCATTCCGAACTGCCGTCCATCCACATACGGTTTCTTTTTCAGCCAGCTGAAGAAACCTGCGAAGGAGCTCTGTGGATCATTGAAGACGGGGGCCTGCAGAATGTGTCTGCAATCCTCGGCCTTCACGTCGATCCGACCATTCGGGCAGGGCGCGTTGGTATCCGATATGGTGTACTGACAGCACAAGTCGACGAAGTCCTGATCACCGTCACAGGTCGGGGTGGCCACGCGGCTCGACCGCAGCACACGACCGATCCCATTGCTGCCTCGGCAATGCTGATTTCAATTCTTCATCAAAGTGTGCCTCGCCACGCGGACGCCCTCACACCAACCGTATTCACAATCGGATCCATCCATGGCGGAACGGTTTCGAATGTCATACCGGATCGCGTGGATATCGCCGGAACACTCCGAACCACTGACGCAGATACAAGACTGCGAGTGATGAAAATGATTCGGGATGCATGCGATGGTGTCGCACAGGTTACCGGCAGTCATGCCGAAGTTGTCTTTCGCAGTCCGCTGGGTTCTGTTATCAACGATACTCTCGTGACATCCGCTTTTGAAGCGTCCTGCCGACAGGTCATCGGGGATCACGAAATTGTCCCCATCGACAAGCCCAGCATGGGCGGTGAAGACTTTGCAATGTATGTCCAGCATGTGCGTGGTGCGCAGATACGGCTGGGTTGTGCGGGGGATGCGGATGACTGGCCGTTACTGCATTCGCCGGTATTCGACATTGACGAAGAATCCATCGCCATCGGTGTCAGGGTCATGACCAGAACAGCCCTTCTTCTGGCAATGATACCGCGTGACCCCGTGTCCGAATCCGACGCCCTTACCGACGAAGCAGTGGATTCGTTTCGCGCATAAAGTGTCCCGTTGTCGTTCAAAGCATTCTGCTTCCATCACAAACACCGTCGCGAAGTATGCCAGGTGAACAATGACAAAAATGCACTTCAAACCCAACACTAGCCCAACGCTCGGCGTCGAAATTGAACTGCAGCTGGTCGACGCTGACGACATGTCACTTTCAAGCTGTATTGACGAGCTGCTGGCAACGATCCCGTCGCATCTGCAGGATTCTGTCAAACCGGAACTGATGCAGTGTTATGTTGAAATCAACACCAGGATCTGCCGGACCGTGAAAGAAGTCGGAGAAGATCTCGGCGAAAAGATCGCCGAAGTAGAACGAATCGTCGACAAACTGGGCATGCGATTGTTCTGGGCGGCCACACACCCTTTTTCATCGTGGCGCCATCAGCAGATCACAGTGAACGAACGATATTTTCGACTCGTGGCCCTGATGGAAGACGTCGCGCGGCGACTGGTTACCTTTGGACTCCATGTCCACGTCGGAGTCGACAGTGGCGACAAAGCGGTCATGATCTGCGACAGAATGCAACAGCATCTTCCTTTGCTGCTTGCACTATCGGCAAACTCACCCTTTTGGGAAGGACGCAACACAGGACTCAAGTCGAATCGATCCAAGATCATGGAAGGATTGCCAACCGCCGGATTGCCGTACCAGATGCGAAACTGGAGCGAATATGTCTGGCTGGTGAATCATCTGATCGACACAGGGTTCATCAATTCGATTCGGGAAATCTGGTGGGACATTCGTCCGCATCACCATTTCGGTACGGTCGAAATCAGAGTCTGTGATGTGCCAGCCAACCTCAGTCAGGTGCTCGCGATCACCGCTCTGATACAGTGCCTGGTACACACCATTTCCAACGAAATCGACGAAGGCACTTTTCTGGGCGACTACCACCCGATGATGGTGGAACAGAACAAGTGGCGGGCAACACGTTACGGCGCCGATGCGGCATTGGTCAGCTCACACGATTACCAGCAGCGTTCGGTGCAGGTAATCGTCGATACATTGGTCGAACAATTAACTCCTGCCGCCATCGAACTCGGATGTCTTGCCGAACTGCAATCAGTCCGACATATTCCATCCCAAACCGGGGCCGTCAGACAGCTGGAAATCTTTGATGCGACTCGCAGTCGACGTGAAGTCGTCCGTCAGATGATCGAAGAAAATGCCGGTCGGTAGAAATGCGGGGGATTTTCCTGTGGAAATGACGGCCGCCCGCCCCGTTCAGTCAGTCTGAATCAGAATCCCGGAGCAACTTGCGGACGATTGCGACAGTTGACTTCTTTTCCGGGACCATCGACTGAAATCCCGACAGGATCTGCAAATTCATCCCCATTCGCAGGATGTGCAGCGCGATGCCGGAACGAGATTCCGAATGGCGCACCTTTTCGTATCGTTCTGACCCCGGTCGCGGATACGAACCAACTGTCGCAACTACTACAGCGCTTCCAGACGGTGCATCTCCGGTTGGTTCGGACACACGGCAGAGCACGTTCCGGCTTCTTTCGGCAGGCCAACAACCCTAAAAACCGGCCTTCCCGAACGCTTCGACAGTGAAAACCTGCGAAGTTGGCGAATCCGGTGAATGAAAAGGGGATTTAACGAGGTTTTGGGCTAGCCAGGCCTGGTCCCTTCTGCAGTGAATCCCAGTTTGACGGCCGTGATTTTCAGCAATATATTCGAGTGGTCGTTACAGACTGACCGCCCTGCCGGGTACTGTTTGCAGGGTCGGGTCCTTTGTCTGAAACAATTCACTCGACGGTGATTTCAACGAGGAACTCATCTCAATTACAGGCATGACGCCGCACTTAGCGAGCACTTGAGGGCTGAAACGTACCGTTTGCCGGGCGTTTCTGAAGTGTGTCATGCAGATCTACCATTGGCATCGACGTGTCGTTTTCGCTGCCGCACTCCTGTTTGGGACAATTGTTTCGCAGGCTGCAGTGCACGCTTTCGGCAGTAACGTCGACATTTCGAATTACGCGAACGCCACCGATGCGAGACTGGCCGGTGAGGAATTCGAAACCAGGCGGCAATGGGTGGAAGCAATCACTCTTTACGAGGAAAGCCTGAAACGCTGGGAAGACGATGCCGACCTGAAATACGCGCTCAGGCGAACACGAATTCATTTTGGCATAGACCGTCGGTACACCGATCGAAGCTTTGATGCCAATCTGCTCAGCAAAGGCCGAGCGGAAGCGCTGGACCTGTTTGAGAACATCCTCGATCACGTGCAGTTTGACTATGTCGACACGATCAGCATCACGCGTTTCGTCGCCCACGGTACAGAGAGCCTCTATATGGCTCTTGGCAACGAAAAGTTTCTGGAACACAATCTGAAGAACGTCAACCAGACGGCAGTCGATCGTGCACGCGATTTGCTGATCAGGGAATACTGGAATCGCCCGGTCCGCAGCCGCACCGAGGCACGAGCAACCATCACTGGCCTTTGCGACAAGCTCGGACGTGAAATCGGATTACAGGGAACCCCCGTCGTACTTGAATTCATTTTTGGCGGATGCAACGCCCTCGACGAATACAGTAACTTTCTGACCCCCGACCGTTACAGCGAACTCTTTGGCAGTATACAGGGAGAGCTGGTCGGAATCGGCATCGAAATGAAAGCTGAAAGCGGTCGTGGCATGCACCTGGTGAACGTTCTTCTGGAGAGCCCTGCCGAAGACGGCGGACTGTTGCCAGGTGACTATATCACCAACATTGATGGTCGAAATTGTCGGGACGCGACAACAGACGAAGCCGCTTCAATGTTGCGAGGAGTCAGCGGTAGTCAGGTCGAACTTACCTGGGAAACACCCTCCGGGAAATCAAACACCGGAACGTTCACGCGTCGCCGCGTCCACATCCGAAGCGTGACGCGCGCCGTGATGCTGAATCAAACCGCCGGAATCGGATACATCCGAATGGAAGGCTTTCAGAATACGACCACAGATGAACTTGACGATGCCCTTCGCAAGCTGGAACGTCAGGGAATGAAAGCACTGATCTGGGATCTGCGAGATAACCCAGGCGGATTGCTCGAAACCGCTGCCGCAGTGATCGACCGCTTTATTGATCGAGGCGTGCTTGTTTCAACAAAAGGTCGCTCAAGCAATCAAAATCAGGTGTTTCGGGCAAACGCTTACGATACCAGAAATTATCCACTTGTACTGCTTGTGAACGAGAACAGCGCGAGTGCGAGTGAAATCGTTGCTGGTGCCATTCACGATCACCGACGAGGCACAATTGTCGGACGAAAAACCTATGGAAAATGGTCCGTTCAGACGATCATGCACCTGCCCGGAGAAACCGGTCTGAAGCTGACGACAGCTAAATTCTACTCTCCGGACGACAACAATTATTCGGGCAAAGGCCTGCAACCTGACATTGATGTTCCGCAGCCCAGAGACATCCAGCGATCTTTTTTCCGTGGCCGTACCGCTGACGAACTGATGCTGGACACGGACATCGCCAAGGCACTTGAGGTGCTTGAAAACCGTCTGGTCCGGAATTGACTGGCAGGGCGGCGTACACGTTGAACTCCAGCGCTCCGGGTGCCTTCACCGGCAACAGAGTCGTCACGATCACTACCATCCGTCGAATGCCATATGGGAGCCACTGTTTCTTATCAGGTTTTCGCTCCCGGTTGAGATTTTGAGGTAGAGTTGCCGGGTGGCATCAAATGTTTCCGAAGCTCATCAACTTCGAACGACGGTGCCGTTTCTGTCCTGCAACTTTCACTTTCCTCTGTCTCCCTCCGAGATCAGCTGGAGCGAAGTCCATGCGAAGACTGTTGGCAAAACTTCTTAAGGATCAACACGGCATGATCCTCTCATCAGAAGTTGTCCTTGTTGGAACAATTCTGGTCCTTGGATCGATTGTTGGACTCGCAAGCCTTTCGTACGCGGTGAACCACGAGCTGACAGACGTGGCGAATGCATGGCAGTCAAACACGAATTACGGACCAGGCAGTGCAAACCCGGACGGCTATACGCCAGCCTCCGGAGATACGTACACGCTCACCGCCAGCGAAGGAGTTCGTGAGGTCGCGGGTTACTGACCACGGAAATCCGGGAAGTCAGGATTGATGCAACATCCGGGAACGTGACCAGCGCACTTCGTGCAGACACTTCTCCCGAAGGCCGGTCGTTTCGTTCAGAAACGGCCGGCCTTCTTTTTTGCGCCGCAACAGAGTCACCATTGATCAGGATGCATTCGATAAACGCGAAACGGTCCGGACTCAAATGCAACGTCATGATTCCAGGGAAATGCTCCCGGCACAGCTTCGGATTCAGAGACATCCGCCAGTAGAAATCGATGGCCACAGTGCTGAACAGTGGAAAGGATTTCATCGCGGTGTGACGGGAAAAGCTCCAGCAATGACGATATCCCAACGTATCTTGTCGAAGGCATCAATCCAAGAGCGGGATATGCGTGAATACAATGCACATTGTAACACGTCAGTTCACCTGACTGCAGGTTCTGCCGCGATAGGTATCCAATCACCTCTTCGAAGTGCTTCCATTCCGGAAACCGACCGTGTGACAGAACCGCCATTCGTTGCATGGAAGTGCCCTTCGTGACGCAATCAAGCCACAGGTTAATGCGCGGTGGCCGCAATTGTGGTGAAACGATAAGCCCCAGCAACAGAAAGATTGCCACTCCACATCGACGCACCAGCGTCGGTAGCCGCCACGGATACGCAGATAACGCCGCTATTCCCAGGATGACTGGCGGTACCTGAATGTAGTCCATGGGATGCTGCAGAAGCAGTGCCTGACCAAACCACGACAGGTACAGGACTGCGATCGTGACTGAACGACTTGAGCCTCGGTCCGGGGGCCGACTCGCCGCCTCGATGGGATGCCCGGAGCGGGCGTGAATCATTCGTTTTATCTGAATCAGCGAGACTGGAATTGCGAACACATGAACCGCCCACCATGGATGCAGTCGGCGCGCCATCATCCAGAGCCGTCCCCACGATTTCCGTTCACGACCAATCTCCAGATACTCAGGATTCCATTCGGTCTGCATTTCCCAGAAATGTGGCCAGGTTCCGGACTGGACCAGCCAAAAGATGCCTGGCATGCCGGCAAGAAGGCCACCAGCCAATACTCCTGCCGTCCGCCTGAATTCTTCGCGAGGATTGATCGCAGTGATCAAATGAAATCCATTGATCGCAACGACGGACACAGCGATGTGGGGTTTAATCCAGAATGCCACACCCCAGAGAAAGCCCTCAACAACCGGGCCAATCAACCGGCAACGACGGGAACTATCGCCCCGGCCAACACGCAACAGAATCGCCAGCGCAACTGGCAGCAGCATCCACGAGTCTCGCTGGCCGTGGCACCATTCGTTGCGTGAGAAGAAAAACAGGCAGGAAGTCAGAAGAAACGTCCATCCAAACTGCGACCTGCTGCTGACTGCCCATGAAAGCAAAGTCAAAGCGGATGCAACGATGACCAGATTAGCAGACTGCATCGCCAGCGTGGACCAGCCAACGAGTCCACGAATCGCAATATGCACCCAAACGATTCCCGGAAGATTCGGTTCGAGGATATCGCGGTACAGTGTCCCGCCCGATAGCAGCTTTCCAGCCTGTAGATCATACAAAACCGTATCCGATGTCAACGGCATACAAACCAGCAGCGGTATCGATGCAACCGCAAGCACCACCAGCATAAAGACAGCGACGGCTCGCGAAATAACTGCTTCGTCAGGGTTGAGATTGCCTGGTGGTACCGTTTCGGCCACAGCTCGGGATCCAGTGTCACGTTGTGCTACGGAATGAATTGTTCAGCCATATAAACGCTGGATTCACCGGCGCCACCGTGGCTGAGTTCCAGCTTCAGTTTCTCTTCAGCCGAAGCACGGGCGTTTTCTCTTCGCAGAATACGGACTCGAATCCCGTTTGCATCGCCCTTCGCCATTGGCAACAACTGAATCAGGCGAGCAAGTTCGACAGGACGATAAACAGGGTCGGAATCAGACGGCAGCTGCAGCAGATAACTTCTCTCGTCGATCAGCACCGTCAGCACCCTGCCGGATAAAGCCTTCCGTTCGTCATCCGAAAGTCCGTCAGGAACCGCCTGCCAGTTTTCAGCGGCGGGATCAATATCATCCGGTGGCGTTACAGTTGCCATCGGTGGACTTTCAGTCCCCGATTCTCCTTCGCTGGGCGTCGAAGTTCCTGTGCCATTCTTCAGGATCATGTACATCAGAAAAGCCAGAAACAATGCCGCACCACCTGTCGCGGCGCGAGATGTCCTGCGAACAATTTTTCCGGGAGGACTGTTTTCCACTCTGCGCGATGCCATTGAATCTGCCTCTACTTCTCTTCGCCGCTGTCCACATGCCCAAATACGGAACCATCCGGACGAAAACCCATCAGAGAAAAGTCGAACCAACGAGTATTGCCGCTATCCTGCCGTAACCGGTCTATCAGTGCCGGCATGGCATTCGTCGCCCGACGGCGGTAGCCCGCCTGAGCGTCGCCATATGACAGCAACAACAGCACGAGCGTCCTGGGCGAGGCAAAAGATTTGCTTGCCTCAAAGACGCGGGATGTAAATTCTTCTTCCGACTCAAACCCAACAACGTGTAACTGCTCTCCATCACTGATGCGAGCCTGTCCGTTATCGTCCACATGAATTTCCCAGATCGAAACCCGCTTCTGCATCTCGTCGTACTTGAGCACATAGCGGACAAATTCGGTGCCGCGGGCAGCTATTACTTCCCTGAGACGAACTGTCGCTGCTTCGAGACGTTCTGCAGCCTCGGGATCGCCGGAATTTTTCAGCTGAGTAACCTGTTCCATCAGGTTACCAGGCAATTGCATTGCGTCGGCAAGAGCCGAACCCGCCTGATACTGCTGGTCAACAATCGACTGAAACCTGGAACGATATTCACTTCGAAGCGCCTGAACGTCACTCACTTGCCCGGCATGTAATTCTTCCAGTGCCCTTTTTCGATCCGCGAACTCTTCCGCCAGCTGCTGCTCCCTGGCCTCGACAACACGCTGCTTCTGCTGAAGCTCAACTTCCGCGGATTGGGCATTCTGACGCACTTCCATGTACTGAGCAAAAATAACAATCAGCAACAGATCAAGTAATGGCGTGAGCTGGAACGTCAATCGGCGACGGGGCTGAGTCATTGATTTGCCCCCTTGGCTGGGGCCTCTTCAATTGCCGCAACGGCAAACCCCAGTTCGCGTTTCGCCTTGGCAACAATATCCCGAACATGCAGTCGACTATCCGTAAGCCGGGCAAACCGCGTCTCCAGCACACTATTGACGAACATCAGTAGTATGGCCGCGCACAACCCGGCAAACGTTGACCAAATGGCATCTCCAAAACGTCCAACAATGGCATTCATCGTAGTCGATGCGCCTTCCGTTATCGGCGACTGCAATGCCGAACCGATTGCAAGAATGGTCCCCAGAACGCCTGCCAGCGGATAGGCTTCGATCATCGTGCGAGCGACGTTGGTCATCGTTTCGAACGAAAGAGAATCCAGGTATCCACGTTTTTCGTCCAGAATGTGCATTCGTCGAAGACATTCCACACGATCCCCCCGGCGCGCATCATCCTCCAGGACGTCATTGATGTCCTGTACGAATGCTTCGATCTGGTTGGTCAGTGGAGCCGATTTTCCAAGGATGCTGCGATGTTTTAATCCCCGGGTAAAATCATCCAGCGTCCCTGCAATGACCTGCAGGTCGCGCGCGTACCAGGCCCATAACATGCAAAACATGAACACGTGGAACACAGCTGCATAAACAATGATGGTCGTGGTCAGGCCGGAAAGCTCCTGGAGCCACGGACCCGGATTGCTGAAATCAGGCATTGTCATGAACACTCTCTGGCGTCGGGCACACCAAAATCTGTGAATTCACAGCCGCATAACACGGCCATGTTCGCACGACGCGCCGCTACGCAACGAGCGACACATCATCTGGCTACACGGTGTGATTTACGTCAGAAGCCCCCATTTAACCAACCCCAATTGTTTTCAGACCCCAATTCCGGGCAGGAACAGGTTGGACTTATGCCGGAGATCCCGTCGTTGGACGATTCAATGGCGGCAACGCTTCCTCTACGACACCACGAATGCGGGGAAACAGCAAAAATGCCTCAATAATCATCCAGACCTGCAGGCAAAGAATGATCACCGCAGTTGCGAACAACAGCATTTTTCCGTTCTGCCACCAGCCGGTTTGGGGATTAAACATCTGCCACAGCATGGCCCAGGCAGGCATGACAATCATGATCAGCATAGGAATTGCAGCAAACCAGATGGAACGTCCTCGCCGCCACAAATAGAACACAATCACCAGAAAGGCCAGTCCTGCCAACAGTTGATTGGTTGCACCGAACAACGGCCAGAGAATGAGCCCCCCGGTCCCGCCATTTAACTGCTGCCCGGCCGGTACCGGTGCCGGCATTGAGGCTAGCCAGCCAGCCAGAAGTATCGCGAACGCAGTCGCTGCAAACTTGTTGGTCAGAGGCTTCAGTCCGGCAGTGGCTGCCAGTTCCTGGACCACATAACGCTGCAGTCGCGTCGCGCTGTCAAGCGTTGTGGCGGCAAAACATGCAACCAGAACGGCGATAATACTGATCCCCAGTCGGATCGGAATATGAATCGCTGTCAGGAAATTGGCCCCCCCTTCCACAAACGCCTGAACCATCTGATTCAGTTTGAATTTATTCCATCCCTCATTGACCTTGTAGCGAGACTCCCATGCCGCACGTCCGGCCACCTGGACTCCATCCACCTCGCGCGGCTGATACTCAAATCCACCAGGAGACGTTGCACTGGCCACTCGATCGAACTGCCCCATGCCGACGCCCGCACAACATGACAAAATGACCATCACCGCCAGTGCCCCCTCCAGCAGCATGGATCCGTAAGCGACGTACTGGGCGTCATTCTCATTTCGAACCTGCTTGCTGGTCGTCCCGCTGCTTACCAGACAATGAAAACCACTGCAGGCACCACACGCGATTGTGATGAATAAAAAGGGCATGATCGGGGGAGCGTCAGCGGGTGGCGTCGCAACCATTGGGGCACTTTGACCCAAATCTGCGGTGCCATTCAGTCCTGCAAACAAGACTCCAACCAGCAATAACACCAGCGCAATGACCAATTGCTGACTGTTGATGTAGTCCCGAGGCTGAAGCATCACCCATACGGGCAACACGGAAGCAAAGAAACAGTACACCAGGAGCACAACCGTCCAAACCGTTGTGACATTGACCCAGCGTCCGGTTTCCGGAACACCAAACAGCTGCGTAATATCAATCGGAACCACATATGCCCCAAGCCAGACGCAGACGTACACGACAGCCAGGGCCATAACCGACGGAATCAACAACCCGCCATTCCGTTTGTGCGTCCAGAATCCGATTCCGACTGCCAACGGGAGAGAAGCCCACGTTGGCAGCACACTCTCAGGATACATCGAAAAGATCTTGGCAATCACCAGGCCGAAAACGGCAAGAACCACAGTCAATGCCATGAACAAGATGATCAGGAAGAGAACTCTGGCACGCGGTGTGATGACTCTTCCCGCGACTTCGCCAAGTGTCTGGCCCCGATTTCGCAACGAAACGACCAGCGCTCCGAAATCATGAACCGCTCCAATGAAGATCGACCCAAACACGACCCACAAGAGAGCGGGCAGCCAACCCCAGAACACAGCAATTGCCGGCCCGACGATCGGGCCGGTCCCAGCGATGCTTGTGAAGTGGTGTCCAAACAGCACCTGCCGATCCGTAGGTACGAAATCGATGTCGTCTCGCAGTTCCTCGGCCGGAACCAGCGCGGACGGATCCAGTCGGAATACGGACCGAGCCAACCATCGCCCATACGTGTTGTACGCGACGATGAATCCGAAGAAGGAAAGTACCGCGACGAGAAGAGTCAGCATTCGGTGGGACCTCGGTAGAGGATCGTGGTAGAGGATCGTGGCTGGTGAACTAGGAATTCTCTCAATCCGAATCATTCGGCGAAAGGATTCAATCTTGAGGAAATCAATCAGCAAATGACATGATTGGCCAACGCCATCGCGCAGAGATTATCCTGCCAGCAACACTGTTACAAATGCAGCCCGACTCGCGTTGACCGAGCGACCGAAAAACGTGACTTTTCCGTTTGATCCGCTTCTCACAAAGCTGCCATTGTGCACGGTTGTTAGCGCAGCGCCGGGGACGGGAAAACCTCTGCAGTTGCCCCTCCGCTCCGTCGAAACTGTACTTGAAGGAGGGACTTATGCTTGTACTATCACGCCAGAGCGACGAAACCATAATCATCGGAGACAACATCCGAGTCACCATTGTGGAAGTTCGCGGGGACAAAGTTCGAATCGGAATCGATGCTCCGCGAGACGTTGCCGTTCATCGTCAGGAAATCTACGACGCGATACGCCGTGAGGCTCAAACCGCGACACAAAACTAACCTGTCTTACGCTCATTCCCGGGCACTAAAGAACAGGGAGCACTGGAATCTCCAGTGCTCCCTGTTCTTTTTTATTTGATTCTGCGCCGACCAGAGCTCGTCATCCCGCCAGGAGCCAGACGAGAAAACTGACAGCGGCTCCTACACCGAACTCCATGCCAGCAAACAGCTTACAAGCGCTGTCCTGGCGAAGGTGGCCGACAACCGCTTTGCGCCTGGCCGTCAGACCTCTATCCCGCGGAATTGCCATCGTTCTTTGAACCGAAATCTGAGCAAGTGACTGACTGATGATTTGGACTCAGCGAAGCCCGCAAACAGCATACAGCCCAAGCGGTTGTAACAATTGGACGAAGTTTACCGATTATCATGATTTTGCAAAGAATGACTGTAATAACAGCCGATACCAAGGAGGGAAGCGCTGCCAGAAGCGTGCGCTGCCCATTGTTCTTTGGCAACCTAACGCAGAAACATGATCAGATGTGACCTGACCAAAGGTTCACTCATGTGACACTATGGACGGTCATTCAGGCGCCTTCCGGACGCACTGCAAAACCAGAGGGTTGACAGTAAGTCCTGATGCATCTTAAAGTTGTATCGTTTTCAGTAGAAACGATTTCACTAGTCGGTTCATCCGTGGGAGAAGCGCGTCGTGACAAAAAAGGAGATCGTGAAGGCGATTTCAGAAGAGATGGGGCTCACCCAGCTCAAGACGAAGGAGATCGTCCAGAAGACGTTTGACGCCATCATTGAAACACTGGTTGAAGACCGACGAATTGAGCTCCGAAACTTCGGCGTGTTCGAGGTGAAAATGCGAGCCGCCCGAAAGGCCAGGAACCCCAGAACAGGTGGACAGGTTGAGGTGCCTGCAAAATTTGTGGTCACCTTCAAACCTGGCAAGGAAATGGAAGAGAAAGTTCGACAGCTGGAAGAGCAGGAAGCTGCTCGACAAGCCGCTCTGAACCATTCTCACAGTGCAGGTCCGGTTCCGGAAAACCGATCACTCCCCGATGCGATCCCGAGGGATGCGTCATTGGGATCCCAATCGGATCAGGGCCCTCCGCCAGCTTCAAACTACGGTCGAATTGGTTGAACTTGAGTTCTTGAAGTCATCACGTCTCATCTGATCATGGTTCTGAGTTAGGCGATGCGAGTTCTGAAGAATTTGCAGCCAACAGGTATCAACTGATCATCTTCTGAATTACCGCACTGGAAATCGTCATTTTCAACTGCGGATCCCGGGGTCCAGGGAAGGACGCGATGATGTCGCTGCGAAAAAAATTGATGGCTGGCCTCTTGCTGGTTTGTGCAAGCGTAAATCTTGGATGTGCGACGCCACTTTGGTCGCCATCTCCGGACATTCGTGCACGTCAGCTGATTTATTCCTCAGAAAGTATGCGACACATCCCGGAAATCTGGGAACGCATCTGGGGGCTTGAGCTGCCGGACTTGTCGACGCCATACCGCGTTCATGGTGGCGTTATTTGACGCACTGACGATCCGCGCCATATGTGCGGATTACTCAGAAGTCTCCGCGTTTTGGCTGGCTGATTCATTCAACCACATGCCGAAGTCGCGCGCCTGGCAAAATGCAGAAAGCACCTTCCCTGCCCACGGGGACAAAGGTGCTTTCGTCATGCGCTCGCAACAGGGAATGAGAAAGGTTTCCCGCGCAGAATCATGGTGTGCTGCTGACCAGTGTGGATTTGAGCATTTCTGGTGTCACAACACATCGGAATCCGGTATGAAATGCACCGGTGTCCTGTTCGCCCTTCATGCGGGATGAAACCCGATAGCCGACGCAGTATTGCTCGCTGCACATGAACGATCCCCCCCGCTGAACGCGCTTGATAATGCCCGGTTCCTGGGGATCAAAGCTTTTCGATGGACCGGGAGGATTACGAATCGGACTTTCGGTGTAGTAGGCCGGTTGATAGTAGTCGGCACACCACTCCCAAACATTTCCCGACATGTCAAATAAGCCGAATTCGTTGGCAGGGAAGGCCCCAACTGGCGACGTCTGCCTGAACCCGTCCGCCTCGGTGTTGGTGACAGGGAACTCTCCCTGCCAGATGTTATGAAGCCACTTGCCATCGGGATTTCGTTCTTTTCCCCACGGATACGTCTGGTTCTGTCGGCCTCCTCGAGCTGCGTACTCCCATTGAGCTTCCGATGGCAGCGTTTTGCCTGCCCACTGACAGTATTCCTGCACATCCAGCCAGCTGACGTGAACAACAGGGTGATTCTGACGATCGTCGATGTTGGATTCCTTACCCTCCGGATGCTTCCAATCGGCCCCCGCAACGTACTGCCACCAGCTGTAGGCGCCTTTCTCCGGATCAATGTCGTCCCGGCTTGAAAGCTGCAAACTGCAGATGGACCCGGGTTGATTAAATTCTTCGAGAATAGCGATGTCTTTCAGATTTGACTCAGGATCAATGCTTCTGAGTTTCGGAGGTTGCTCCGCCGTCGTTACGTATCCGGTTGCATCTACGAACGCCTGAAAGTCCCGATTCGTGACTTCATACTTGTCCATCCAGAATCCATCCAACTGAACTGTATGCACTGGCATCTCGTCTGGCGCACCATCCCTACTCCCCATTTCAAAGCTTCCTCCCGGCACCCAGACCATTCCTTTGAGGCGTGGATCTTTGGAAACCGGCTCGTCAACCAGCACCGGCGCCTCCGTCGAAGAGGAGGGGTCAGTAGCGCCATCAACCGGCTCAGTTTGCGATTGGGCAGCCGGAGGAGGAGTCGGAGCGGAATCCCCGGCATTCTCATGCAGCATCGCAAAGAAGACGGCTGCAGTCGTAAGGCCTAGGCAGGCAAAGGCGATGAAAGGGTTCTTCACGGCAGGACCTGAAGCAATTGGGCAGAACATGTGGGGAGAAAGCAGGCGAAAGTATCTGAAGAATCAGATGCTTACGTAGTATATCCTGCCACGAACTGTTCCAACATTCAATCGGCAGGACAGTCTTTCAACGGCAGACCCTCATTTCGCAATCGTCCGACGGAATTCATTTCGCCAATTGTGATTTCCACATCGGACACGATCTGTTCTTCAAGCGTGTCGTCCGATTCGGCCATCGGCCCATGCACAGTGACTCGGCGATCGCGAACAACTCTTGCTGGCACCCCCACTGCAACACAGAAGTCGGGAACAGGTTTGAGGATCAATGAGCCCGCCCCGATGATGCAGTGCCTTCCAACGCTTGCCGCCACAATCGCCCGTTCACCAATCCATGAGTTCTGACCAATCGTAACAGGAAGGTAGACACCAGCCTGTTCACGGATCGGCACATCGAGTCGTTCTGTGCCATGCTGCTGGCAACCATTCATGATCGATACATGAGAGGCAATCAGGACATCGTCTTCGATAGTCACTTCACCAATAGAGCAGGCGTTTCCGATGTAAGAACGAGCGCCGATTGAAACACCGGCATGCGAAAATAGTGTTCCAAAGCCAACGTGAGCATCCTTTCCACACCCGCCCGATGTGCATCGTAAGAATGCATGCCGAAGCAACACGCCCATGCGACCGGGCAACAGGCTCAGAAACTGCATCCAGCCGCAGAACGCATCTCGCTGCCCCATCTGGCTCTGCAGACGAAACAGGACAACCGCCGGGGCAACTACAAGACCGCACAGGCAGTTACAAATCGTTTTAAGTAGTCGTCGCATGAAAACGCTTGCTCTGACAACGAGACGGTGCCGTACGTTTCAGACCCTTGTCAGATCTCTGGATGGACCGGGGACCTTGCTGTGTTCAATGACATCAACGGAGGATTCCTGCCGGGATTGCCACCATTCCAGGAGATCCTTTCCCACCAGGGCAGAAGCCCAGACAGCGCAAACAGCAATGGACACGGCAACCTGGCCCCAAAAGCCAGTCTTTGGAAAGACTCCGAACCGCACAGACAAGTAAGTCGCCACCAGTCCTGCGATGGTCAGAAGACTTCGTGTCCACGGATACTCAATTCGGTAAACGTTGCGACACATGGCGTAAATCGTCAGCGAAGACACCGCATAGGTCGCAACGCCAATCCAGGCCGCTCCCCAAACACCCATCACGGGTACGAGCAGCAGATTGCCAGCAATGTTTACAATAACCCCAAGCACACTGCCCGGTACCATCAACTGCGTCCGCTTGGACAATAACGCGGGAACCTCAAACTGAATCTGTAAACCAAAGAAAAAGAAACCCAGGAGAATTACAGAGACCAATTCAATTGCATCGCCGTAGGCGTCGGGAGTCAGCAAAGGGAGAACAGGGTGAACGATCAAAGAAGCCCCGAGCAAGAGCACTCCCAGGCCGCTCACAAAACCGGTGAAGATTCGGGAGAAGAGGTTCTTTGCATTCGGCTGGCGTTCGATGTCGTAAATTGCAACGTGCCAGATAGAAATGAATGGCATCAAACAAAGTGTATGGACGGCAAACCCAATCTTATGAGCCAGCGAATAAACACCAACCTGTTCCATGCTGCCATACATTCGCACAACGTATCGATCGGACTCATGCATCAGCATGCAAAGCAGCCCGGTCACGACAAGAGGCGCGCTAAACCGGAACATCTGTTTCGCAACCCGCATATCGATAGTCACTCGACCTCGTGTGCGTACGAATACCGAAAGCAGTGCAACAGTGTAAAGGACAGAGGCAATCAGGTTGCCAAGCAGCAATCCCCGAATCCCCATTTCCAGCCCAACGAGGAACCACACATTCAGTCCAATATTCAGCAGAAGTCTCAACAGCGAAATCAGCACGAACGTGCCGGACCACTTCTGAACTCGCAGATAGGTATCACAGACATTCCCGATTACGTATGCCCATGTCGTCATTAAAGTCAGGGAATAAAACCAGGCGCCGTCAATTTGAGAGTGTCCCAGCGTCAAATCAGACAGCCATTGACGCCCAAGCCAAAGCGGCCCCAATACACACAACGCCGCGACGGAAACAAATGCAAGCCCTGTCCACCAAACGCGATCCCGGTGTGACTCACTATCGTCATCAAAATGAGAACGTGTTACTGCCGTCGCCATCCCGCTACCGATCAGAAGGGCGAGGATAGACGACGTGAGATCAAGAATTGCAGTCACCCCGTAATCAGCCGGGGAGAGTTTGTTCGTATACAGCGGCAACAACATCACCGACGCCATCCGGGTCAGGATCTGACCGATGGCATAGATGGAGGAGTGCTTCAATAAATCCCGAACGGGCTTCATGAAAATTCTTTGCTGAACTGCTGCTGGTAATTACTCGTAAATCGGAAAGCCCGACCAATGGAAACGTATCTCGTGTTCGTGTCTCCGGCGGTTTGCCTGACACGGTCCGCCATACACAATTCGATAGTTTCTCCAACTGTGGCAATCCTGCCACCTTTGCCGGAGGCCCACCCGGGCTCCGCCAGCAGAAGAGAACCACTGACACGACTGTTTCATCGCGCGTCGGTGCGTTCAAACCGTGTCCGGCTGAACAGGGTGCCATGGACAATTCAGGCAGCCGGGCCAGGTCGAAAAGTACTCGACAGAGATCCGCTCCCTCATCTTAAAATGCTGTCAATTGAGGATCCCCACGCGACTGTCAGGATGTGAAAAGTCGCTCTGCCCATCGCTTGTCTCAAATTCATTCAGGGCAACAGTCAAACTCGGTGATGTGGAATCATCCAATGCCTGATTCATCTGATCTCCGGGCTGTATCTGATCTCGCCAATCTGCAGCATGTGTCGATCCTGTCGCCCATGACTCAGTTTCGACGTTAAAGAATCCAGAGCGATCAAATGATGGCCGGGGTTCCGCATTCGAAAATACGTCTGCTGCATCGACATTCATCGCCGTAGAGAATCCGGCATTCGAAAACCCGGTCGTTGCAGGTTCGGCAATCGCGTAAGAATTGGGTTCCATCATGCGACCACGCTCGCGACGCTGTCGAGAATGCAGCATCAGCGTACCCGCCCCAACCAGATTGACGTAGTAGGGAATCTCAAGTGTTTCGAGGCTCACAAACTGGGCAGCCACTCCGAATCCACATAACGAGGCAATCGTCATTCGGGCGAAGTCTGCAAGCAAAGGGTCATCTTCCGGTGTGAGTGATCTCAGCATCCAGAAACACCGCCAGATGCAAAGAACATAGAATCCCGCCAGCAAACTGATCCCGGGTATTCCCATCTCTGTGGCAGTCTGCACCCAGAGACTGTGTGCTTCCTTGTAAGGTGTCCATCCAAAACTCTCTGCGTGCAGCGGCCAGTGGTTTGGCCCGCATCCCATAATCGGGTCGCGTTTAAACAGCGTGTAACAGTCTTTCCAGAGGTCGAGTCGGCTTTGCGCGGAGGCTTCGTACTTGCCATCCTTCTTTTCAAACGTCTGCAGGAAACGTTCCCGCACCTGTGGTCCTGCCACCATCAGTGCCAGTAACAGTCCGCCACCGAACAAGACATAGTGGCGAGTCGTTTTCTGCATGATGAAGAAGCAGATGCCCGAGGTAAGCACCGCCGCCAGCATGGCTCCACGGGAAAACGAGAACTGAATCGCATGCGCGATGAATGCAGCACAGACCACGACAACGACTCGTTGTAGCAGATTCTCTGCGGAGAAGAACAGGAAAATGCATAATCCGAGGACGGCCACAAAACCAATCGCTACGGAATTGTTATCCATGCCAGCGAAACCAACGTGCCACAAGTAGTTGTAGCCACGAAAGTACCACATATTCATTTCAAAGCAGACGTAGCCTTCGCAAAGAACAATCACCCACACCAGTTTTCGCAGATCGCTGACACTTCGGATGCTGGTGATGCCGACCAGAAAGGGCAGCAGAATTCGTGCAACCTCTTCAACAAAAAACCAGGCGGGCCCCGGAACATCGGCCGTCAGCGCGCCGAGAATCGCCCAGATCCAGAAACCAATAAAACAGAGCGTGATGCCTCTGGCCCGGCCCAGGTTCCAGTTTCCACACCCGCGAAAGCCCCAGCTCAGGAGCATGGACATAGCGACGATCAGGCTGAATCGCCCGCCGCTGATCGAGTGTTCCCAGAGCGAATCGGGCTTCAGAATCGCCAGCGCAACGTAGGCGATGAATCCATAGAACGGGCTGACGATCGATGAGGATACGCCGACCACTGTCAACAGCCATGTAAAGACAAGGCCCTTCACGCCTTCACCTCCTGCTCAGGTGCGTTTGTCACAGGATCTCCCCGAAGGAGATCATTGACCGAATCCAGGCACGCGTCCCAGCAGTGATTCATCTGCACCCAGGCACTGGCCGCGGCACCCAGTTCATTCTGAAGATTTGGATCCTGAAATACGCTACTGAGAGTATCGACCCATTCCTCAGGAGAATCGGCTTTCAGCAAATGCAGCCCGGGTTCCGCCTGCAGACCTTTCAGAGGTGCCGACGAACAGATGACAGGCTTGCCACATGCCATTGCTTCAAGAACTTTGTTTTGAATTCCCCGGGCGATCCGCAATGGAACAACGGCACAATGAGACTGATACAACCATGGTCTGACATCCGATACGCCGCCCGTCACTTCTATCCCGGGGATGGAAGCCAGCGCCTCGACTTCCGGGGCAGGGGACTTTCCAACGATCACGAATCGAGCGTTCGCAAATCGTTCCCGAATTCGAGGCCAGACTTCGTGTGCGAACCAGCAAACCGCATCAACATTCGGTAGATAGTTCATGACGCCAACAAAAGCACAGGTCGGTGGTTGAGTCAGCGAACTACCAGGACCCGGGCCTGGAGAGAAAAACTCCGTGTCGACTCCATTCTCCACAGACTGAATGACGCTGGTGTCGCAGAATGATCGAAACAGCTGACGTTCGGCTTCGCTGACAACCAGCAGACGATCCATCGACGAAGCGAGTTCTCGTTCTGTCTTCCGCAGCCGATTGCCTTCCAGCCGAAAGACGGCTGACCTGGGAAACCCGGAGGAAACGCTGTAGTCGAGCCACTTTTCACTGTCGACGTCAATCAGATCAACCCATCGTTTGCGGATATGGCCAACATGGATCGGGGCCAGGTACTGGGCGACACCAGACGAGGATGCGATGGCAGCATTCCAGGGAGACTCAGCACTCCAGCGCCGCAGCACTTCGCTTGCTGGTTTCGACCAGAACATGCCTTCGGTTATGGAATGTCCGCGGGCGACCGACTTAAGACCATTTACGTACCGGGCCATTCCACGATGAGGCACAATAGCCAGTCGATGCGCGACTCGCTTCAGCGTTTCCAAAGTCTCCTTACTGACCGGTTCGTCCGAAAGGCACAACAAATCAACCCGACTGCGTGCGGCAAGAAACCTGAGGATATTCCATGTGCGTATACGATCACCCCGATCAGGCGGCCACGGAACGCGATGAGTAATATAGAGAACCTTTGAAGACATGAGCACAGTTAGCCGTTAGCAGAGTTTCATAAATGAATTGTCGTATTCAAACGGTCAGCGTTGCATCGCACTCTCCGGAATCGCGGACCGACCGTCACCGACAACATTCACGCTATTTGCCAAAGGCAAGTCGTGCTGACTCAAAACCTGAGTCATCGTTGTCAGCGAAAAGCGAGACAGCAGCTTTCGCAATTTGGGAACCGTCGACTTCAGGTTCTGGTAGTGGCGAAATCTGGACTTCAGGGATGACGCGACACGAGGCTGGTCGGGGTCAACTTCCCATGGATGGATGTAAACATTGACTGGTCTGCCTTCCATGCGAATCTGCCGCAGCAACGCTTCAGTGATGCTCCAGGGGAACAGGCGGAGATATCCACCGCCACCAACGGGAATTTTTGCTTTCCCGAAACGGCTGACCATCCCGGGAAATTCATTGATGATTCCTGAGGCGGTACGAATGCGGTGCGGAATGATCGGAGCGGTTGAGATCCCGTAACGATCATGGCGTATCGGATAAACACTGGAGTCGGTATCGAAGCCTTCCTCCAGCAGGATCTCAAGGGCCCAGAGCGATTGCTTTGTGATCGAAAAGCTGGGTGCACGATATAAGTGGACTGGTTGACCACAGATATCCTGCAGCACATCACGTGATTTTTTCAGGTCATCGCGGAAACGATCCGGCCCCAGTTCGTAGACCAACTGATGCCAATGGCTGTGACAGGCAATCTCATGTCCGGCAGACTGAATTTCCCGGACCAGACGCGGATAACGCTCAGCGACCCATCCCAGTATGAAAAACGTCCCCTTCGTTCCCGCTGCCGCAGCCAGATCCAGAATACACCTGGTATTCCGCTCAACTCGACATTCGTAGTGGTCCCAGTCATCGGTCCTGATTTGCCGGGCAAACGCCGAGACCTGAAAGTAGTCTTCAACGTCAACCGTAAACGTACCATCAGACACAGGCTCGGGACGCAAGCTTGTCTCCGTAGGTTGCTCAGCAGTTCGCATCGACTCGATGGACATGGAATCGTTCTCAAATCTTGTCGTTGTTGACCAGCATCAGCTAACGGTTCATCAGCTCAGGCGCATCACGTCCTGCTGATAACCGTAGGTCTGACGCTGGAAGTCTGAGTCTGCACCGACCATGATCGCCCCGAGCAATGGAACCTGCAGGCTTCGCAGTGAGTCTCGGGCCTGCATGACGTATGGCACACGACTGTAGTCCTTGCGAGTAGCCAGCAGCACAATATCCGAGTTCTGTGCAACGATTGACGGTTCGGCAACAAACAGCAATGGGGAGGTATCAATCACAACGAAGTCGAACTGCCCCTTCAGTTCGCTGATGATGCTGCGTCCACCATCTGCACTCAGCTTCTGCAGCACTGACTGATCAACCATCCCCGCACTGAAGAAAGCCAGTCCTGGAGCTGCCGTCTTCTGAGCAATCTGATCCAGAGTGAACTCACCCCGCAGGTATTCGCTGATCCCCGGAGAAACCTGACCACCAATCATTTCATGTGCCGACGGTCTGCGAAGATCGCAATCCACCAGGGCAACTCGTTTGCCCGTGCGTGCGAGACTCGCCGCAAGCTGGCAGGAGACCGTAGTCTTGCCTTCATTCGCAGACGCACTCGTAATGAGGATCGAAGCGGGTCGTGAAGGATCGATGTGCCGCATCAGGAACGTTCGCACCACATCCATCGATTCAGTGACTGCCCGATTCCACTCGTCATAGTCAACCTTACCAGCAAACACTCCGAGCCCAAGCAGCCCACCTCGATCGGGCGAAGGAATTGTTCCCACCAGGCGAAGCCCAACCTCTCCGGAAATATCCGTCGTGGCCCCGACACGATGCGAAAACCATTCAAACAAAGTAAATCCGCAAATGATCGATCCAAGGACAGCGAGCCCCCCCAGGAAGGACATCTGCGTTTTCTTTTTGATCTCCCGCTTCTCCGGAACATGGGCAGCCTGTGCGACAGAAATACGTTCCGGAGCGTGCATTTCAACGCGTCGTTGCTTGAGCTGAAGACTCAGATCATCACGCAGTTTGATGTCCTGTTCAATCTCGCGCTGCTCCTGTTCCATCTGGACGATTTTTTGTCCGATGTCCTGCAGGCGATCCGTCTGCTCATCGATTTCCTGCTGGATCTTCTCACGTTCACGCATCAGAACATCGATGCGTGACAAAGGAATTCCGGCAGGAGACTTTTCGCCACTGACGCCGCTGATCATCTTGACCAGTTGTTGCTCCTGTTGTTTCAAATCAAGTAAATCCGGGTGGTTTGTATTGCGAGTCTGGGCTTCGAACTGAGAAATTCGGGTGCGAACAGCCATCAGTTGCTGCTGAAGTGTCATACCAAACGGGCTGGAACCTGTTGTCGATGATGCACCAGGGTTTGCGAGTCCCAGAATGCCATCCAGATTCAGCGTTCCGGGAGCAATCCCGTTTTCCTTCATGATCTGTCGAGCCGCTTCTTCGCCCCGGATCTGAGCATTGATTTCCCGCAGATCCTTTTGCAAATCCAGAATCTGATTCTGGATAATTGCCTGCGTCGTCGCGGCAACTTTGGGGTCACCGGATCCCAGCTTCTCTGCCAGCTGGTCGATGTTGTGCTGTGCTGTTCGTACGCGCTTGTCTACTTCTTCAAACGATAATTCCAGCTGTTTCAGTCGCTCAATTCTCTCGTTGCGTTCGCTGTAGACAACTTCGTTCAGATACGAATCTTTGACAGCATTCACAATCAATGCCAAATCAGCAGGGTATTCGCCTTCCAGTGAGACTCGCAGAAACTCAGGACTGACCTCCTCGCCGATGTAGATTTCACGAGCCAGCCAATCGACAGGGAATTCAACTTTCTTCAGAGTTCGGCATTCGGAAACTTCCGGATTGCGAAGCGCCGCGGTCAACACGCCTCGACTCTTCAGAAGCGCCTTCTGCGTGTCACGATAGGTCAGAAACTCCGACTGACGTTCTTTGGTTTCGAAGTTGAGTACCTGTTCGAACTGCTGAATCTTCAGCAATGCATACGACTCGTAGGCCGCTGGAATCATTTCCCAGATTAATGCCATGACCAGCAATGCGGCGGGGATACCCAGAGTCAGAGCGGGAATCCATCGACGGCGAAAAGCAGTCAGAATGCCAATAGCAGTGATTTCACGACCACCCGACAGCGGCCGACCTCCGGAATTCGATGAGCCAGCTGGGCGACTACTGAATTTTAGCGACTCTGCTCCGCTGGGAACGACTCGCTGTTCAGGTGCCTGAGTGTGCATTGGATTCTTTCTCTCTCTCGCAACTTTCAATTCAGCCCGGCCCGTCAGGGAACCCCGGCGCATGGTTCATCAATGGAAACACTAGTTCAGGAAGTCACAAAAGGTGTGAGAATCCCGAAACAAACGTCGCGGAACCTCGACACGTCCACAGGTCTGCACGTCGGACCAGCCTTTGTTATTCGCTGTTGTCAGAATGTACACCGCAAAGAGAGTCCAGCGAAAAAGGCTGGGCAATTGGCAAATGAATCGCCCATTTGCAAGTCAATGCGCGTGGATTGGCCACGCATGTTTAAAGCCTGAAACACTTCATGTTGCCCGGACGCAACATCAGCTTCCCGGAAAAACTGGCAAACACGTCATCAACCAATCGCCCGCTGAAATCACTACGAGCGGACGACAGGGACAAAGCTATTTGCTTCGGCGGAAAAATCGCCCCAGCGCAAATCCAACCAGTAGTATTGGAACTGCCACCAGCAGAACGGGCAGGGCAAAACGCAGACTTTTCGCGTATGCGACGCAAACAATAATCGCAAGTAGTTTCCAGCCAGATAGATGTTCCCAGGCAGCAGGGCGAGTTCGCGTCGGAAGAGCGGCCCACATGGCCCCCAGCACGATGCCAATCCGAAGGCAGGAACTGGCCCAGGCAGACTGAAAATCGCCGTTTAGAAAAGCCACGGCAGCAGCGGTCAGGCACCCAGTTGCGATCCAACCTACGTAGCGACGCTTCCGGATCAGGTCGCGACGAATATCATTCATTGCCTTTCCCGCACCGTTTCTTCACCGGCCAGATTTTCATTCGGATTCGTCATCTTCTTCGTCATCCCATTCTGAATCAGGAAGCGCTGTCTGCATCCAGTATTCTTTATTAGCCAGCACGTCGTCCACAATCGAGGGATTCTGAATCGCTTCCACCTGAGGCAGCATGTCGAGTTTATGAAGGGAATGCCAGCCCTCAAATTCGACTCCGTCAACATCGGCCGGAATCACCGCGCCATCGAGGTAAACATAGGTCTCACCGACTTCAACGCACTCAAGTAATTCCTGCATGGCCTCCACCCATGAGGCAACGTCCTCGGCAGTCGGCTCTTCTTCCCAGCTATTTCGGATGGCTTCAGTGGCGACTTCTTCCCATGTCGCATCCAGTTCCACGCCTTTAGCAAACGTGAATGCTTTGCAACACGTCACACAGCTGAAGAGCCATCCGCAGCCGCACCAGGGGCAATCCATCTGGCCCGGAAACGAAACGCGGCCGTCTTCACACGAACAATGCGAAACGACGTCGTTATTCAGCTTCTGCAGGTAAATGATTCCCACTTCGTACTCCCATCGGACTGGTTTAAAATAAATGTCTGGGTTTCTCAGCTGGTCACTGCACAACAACGACGGGGTTTTCTTCGGACTGCGCTTCAATCATTCCGAGGCGAACAGCCGGGTATTCTTCTGTCGAACACGCCTCCAGCACGACCTGTGCACGGCCTTCGGGCACCGCGAGGATCAGGCCGATTCCCATATTGAACACCCGGGCCATTTCGTCGTCGGCAACACTGGCAAGACTTTGAAGCCACGTAAATACCGGAGGCACCTTCCAGGCATCCCGGTTGACAACCGCCCGAACATTCTTTGGAAGAACTCGTTCCAGGTTGTCAGCAATTCCGCCACCTGTGATATGAGCGATGGCGTGAATTTCAGAATTGCCAGCCACCGCCAGGGCCGATGCAACAGTATTTGCGTAAATACGTGTCGGGCGCAGCAGAGCATCACCAACAGTGCACCCCAGCAGATCGATCGGCCGATCAATCTCCAGCCTTGCGTGTTCGAACACGACCTTTCGGACAAGGCTGTAGCCATTGCTGTGGAAACCAGACGATGGAACGCCGATAAGCACATCCCCGGGCTGTACGCGAAGACGGCCATCCACAAGCTCGGACCGTTCTGCGGCCGCAACACAAAAACCTGCCATATCGAAGTCGCCAACCGCGTACAGGTCCGGCATGATCGCAGTTTCGCCGCCCAGTAAGGCGGCCCCCGACTGCAGGCACCCATCACTCACGCCGCGAACCAGCTGTTCCAGGAGCGCCGGATCGTCTTTGCCCATTGCGACATAGTCGAGGAAGAACAGGGGAGTTGCCCCCAGGCAGAGGCAATCGTTGACACACATTGCGACGAGATCGATGCCGATGGTGTCAAACCGATTCGCGAGGATGGCAGCCTTGATTTTGGTGCCAACCCCATCTGTTCCGGAGACCAGAACCGGGTCGCTCCATTTCTTTTCCGCACACAACCGAAACAGACCGGCAAATCCGCCCGGCAGATCCATCACACCAGGAGTGTGGGTGCGCCTCATCAACGCCGGCAGACGCTCCATTGATTGCTCGTACAGCTCAAGATCTACCCCGGCAGAGCGGTAACTGAACTCAGTCATTTCAAATTTTTTCCGGAGATTTAGCGGGGGATGAAATTCAAACGGGAAGCCGACAGCTTCGACCACCGGTGGCACAGACAATGTCCGGCGATGCTCGAAAGAATTGCAGATCCTGCCAGCCATCGTGTCAAGCCGCCTGAAATGCTTCCGCATCAGCAGTCCTGGTTCTCATCCGAACCCGTTTCGCACGAATCCACTGCGCCAGATCCGCCGATTCTGCCGATCAGTGGGTTTATAGCAGGAGTTGCCAGCAATAGACCTGTCGACGCCGCCATTCTGGTAGTTGGGACCCGAAGTTTGCAGTCGTGCAAAAAGGACAAATCATGTTTGGGCGAAAAGTCGAAACGCCGGAATTTCTGGAAACACCGACTCACGTCGAAGCCCTGAATCGGCTCCTTTACCTCGTTGAATCCGGCACGACAATGGCGTTGATTCAGGGACAGACCGGCTCCGGTCGAACCGTCGTGCTTGCAAAGCTAAAACAAATTCTGACGCGACAACAATTCTCATGCCCAATGGTCAACGTGGCCGGAATGGATGCAGAGACTCTGTTCTGGCACATCGCATCCGTATTCTCGCTTCCGGCTGCCAGCCAGCAGAACAAAGCTGCGACCCTGATCAGCATCCGCGACGAAATCCTGGGCCGCGCACATTGTGGCCTGAAAACACTGTTGATCCTGGACGATCTGGACCACGGGTTCGGCGATTTTCAGGGGGCCATTCGATACCTGGCCGCCGTGGCTGCTCAGACTGAGGGAATGTTTTCGATCGTGATGGCCGCCAGCACATTACCAACCGGAGGCCTCATCGACGACGCGGAGCTGAGAGTGGAACTTCCGCGATTATCCCGCGCCGAATCCGCTGCTTTCGCCATGAAAATGCTGGGGGCGCTCACCGAGAACGGGCAGTCCCTGACCCAAAACGCCCTTGAAGAGATCACTTCACTGGCCCAGGGTCTCCCCGCACGCTTGACCCAGCTGTGCAATGTCCTGCACGTCGTCCACGAAACGACGCCTGATCTGGCTATTGACGAGCATATTGTGCGAGAATTGGCCCTTGAAGTTGGCCTTCGATCGGCCGCGTAAATCTCAATCGTGACCAGGATGAGGGCAATTCGACAAATAACGCAGGATTTATAGTCGGCGAGTGGTCGAGTCGAGGTTTCATTCAGTTAAATAACCGGGTAGACTGCCACACGGCATGGGTATTGGGGAATACCCGGTCACGAATTCAGGCGGCAATGTTCGTCAGGTAGCATGGCTCGATACCGTAACTATTCGATGTCGACGGTGTTTACCCACTGGGTCTCATGGGAAAGTGTAACCGAAGAAGCCAGGTGTGATTGCTGGGGAAGCACGAGGCAGTTCTCGGTCAGGAATCATCTGTTCTTTCCGGAACGAAATCCGCATGAATTCTAGAGCGACTGAACTGCAAGAGGCCGTGGGCGTTCCCGCAGCGATCGACCCGAATACCGTTCGTAGTGAGCTCCAGCCAGCCCTTCGTTCAGAGAACGGAAGCGATGCCAGGCTGCTCTTCCGTCGTTCGAAGCGAACAAACCAACTCACCGGCATCCAGATTCGGGCGATTGGATCCAGCGTTCCCGAGAACGTTGTCACCAACGAGCAACTTGAAGCTCGCTATGGGTTCGAACCCGGCTGGATTGAACGCCGAACAGGGATTCTCGAAAGACGGATCGCCGGCCCCTACGAAAATACAAGCGATCTGGCGGTTCAGGCTGCCCGAAATGCAATTGAACGAGCAGGCGTGGATGCCAGCGACATCGATTTGCTGATTGTCGGCACGTTCACTCCTGATTTCACCTGCCCATCAACGGCGTGCCTCGTGCAGGACAAGCTGAAGCTGGATGCGCCAGCGATGGACGTGCAGGCCGCGTGCTCCGGATTCATGTATGCATTGACAACTGGCGCTCAGTTCGTTGCTACCGGAAACTCAAAGCTTGCCCTGATCATTGGGGCGGACCTGAACAGTCGAATTGTCGAACAAACTGACCAGAGAACGGCTCCTCTGTTCGGTGACGGCGCAGGAGCTGTCCTGCTCGAAGCAGGCGATCGAACTCAGGGTCTGATTTGCTATCAGCTTGGGGCTGATGGAGCGGGTGGCAGCCTTCTTGACCGACCTGCTGGCGGAACACGAAAGCCGCTGACACCAGAATTGATCGCTTCTGGAGAACATTACCTGAAAATGGATGGTCGCAATGTCTTCAAGTGGGCCATCCAGGCGGTCACAGAAACCATTCAACAGGTCTTAACGACCGCTGGCATCGGTGTCGAAGATGTCGGCTTGTTCGTGCTCCATCAGGCCAATATCCGAATTATTGACCACGCGATGAAAGAGCTCGGGATCCCCAGAGAAAAGGTCTACTGCAACCTTGATCGAGTCGGCAATACATCAGCCGCTTCGATACCAATCGCGCTGGATGAAGCCTCCCAAAAGGGACGTATCAATCGAGGTGACATTGTGGTGATGTGCGGTTTCGGAGCGGGCCTCAGCTGGGGAACCGGGGTCTTCCGCTGGTAACGCGTTGCCGCAGAGCTTACAGAACCGGCTCCGGTTAACGCCCGGGGCACGCGCAACCAGGTCTCGCTCATCCACCGGTATCGAATCCGACGATCCCGGGGTATGAAATCGTGCGCGGTATGCCTGTGCTCTTTCGCAGGTCACTTGCCTGTCGGTTCGACCGGACTGACAGAGTTTTTCCGCCCCGAACCCTCGCCTCGCGAACTTTGAATACGATCGGTGAGGTTTTCAAGCTCACCCCACTCCGGAACGAATTCGCTTATCTTGCCGAGCACACGCTCTGCTTCGGCTCGCAGGCTTTCAGCCAGCTCAAACTGCTTCGCCTCTTCGGCGAATTCTGCGTAGTCACACAGAGTGACGAACAACAGTTCTGAATGCTCCGGATGAGGGCACTCTGCTTCGAACTGCCTGCAGTGCACCAGAGCCTCATCCAGCCAAGAGGCGGCCTTGCCGTATTCTCCTCGTTTTTTTTCAACGTAGAACAGTAGGTGAGCACTCTTGACAAGGTGCTTGCGATGTAATGGTTTCGCATCCGGGTGGGAGCAGGCACTTTGAGACCACCTGCGACTTTCCAGCGACATTTCTTCAATCTTGTCCAGACTGAATTCGTCAAGTACTTCCTGATAATCCGCGGCGAGGGCACCGTAGGTTGCCGCAACGGCATCCATGTAGTCGACATTATCGGGCTCCAGACCAACGATCTGTCCGATAACGTCCAGGCATTCTTCATGCAACTGCTTTCGCAACAATGTTGGACCACAGATGGAAGCTCGACTGAAGCGAGTCGCGAACTGCGAAAACTTGTAGTCGACGTTGTCGGGAAACTCCATGGCCAGGGAATCAAACAATTCCTGACATCTCAGGTAAGCTCGTTCAGCTTCCACGAAGTACTCTGCGTAGGAAGCTGCAATCCCTGTAAAGTGATGAGCGTCGCCCGTTCGCTGACGAATTGTGGGATTACCGGGAGCCCGTTGCAGAATTGCCTCCAGCCGGCCGGTTGCTTCTCTGAGAGTTTCAAATTGCCCTGGAACGTCGCCGGGGTTTCGGGGGCTTCGAGAAGCAGGCAGAATGACGTTCTTCCGTATTTCATTCACCTGCTGTACCATCGCAGCTTCAGCGTCGATTGATGGTCGGCCCGGGGCGACTGCGGTTTCCAATAGCGCCGCAGGGGTGCGTCCGCCCTCCATTGAATTGTCGTCCTTATCTGATGACAGCCACTGAAGACCTGCGATTATCAGCAGCAGGAAACCACTGCAAACAACAAGCATCTTTCTTCGAAGTAGTCTGGCTTCATCGATCTGATACTGGCGTACTTTAGGCTGTTTCCCTTCAACGAACAGCTGCAGATGCTCGAGCAGTTCACCGACGGACGGATACCGATTCTCAGCATCTTTTTGGAGGCATCGATCACAAATGCTGGCCAGAGTCTCCGGTACATCCGGCATCCGATCGATTACAGGGACAGCCGGTTGCTGAACGGTGGCGATCAATGATTCCAGCCAGCCACTATGACCGTGCGGAGTCTGTCCGGTCAGCAACTTGTATAGAATTGCGCCGATCGAATAGATGTCGACCGATGTCGATGCGGTCTTGCGTGAAGCAATGATTTCTGGAGCCGAATAGCCGACCGTCCCCGGCAACCAGGACCCTCGCGTTACGGTTTCATCCAGTTGGTCCAATCGCACGGCCAGTCCGAGGTCAGTAACAAACAGCTGCCCTGCTTCCGTAACCAACACATTATCGGGCTTCAGGTCACAGTGAATTACGCCCTGCTGATGAGCGAACACAATGGCGTCGCATAGTTGAATTGCCAGCTCCGCGATTCGGTCCCATGGACTTTCATTCGATTCCTTTGCATGGCCAGTAACCCATTGATCGATCGGTACACCATCAATGAACGGCATCACGATGTAAGGAACGCCATCTTCCGTCACTCCCGCGTTTAGAATCGCGGCAATACCGGGATGTCGGAGATCGGCAAGAGTCTGGCATTCTCGCTGAAACTGGCTGGTCAGCTTAATGGTGCCTGCTCGGAAAGGCATCAATTTGATGGCCACAATTTCCTCGTAGGGCTCAAAACGTTTCGCGCGGAACACAATGCCATAGCTACCGTAACCCGCTAACGATTCCAGGCGATAGTCATCGATCTCGCGACCAGTCCAGCCGTCCGCCCATTCCGCTACCAGGTCTCGGTTGAGTAATTCAGCAAGACTGTCATTCAAGAAAGAATCGGGAGGGGAGAGTTCAGAATCCATAACACAGCATTTCCGACGAATCATCAGGGACTTCAATGGCTGCACCGACTATCGATTCAGGAACCGGTAAAGCCAGTTTCTTGCAGCCCGCCAGTCGGCTTCGACCGTCCCAAGCGAGAGATCAAGTGCATGAGCGACCTCGGGCATCGTGAGGCCACCAAAAAACCTGAGTTCGACTACCGCTGCCTGACGCTCAGAGATCTTCATAAGAGATTCCATCGCTTCATCCAGCGCAAGGATGTCCAGTTGGTGCCGTTGCAAAGTATCGACTACTTTTTCCAGAACAAGAGTTTCCTGAGGCAGATCTCGTTTTGCAGCGGAGCTGGCTCGCGCATGATCGACGATCACAAACCGCATTGCTCTGGCGGCCGCCGCATGCACATAGGCGCGGCCTGGTGCTGCCTGCAGATTCCCCGAATTCAACAGTCGCACGAGTGACTCCTGAACCAGTGACGATACGGACAAATCGCGGACGCCGGATCGCAGTCGACGAATCGCCAATCGCCGCAAATCAAGCGACAACTGGGCCAGAAACTCGGGATCCTGTCGCCAGTCCCAATTCTTCTTTGGTGGTGCCATATCACCTGTTCTGCTTAGGTCCCATCGCCTCGACGCTGGTTGAGTTTCTTCCCACAAACCACACTCGCATCTGTCATTGACTCAACACGATGCTCGAATGTCGAGCCGCCAATTCCTCCGGACTCTAGTCTTCTCAACCTGAGTTCAATTGCTTTTCAATTCCGGAAACGCAAATCGAAATAAAAAAATGCCAGGGGATTCCTGAGGAGATTACGAAAGTACTCGTGACTACAACAAGTCGGCACGCTACCGGCATTCCCCCTTAAACGCTTTCACACGTTTTGATACTAGGTATGAACAGCCACACTATGAATGACTCAGAATCTGGTGACCTGTAACAGCGCCCAAAATCTGCGAATACCGCAAGCTGACTGGCATGGACTCAGAGCAACTGGCTGACTAACCGGTTACTTCGTGAGAGTCATACGCAAAGCAGAAAAAGATTGCAACCTGCGGTATTCCACTCTCTCAGCCATCACGACGGCTTTTCAGCGGGGCAATATCGATATTTGCCCCGGAGATCTGTGTACGCATCCACTGGCTGTTGTTCAGGCATTTGTAGAAGCCTGTCGCGTTGATAAAGACAAAATGGTCGCCCAAATCAGACATCTATTGAGCGACGACCTGGAATTGTTTATCGATGGCGACCCAAACACGATTCCTTTCGCCGGAACCTATTCCGGTTCAGATGGACTTCAGAAATCTGGAACAGATTCTTCTCTCTGATCGAACGTTATGACCAGACAGCCCTGAACCTGCGTTACTTCGTCTGCGGCCAGGAAGTCGTCGCCTACGGGACCGAAAAAGGCCGAATCAAAGGCCACGACACCGACGTTCCCAGCTGGCATTCATTGAAATTTGACGTGCGAGGCGGCCAGATCATCCGTTTCAAAGACTGCTTCGACACGGCGTCCGCCCAGGCCTACGTTCAGGCGTTTCAAGAGAAGATGCGGCGGAATGCAGAGGCAGGCGAAACAACGGAACCGTAGCTGACCGGTCGGACTCCAAATCTCCGAAAACCAGCCAGAAAGAAAAAATGCAACCACCCACCACTGCCCCGACTCAACGATTGTCCGAATCAGATACATCGGTCCATCCTCGGGATGAACGAATGCAGAACCTTCATTCATTACACCGTGTTTGTGTCGTCTTTGGATTCATCTCATCCACATTGCTCGCACCTTTCGCCACTGCTCAAACTCTGGTTGAAGTACGCATGGACCCAAGGCCAGCCCTGCGTTCGAGTGCTCTGAACCGGGCGAAGGCTACAGTATTGCAACATGCTAAAATGCCTTCTCGTGAAGGACATGTTGTTGTCGGGCGGATCAGGATTGATGCTGGCGATGATTACCGCAGTTTGTCGTCACAGATGCGAATCATTGAGGGCGGATTTTTGCTGACGCCGTGCGTGACGTCAGAAAGCCGATTCGGTTTCAATGCCACGGCTACAACCCGCTGGAATTGATAGTGCCGCCGGACCTGAAGCCGGATGCTGAAGGTATTTATGATGTGGGTGTCGTTCGGATGCGGCGATGTGCCCCGGACGAACTTGCGAACATTTCTGGTGTGGTAAAACGTGAGGGCGGGCACAGTAGCTCCAAAATCACAGTCTCACTTCGACACAGAATCGTCTCCCCAAACACTGTCTCTGGCGGATACAGCGGCGGAAGTTCGAATAGCGTTGTTACTACAGAGTCGCCTGACGGATCGTGGGCGCTGAAAGATGTTGCCCCCGGCGATTATTACGTGAGTTTCTACAGTAACCCACACACAGGCCACAGCCAGCAGATCATTCTCAAGGCATCTGAAACGAAGGAGATCGCCCTGTCACACTGGAGTGCCTCATCAGGTGAAAGTCGATTTTATTGCCACGGAAGCTGACACATGGCAATTTTCAGGAGAACACATCAATTCCATGGATCTCTGGACAGGGCAGAGCTGAAGGTCGCGGGCAACCAGTATTACTCCGAACTTCGACTCGATCAGAAAGATCACATTTTCAAATTCAATTACAGCTACGCCCCCTGCTATCTGACTGATCTGGGCAAGGGAAAGCTGGCTGACTTCTGCGGCAAGAATTTGACAGCAGAACGTAAGAGCCCTTCAAACGTACCAGTGGCGCCCGGGCACGTCTACCTGCTGAATCAGATCGCCACCAATCGCAACGTGCTGTTTACGATGACCATCGGCGAGCCCATAAGAATTGGTCAGTCACAGCCCGATGGCATCCCACGCCGTAAAGACAGCCCCCGGATGCCCAGCGTTGTCGCCCATTACAATTTTGATGGTCATCCCATGGAACTGAATGGCACGGCCTATCCGATGGACATTCGAAATGTGCAGTTCTCCGACACAGCCATGATCCTGAACGGAAAATCGGAACAAGTTGACCGAAAAAACGGTTTTCGAGCGGGCTCATTGATCCCGGGAATTGATCCGGGCGAATTCACACTTCGCATCCGACTCAAGCCGACTGGAGATTCGACTGAACCCCAGCCAATTTTTGTCGGCGGCGCTGGTTTTCATTGGCTGATACTGGAAAGAAAACCCAGCGGGGAACTGATCATTTCCCTGAATCATGGTAAGTTCACCCAATCAGTTCCGAATATTCGTATCAGTAAGGACACATGGACAACTCTCATTTGCGCTGTGAGCGCGTCTCAAAAGGTGGTCGCCGTTGCTGATGATTCGGGCAAGCCTGTTGTGATTCAGTTGCCAGCCAACCTCAGCATGACATCAGCCCTGAGATATTCCGGCAGTCAGCAAATTCAGTTTGCTCGAAGTAGTCCTCAGGCTTTGGCGTTCTGTGGAGAAATTGATGAACTGACTCTCCTGAACGGCGTGATGACGCAGGGGAAATTTGACGCAATCATCAAACGCCTCAGGGCGTTAAAGTAACTGCAACTGTCAGACTCAGTGACTTGTTTGATCCATGTGTCAGTGGCAGTACCACGACACCGTACGAGGCCAATCATGTCAAACATAAGATCGACAATTCAGCAGCCGCGTTTCAGGGAATGGCTGCGAAGAATGCCATTGTCAGCTGGCCGGATTTCCACGGAACTTCGGCCCTTTCTGATTTCACTGACAGTGCACTGCATTCTATTTGTGTTGATGGCGTTCTGGGTACTGCCGCTGCTCAGCAACGGCACCGATTCAACTGTCATTGAAGCAAGACTGCTCCCAAATAATCGGGACGCTGCGGATTACATGACGCATGAGGTTGATTTTAGTGCGACGAACCACGACCAAAGTACATTGTCGCAATTTCAGGCGACCGTTGCGGCTGAAATTCCAGCTGCTCCAATCGGGGGCGAGTCAGTTCCTGTGGATTCACCCGCCATGCCATCTTCACAGGTGAAGGTACGCCGGGGCGACCTTCAGCCAGTCACAAAGATGACAGATGCGGAGCTGATGCAGGACTTAAAGCTGGGTGTGCGAGCAATGGCCATTCATGGTCACCGAGGAGAAACTCGTGTTGAAGAAGCAGACACCCCCACCGGAATTGCGAGTACCCTGGAAGGCGACCTGTTGTCCATCGCGAAAGATGGAGATGCGATGGTCGTCTGGGTTCTCGACCAGTCGCTCAGTATGCAGCAGGACATGAAGGTGCTGGCGGAGGGACTGGTGGAAACTCTGAAAAATATCGAGGCAGACGAGACGAGTCAGATGCAGCACGCTGTCGTCGCCTTCGGAGATAATGTCAGAGTTGTTCAGAGCCCCACTTTCAAAGGCTTACGCGTGGCCGAAGCCATCTATAATCTTCCCCCCGATCCATCCGGAATCGAACGCACTTTCGGATCGGTGGAGTGGTGTGTCGATCGATTCTTTTCATCCAAATGGCGGGGTGGCGAGCGACAGAACCTGTTAATCCTGTGGACAGACGAATCTGGTGACGACTACCTGCGACTGGAAAACACAATTGCCAGATGCCTGGGGGCCAATGTTCGAGTGGACGTGATCGGCCCTTCCGCGGTCCTTGGCGCACAAACCGGATACACAGCCTTTCCACACCCTGCGGACGGAATCACCTACTTCCTGCCGGTTCATCGAGGCCCGGATTCAGGATTTCCCCAGAAGTTGTCGCTGGGATACTGGTACCGCGGAGTGCCGGCGACTTATGACGAATCTTTTCGTGGCCCCTATCAGGGAACATCACCCCGCTGGCAGGGCGGTAGTAACTTACAGTCCATGCTGTCCGGCTTCAGTCCCTATGCACTGACACGGCTGTCCCGAGAAACAGGTGGTCGCTACCTGATGTACGATCGCCCCGGTGATCGAGCTCCATTTTCGCTGGAGCAAATTCGAGACTATCAGCCGGACTACCGTTCGCTGGCAGAAATACAGTTTCAATTACAGCGACAACCGCTGCGCCAAATCGTTCTTGCATCCGCTGCACGAACATGGAGTGGTGGCAATCTGGCTCAAACCCAGCCGGATATGACCTTTCGCCCGGCATTCGGCGGTCAACCCCATAACGAATTCGTCAGATCCCGTCTGGTCCCAATGCTGACACGAGAAATCCGCACAGCATGGCAGGATGCTCAGGCCGTCGAAGAAGCATTATTGCCGTTCCTGATGGCGTCCGCGTTGCAAGGATTTCAACCCAGGCCGGAAGTCTCAGGACATCGTGCACCCATGTCTGAGAGCGACAAGATCGAGGATCACCGGGATCAGAATCCGCAAGAGAGACCAAAGAACGACTTGAATGATAAAGAAGCAATGGACAATGACGACGAAGAGGCCAACGAAGAACTGAAGAACATTCCCGCACTCAGCGCGGATGAAGTACAGCTGGCGACCCTGGAAACAGAGCTGAATGAATCGTTACTCGAGCAGCTTTATCAGAATGAACCTTCCCCACGATGGCGTGCATGGACAGACCTCAACATGGGGCGGTTGTTGGCACTCAGCGTCCGCCTGCGAGAATACCTCGTCGTTTCCACCAGCACACTGAACAACGTGCAGAACCTTCAAAGCGAAACTAACTTTGTCTCCTTTTCCCCCTCAGCGAGATTACAGGGCGGACCACCATCGGAACAAAGACTGGCCGTCGCTCGACGACTTTTGCAACGTTGCATTGAGGAAAACAGGGGCACCCCGTGGCAGGTCATGGCCGAACGCGAACTGAGGGATTCATTCGGCCTTGAAGTGACTCAACGTTTCGTACCGCGTCCCACGCGAATCATGAACACGCCTATCCCGCCACCACCTCCAAAACCACAGCTGCCAAACTTGTAACAGCCTGGAACAGCGATTCCCTGATTCAGAGTGCGGAGATGCATCTCGAAGCAGTACAACGACGAAACCGCATTGTCCGGGCCACTGCCGTCCCGGCAGGCAAGCAGAGCCCGCGCAAGCAAACGAAAATGGGATTGCAAGGATCTTCATCATGTGGGAGCTCGCAGTCTGACCGTTTTCAACGATGCCGCGGGGCGAAATCCAATCGACAGGCTGGCCAGGCGGAGTTCTTCAACAGAAAAGGGCTGGAAAGCGGTGATCGCTTCCAGCCCTTTTCAATGGTTGATTCGTCTGACGAGACTTGAACTCAAGACTAACCCGACCAGGACTCGAACCTGGAACGACAGAACCAATGATAATTATGCCCCGCAGTTAATATGGTCAACGCGTCCCGCGATCCACATGTCGCGATAACGCCGGTGGAAATGCCGGACTCGCTACGCAGTCGCTGCCTGCTTGTATGGGCAGCTCTATTTGCCGTCCTGTTTCCTGATCAGTGCTTCGGCCCTTCCCGAAGCAGTTGGAGGGATAGTCTGCGGTTCCACGGCGGGGAGCCTGCCAGTTCTTTTGCCGAGGATTCCATTGGCTGCCTGCACTGCTCTTCGCCATTTCGACGTTGCCAAGATGGTGTTCGGCCATCGCCAGAAGTAATAGGTGTAGCTGACTGTGTATTGCTTGTGTCAGCCGCTGTTAAACGCGGCCTCCAGCTGTTGCTTCTTCTTGCTTCCTCGTACTCGCCGGCACGGACAAGAATCGCACCCAGCCCGTTCAGGTACTGCTGGTTGACTTTGATCTTTTTCGACAGCCCTGCGAGCCATCGTGATGGCGGGGCGCATAATTCTGAACAGCTTCCGCGCCCAGTGCACACGTCCAGGCACTGAAATGTAATTCTTTAGACTCATCAGAATTGGCGAAGGTACTCAGCACCTGCTGGCACATGTCTCGGTAATCTTTGATCTGATTCAGCCGCAGGGACAACAAAGCGACCTGATACTGCGTGTAATATGTGCCGTTACCAGCCTGGATAGTTGAATAAAACTCCATCCTGAACTTCTCCGTATTGCTGCAGATGCAGCCGGGCGACCAGTTGTTGATCGCGAAAAATCGAGTTGGATTCAATTTCCAGGGCTTTGTTTAGATCAACGAGAGCTTCATCGTACTGCTGGAACTGGGTCATCCCATCGCACGCTCATGCTGACTCCATGTGTGTTCAGGATTCAGCTTCAACTGCCCTGTTGCAGTCGGCCAGTGCCGCTTGAGAGCGAAGTGAAGCTGCCTGAGAGCCTCGCCGCGTACGTAATATGCTTCCTGTTCTTCTGGATTCACAACCAGAGCCGCGGTTGGCATACTGAACCGCCAACTCGTACTCTTCGGCGGCTCTGACAGCGATAGCTGCCGAAACCATACCGCGTGCATCATCTTGCAGTCTGTCCGCAGCTTGTTTGGCCCACTCAGATGCCAGTGTCGGGTTTTTCCTTACGCCATTGCGTTCTAAATTTCCTAATGCACAGAGCCGCAGCCATTCAGCGAATTGGGGATCCAGTACCTCCGACCTGAATCGATTCTGAAAGCCTGGTCATAGAATTCTTCGGTTTACATCGTACTTCTTCGCAGCGTCGAACTTTCGACCGACTCGCTCTGTAGTCGCTGGCGGTTTCCGGGACAGCAATTTTTCGAGGAGTTCGGTGACTCTGGCAAAAATCACTTTCGATTCATTCAACTGGCCGCCATTTTCATACACTTCGCCACGTGCCTGATGGTAGTCAATCACATCCGGAAACTGTTCAATCATTTCCGTCAATAAGGGGACCGGATCTTCTGACTTCGCCAACAGCACAACATATTTTGCGTGCAATTTTACTGGGTAAATTCCAGGGGTTCTTCAGGAGTTCGACGATTTGTCGATGCTGCTTCCGGCCCTGGCTCGCCACCGACCAGGAATCATACCTGTCCGCCACGATCCCGGTAAACAGATAACGGTGTGCTTTACTTTCTGAAAATCCGTGACCAAAGACCGGGCAAGATCGTACGCTTCTGTGACCAACTCCGCTGCACGCTGGCGATCACGGGCTTTTTCATGAACCTGGCTGCTTTCCAGAGATTGCTACCAAAGAAGCTTCTACTCGCCTGATTGCCTTCCTTTGACACTACGTCTCTGTATTCATGGAGGAATTGCAACCAGAGTCGCTCGGCTCGATCCGGGTCTTCGCTTTCCATCAGCTTCGCATATTTGTTCAGATGATACCCAAACTCTTCGTAGTTGCGTTTTGTAAGCTCTCGATACTCTTCGACGCGGCCCTGGTGCTCGTATGTTGTCGCGAGGCCCTCCAGGGCTCCGGATTTGTCAACATCGTAGTCTGTCGTCAAGTCCGACTCTTGCAGCGATTCGTAGATCCTCAGCGACTGCTCAAAGCACGATTCCGCTGCGGAGAAGTCATGGAAATTGTGCACGTAGAGCCAGCCCAGCATTGATGTCTCTCGGGCTTGCTGAATTCCATAGCGATGATCATTCGGGAAGTGCTTACCAAGTCGCTCGAACTCGGCGATCGCGTCCAGGTAGGCGCGCCTGCTTAGCTCGTTCTCCTCAAAATGCCCCGCGAGTTGGGCCAGGCGAACACGAGTCATCGCGGCCTGGAAACGCACTTCCGGCGATTCGGCTTTGGAGACCTCTAAATTGTCATAGAACGCCAGAGCATCGGTGACGATGTTTTTCAGGATCGGCTGCGCTCGTGGAACTTCCAGTAGTTCCGGATTAGAGGCGTGCTCCAGTAATTTAGCGACGGCGTCCAGCGCTGCCGCAAGATTGACATCAGACATCTTTTGGGCAGTCACTGCTGCCTTCTGTGCGACGATGGCCTTCTTTTTCTCGTCTTCCGCCGCCAGCTTTGCATCAAGGGCGTCTGCGGCCGATTTGGTGGAAGTTATCTGGGCTTGATTGGCGTGAACCGCAAAGCCCCAGCTGATGATCGTAGACGTAATCAGGACGGACGCCAGAATAGCGCTGGTCGTCAGCATAAGCTTGTGTTTTGCGAAGTATTTTCGAAAGCGATATCCGACAGACGGCGGACAGGCCTGGACCAGATCGCCATTAAGATATCGCTGCAGATCGGCTGCCAGTGCACTGGCGGATTCGTATCGGCGTATACGATCTTTTTCGAGGGACTTCATCACAATCCAGTCCAGTTCCCGTTCCACCTGTCGTTCAAGTTGCGGCGTTGCTTTCTGTTGTTGCTCGGTCAGCGTTGAGAGGCGTTCCGCCTTGAGAGTACTAATGCGTTGACTGGGACGCGGAGGTTCGTCTTCCTGAATGATGCGGCGCATTTCGTCGTACCCTGCTTTGTTCAGAGTTGCACGATCAAAGGGAGTGCTGCCCGTAAGCAGTTCGTACAGCACAACGCCCAGCGAATACACATCGCTCCGCGTATCGACATCCATGCTGGTCATCTGAGCCTGCTCGGGACTCATGTACAGCGGCGTGCCAATCATCTGCGAGAACTGTGTAAATAACGTCCGTTCTGTGAGCCGCTGGTTGGTCGCCTTGGCTACGCCGAAGTCGATCACTTTGGGAACGTGGCGAACGTCGTCGAGCTCCACCAGAATATTGCCGGGTTTCAGGTCGCGATGAATAATGCCCTTGTGATGAGCATGTTGCACGGCCTGGCACACCGTCACCATAAGTTCCAGTCGTTGACGCAGGTCTAACTTGTGTTGATCACAGTAGTGGGTAATGCGAATGCCGCGCACCAAATCCATCACGAAATAGGGACGCCCTTCTTCCGTCTGCCCCGCATCCAGGACACTGGCAATATTCGGATGACTCATCATCGCCAGTGCCTGGCGTTCGGCCTCGAACCTCGCCACAACTTCCCTGGAATCCATCCCCCGTTTGATCAGCTTCAGAGCGACGTTTCTCCGCACGGGTTGCCGTTGCTCCGCGACAAACACCTCCCCCATCCCGCCAGTCCCCAGACGTTCGAGCAACTTATACGGGCCAATGGTCGGGTGCTGACTGACGTCGATGGCCAAGCATTCCGTCTCCCCAGGGGCGTCCATGTTCAGACTCTCCATCGCCTGAACCAGTGGATTAGGTTCCGCATCCTGCAGCGACGCCAGCATCCGTTCGACTCGTTGACGCAGTCCCGGATCATCACCGACCGCAGTCTTCAGATACCGATCGCGTTCCTCACCGGCTGGCAGTGCACGAGCCGCGAGGAAAATATCTCTGATTGAACGTAGGGGATTCACTTTCGGAACGAAGGTATGCTCATTCATGACGTGTGATCCTTGTTTCGTCGTATTCAAAATACACGCACGACGCGCCAGCGATTGTTACCCGTGAGCCCGGTATTCCCCGAGCCGAATACGGGCGGCTCGGGGCGAAGACTCACTGGCTTGCAATGGTGACCAACGCCGAGACTAACTCAGTATTTTCAACAGGTCTTCGGCAATCACGTCCAACCAGCCGTCAAAATCGCTGCGCTGTGGGTCTATCCGAATATTGACTTCAGGTTTCCAGACCCGACGCGGTGAGATGTCGGTCGGCGAGACATCCGGTGTCCCTGCATCTTCGGAATCCTGATTCTTCATACGGCCCCCTTCTTCAACAGACAGTGACGACGCGGTCCGATGTTGTGAAGGTGACTCTTCTTGTGGATCAAACAGCGATTTCGCAGCAGTCCGGGTCGATGCCGAAACCGGCGTGGACCAATTATCCTCACCAGCCAACGTCACTTCAGTTGCCACCAACTGTGGGCTCGGCGATGGAGGATCAGCAATACCTCTCGGATTCGTGTTGCCGCTGGCCAGAGCGAAGACCTCGTTCGCACTCTGGCTGCCGGACGTACGACTGGCTGCTCCTGAATACTGATAGACCGCGTCATCGCCACTATCGACCACCCAGATATCGTTCACATTAGCGGGATCGATCGTGATTCCCTGCGGCGACGTGTTGCGGCTGTCCAAAGCCCAGCTTCCGAGCAATGCGCCGCCGACTGTATACTTGTAGACGTTGTCCGTGCCGGCATCGACAACCCACAGATAAGTTCCATCCGTAGTGATGCCGCGAGAATCTCCGGCCACCAATGAGAAGCTGGACGTGGTGCCCGTGTTACTGGTACGCGTTGCTCCGTCGGCGAAACAATGCACTCGGTCGTTGCCGCGATCAACGATCCAAACATCCGTCCCGTCGGTGGCAATGCCTTCGGGGCGACTCAGGCCGGAAGCTCGCCACGAACGCAGCAGGTTGCCGGCGTTGTCATGGACATAGACGTAGTCGTCGTTGTCAATCACCCACACGGTGTTGCCCGTGATGTCGGCCGCTGCGCCTCGCGGAGAATTATTGCCTGAACCGAGATTGTAGTTTTCGACGACCGTGCCATCTGCTTCGTACTCGAACATATCGTCCAATGAATCATCGACCACATAAAACTCGTCCCCGACGCAGCTACCGGGTTGACGGTCACAACGACCGTGTCGCTGGCCGTTGCACCACCGTTGTCGGTGACGGTCAGAGTGAGCGTGTGAGCCCCCAGACTCAGGACTGGTGAGATACTGGCTGTGGTTCCAAGAACGGTGGCCCCTTCGGTCCACTGATAGCTGACGATCGTGCCATCGCTGTCAGAGCCACTACCGTTAAGCGTCACGGCCGCACCGTCAATTACAGTTTGGTCAGCACCGGCATCGGCCGAGGGGGCGACATTGGCAACTTCATTGTCAATGATCGTGCCAAGCCCTGTGCCGTCTGCGATCGTGGTGCCCAGGGGATTGCCGAGCGTGATCGTGAAGGTTTCATCAACCTCAAGGTTCAAATCATCAACGGTTGGGATGATGATGGCTCGACTCGTGACACCTGATTCAAACACCAGGGTACCGCTGGCCCCGGCATAGTCGCTTCCATCAATCGCAGTCACGTTGTTCGTCAAGTAGTCGACCGTCACCGTGTCTCCAGAGGATGACGAAAGACTGACCGTGAACACAGCCGATGATTCGGGTGCATAGCGAAGTAATTCGCCGGTCGTAAGATTGGCACCAATGTAAAGCGTGCCAGCACTGTCGAAGGCCAGTCCAACCGGCTTACCATAAACGGCATTAATGTCGATGGTAGCAACGAGATCGCCGGTTTGCCCATTGAACTGGAACACTTGTGATGCGCCATTGTCGCCAACGTAGAGATCGCCGTCAGGTCCAAATTCAAGAGCAGAGGAATTGACCAGTCCGTCTTGCACAAACAGACCGAGCGGTGTTCCATCCACGCCGCTGAACTTGTAAACACGATCATTCCCGTTCACATAGATATCGCCGGCGGCATCGACGGCAAGATCCTTTGGCCCGGTCCCTCCATCGGTAACACTTGCCGCGAAGACTCCCAGAAATGTTCCGTCCGCACCGCTGAACTTCAGGATCTGATCAGTGTCTTTGCTGCTGACGATCAGGTTGCCAGCGGCGTCGAAGACGATCCCTCGTGGGTTGGACAGACCGGCGGCTCCGGACGAAATGAATGCTCCCGCTGGATCAGGAGTTCCCGTGGTTTCGTCGAAACGCAGAATTTCGTTGGTACCCTTATTGGACACATAGATCCAACCGTCATGAACCTCGATTTCTTTTGCATTGAATAGCCCCGCGGTTCCGATCGGTACGAAGTCGTGATCGATTTCGCCGGTGAGACCGTCGATCTTCTCAATTCCAGCGTCCTCGCCTCCAACTCCATTGATCTGACTGAATGCAATAAACAAATCCCCATTGGTTCCCTTAGCAACGCCCCACGGCCACCCGCTGAATCCCCCGCCGAGAGCAATGGTGTCCGCAAATTCCCACGTGGATCCAGCCTCCAACGCGGTTGCATCGCTAATGACGACGCTGGTGTCGTCGTTCAGGATTGTCCCGACGGCAACCGCGTCGACCAAAGTGCGCCGTTCCGGAATCGAGCGTCAGGTGCAGCGTCAGTGTTTCATCTTCTTCGGGCGTCTGGTCGCCATTGATTGGCAAGACAAAAGTGCCCACCGTCTGTCCTGCAGCAAAAGTCAGTGTGGTCGAATTCAGAGTGCCGTAGTCACCATCGGCGAACGTCGCCGTGCCTTCGGCAATCACGCCGCTGACAATCGCCGTGCCCGACGTGTCGCCATCACGCGTGACGGTGAACACCAGGTTCGTGACACCATTATCACCTTCGATCGCCTGAGCATCGGCAACGCCAATCGTCGTGGTGACATCGGCCAGCACGCTGTATTCCCAACTCAGAATATCGTGGCTTTGGGCGTCTCCTCCGGATACTCCCGTGAATCCAACCCACGCCTTACCGACATCCAGATCCAGCGTCTCAGCAAGGTCGACGGCGACGGTCAGCGCCGGACTGACAAAGTCGTCCAGAAAGATGGCCATCGTTCCAGGCTGGTAAACCACCTTCACCTGATGAATGTTTCCATCATTAATGTCAAAGGCTGGAGTCACTGTTCCCAGCGAAGCCGACTCGTGGTTGCTGTTTGGTGCGGCGCCCATCGTATGCACACCGACATGGTTGTTATTGGGATCGTTGGTTTCGCTGTTTTGAAATGTGTCAAACTCGATCGCCAAACTGTTGGCAATACTCTTGTAGCCCAGACCACCGCCGACGCCACCCAGTGCATCATCCTGACTATTCTGAACAACGAATGCAAAACCATCCGAACCGTCACCAGCCGTCTGGAACTCAAACTCAGTCTCAAAGCCGACCGACAATAGTTGAGGTGAGGCGAACCACGCAGCACCCTGCTGGCTGGTCAATTGCGGAGTCAAACGAAGCGCATTGTTCGTTCCAGCAGGAGCCGTCGCGTGACGGACCAGATTCAAACCGGTTGGATCGCTAAAGTCGGAATACGAAATCGTTGCCACCGCGTCGTCGTCCAGAATCGTTCCGGTCCCCTGCGTGTCAGCGATGGTTCCGCCAGTGGCGTTTGACAAATTCACGAAGAGGTTCTCGTCCGGTTCGACGGCGGTCTCGCCATTCACCTGCACGGTAATCGTTTGGGAACTGCTGTCGCCTGCGGGAAAAGTCAACATGCCACTTGATCCGACATAGTCAACGCCTTCCGTCGCCGTTCCCGCGACTGTCGCGAAATCAACGGTGGTCGCCTCGGAGATGTTGCCCGACCGTGAGACCGTGTAGACAAGGTTGGTGTGACCGCCATCTCCCTCAAGAACCTGGGCGTCGCTGATTGCAATTTGCGAATCCGCCAGCGTGCCTTCGATCTTCACATTGTCAACGAAACCGTCTTCTCGGCTGTCGCTGACCTTGGCGCGATACCGCAATTGAAAATCGGAGACAAGGTAGCTGCCGTCGATAGTGACAGTTTCGTTGTGCCAGGTATTTTCCTGATCCACATTTCCCCGTAGCGATGCAACTTCGTTCCAGCTGTTGCCGTCGTACAGATCCAGCGCGATGTATTCGCCACTATCAAAGCTGCTTTCGATGTACCACGAAAAAGTGAGTTCGGCACTGCCATAGCTGGCCAGGTCCAGTGGGTTGGCCAGGCTCAAAGTGGCATTCGAAGCCGAGCCATCGACTTCGGCGGCGTACGACCCGTCGGCGGCACGCTGACTGGTACGAGCCCAGTCGTTCTGACTGTCTTCGACCCAGTTCCCATTCCACTCGCCAACTTCAAAGCTGTCGGCCAGTAGTACCGTCAGCATCTGTCGAGTCTCCAGCGATTCCAGCTGGACAAGGCTGTGGTCTGCACGACGTGATTTGTTTCGACGATTCATCTTTTGCTTGCGGGAGAATCTGCGTGAGTTGGTCATGACATGGTTCCTGAGTCTGGGGCGAGTCTCACCGGCCCGGTGTCACATGAAGAGGCTCGCAATCAAGCCCGTCATGAAACAATGCGAAATCGACGGAGAGTTTTCCGGAACTATCAGAGGCTCTTTCCGAAATCAGGTTTTGCAGAGATGCAACTCCTCTCAAGCAAGTGACTTATGAGTTCCAATAATTCAGCACAACGTCCCGGCACGTCTGGCAACAACAACTGATCGGCACTGCGAACGAACACAAATGTCGTTCCGGATGATCAGCAAGCGCCCGAAGCCCGCACACTGTTACTCGTACGGGCTCCATACTCGTTGGCCACCGGTATTTGCTCGGATTGCCTGCCTGAATGGGGGCTTTTTAATCTGAGGGGGCGAGCCATGCAGCGAACCAGGCTTCGGCGAACTCCCAGGTTTCGTACGCCTTTGTGCGGCCGAGCCCCAGCATTCTTCCGGACTCGGTGACCGACAGTCCGGCAAACAGACGCAGCTTGACCAGTTCCCCAGCTTCCGGTTCTTCTGCCAACAGCTGGTCCAGAGCCTCACTCACTTCGATTAAGTGCACGGGGCCGACAGCCATGGTCTGCTCGAGATCCACGTCAATCTCAACCCGCTGACGGTCACCACCTCGTTTCAACGAATCCTTCCGGCGAGCCGATTCGATCAGGATTCGCCTCATCGCTTCGGCCGCTGCCGAAAAGAAAAGCCCACGACTATCCCAGTGCTGAGCCTGCTTGACGTCCACTAAACGTAGATACGCCTCATGAACCAGGGCCGTCGGCTGCAGTGTGTGGTCCGACCGTTCATTAGCCATTCGCGTCTTCGCGAGGCGTCGCAATTCTTCGTAGACCAGCGGCAACAACTTTTCCGCCGCCACTGCATCGCCGGATTCAACTTGCGACAGAATGTGGGTGACTTCGGACATGGGCAGGTGCTCCGGGATGATCGGTTTCTGTGACCAGCTTACTCAGCCCGGGAAAAACAACCAATCCACTTTGATCCGACTATTCCAAGCATTCGACAATCTGACCAACAACAGCCCGAACTGTTACCAGGCAACGACGTCGAAATGACGATAATCATCACTTCACGCACCTGCCGGAGCGATTGACACTCCAGAATGCAATAGCCCGCATTCAGGCAACTCATGCGAGCGTGATATGACTCACCAACCGTCTGGCGAGCCACGCTACACCGCTCCGACATGTCGATCCTGCCAAGACGTTCGCGTTAACCTGTTTCGGAAAGTAACCGAAGACCTCCGGTTATCTGGGCTTGTTGGGCATTACGAATTGGAACGACGTTCCGTCACTTGAAAACGGAATTAATCGCCTCTTCTTGAGAGTCGGGGAACAAGTGCCGGTATCGCCTTCGCTGCTCATCTGTCTGGTCTCCCAATCATTGATCGATGAACCGTTGGTCGCCTCCCCTTGAAGCACAATCGCTCATAGAACTGTGGCGGAATACGTGCCAGCCCCGGATCGATTCCCATTTGCTCGCTCGCTGTACATCGGAAAGGAAGAGTGTTGCTGTCGTTCGCGAATCGTGACTGTTGAGGCAATCAGATCAATATCTGAAACCAGTGCGCGACAAATCTCACTGCCGTGCCCCGGTGAACGCCGCCAACGCACACATTGCACGCAGGCAGTCGTGGCGTGAACTTTGCTCAACGAATGAGAGAAGTCTCGTTGGCTTCGAACTGACCGTTGGAATCATTGATCCCTGAAGAGAAAACAGAATTGATAGTTGCCGCCTGGACCCTGTTGAATTGATGCCACGTTGAATCTCCCTGTCTGTTGAAAACACCGGGAGTGCCTCAACCAGCCATGGACATCCGACGGACTCGCAACGCGAAATGCTCGGAACCAATACAGTGACACTACGAAACCAATTCGGATTCAACAGGTGTCATTGATTTGTCACTGATTCAGATTTCCATAAAAAAAGACCTGAAGCAGTGATTGCTTCAAGTCTTTGCGGTTGTGTGGTTTACGTTCGAGATTTTGGCTCGAAAGAATTAACCCGACCAGGACTCGAACCTGGAACGACAGAACCAAAATCTGTTGTGTTACCATTACACCATCGGGTTGTGTCTGCAATTTTAGTGGTAGTTGCTTTGTTCGGCAAGATGCAGACACGGCATTCCGGCGGACGGTTCTCCACCAGAAGTTCGACAATCAGTCGTTTCGCAGTCGCATCCCCATTTCGGTCAGCTTCTGGCGAATTTCATTCAGTGATGTCACGCCAAAGTTCCTGCTGGCCAGGAGTTCATCGGCAGTACGCTGTACGAGTTGCCCGATCGTCTGAATATTCAATCGATTCATACATTTACGAGACCGAACCGAAAGATTCAGGTCACCAATGACACGATTCATCATCGCCTGCTCTTCAGGAGACAGGTTCTGATCGACCACGTGTTCGCGTGAGTGGATTCGATGCAGATGCTGCCCGATTCGCAGTCCGTGTGCGGACAGCAACTCGCGAATTTCGTGCAGTGACGTTTCGCCAAAATTCTTACCGGACAGCAATTCCTGCTCGCTGATTTCAGTCAAATCACCGAGGCTGTTGATGTCCATCGCCTGGAGGCAATTTCGACTTCGGACTGACAACTCAAAATCGGTGACAGGCCGACTCAGCAGTTGCTTCATGCGGGCTTCCTGACGAGCCGAATCTTCGTCGTAGTACATCCCCTGAGTTGCTTCGATGTCCTTCAGGTAGAGTTCCGCATGGGCGTTGTTGGGGTCGAATTCCCGAATTCGACGGAAACAGAAAGCCGCCGCCTGATAGTTCTCGCGATCCTCATACATCAACCCAAGATTCAGCAGAGCGCCGATGTAAAACGGGGGACGAGACAACGAACGCTCGTAGTAGCGAATCGCCTCATCATCGTTCCCTCGCAGAGAATTCTCAGCCGCCAGCCAAAACAAAGCCCGAGAATGATGCGGGTCCATGTCCACAGCCCGCTCGAAATACTCCACTGCCGTCAGAGCATCTCCACGATCAGCCCAAATGCACCCCATCTGAAATGAGTATTCCGCGCGACTTGCCGCAGACGCAGCGACACTACGGAGCAGTTTTTCGGCTTCGTCGATCAAACCCGCCGAACGAATTGCACCGGCCCGGCGAAGCGTACACCCGACAGGATCGAAACCAGCCTTCGCGGCAGCTTCAAAACGGTCGCCTGAATCCTGAGCACGACCAAGTGCCAACAAACACTGGCCATGTACGAACAAGGCCAAACCATCTTTCTGCACGCCGGACAGAAGACGATCCGCCTGCTCCTGCTTTGCCAGCAGGTAACTGCCAACTCCAGCACGGGCAATCGCCCCTTCTGAGTTGCGGCCGCCATCAATATGACGACACAGATCCCCTACGCATTGACGAACATCAGTTAATTGTGAACCGCTGATCGCCGACTCCAATTGCGTCAGCATGTCCTGAGTCATTGGGCCTTCGGATTCGAAGATGGCTTTCACATTCACTGCGGTCGCTGTTGGCACTGTCTGAAATCCCTGATACTAAATTTCGGGAGTGAAATTGAACGCTCGCATTCACAGTCGTCATGATGCACGGGCCGGAATCAATCCCCTGCGCGTGCAACCCCCGCGTTTTTCGAAACCGGGGAGTTTATCCAATACGCAGCCTTGACACAAACGTGCCTGATTTTTTCCCCGCGGATTACCATGACCGGAGCAATAACAGGGGTTTTCTGTGCTGTATTACCCGCATTTCATCGGATGAAACGCTGGCAACCAGCAGACAGGACCGGGAAATTTCATTACATTCCGCGGGTCTTGATGCTCACAGGAAGGTGACCACAGTTCAGATTCCATGGAGGGTGCCGTTGTGGAAATCGCGCCGCGTTTGTTGCTGTTTGCCTGTATTGCATGCCTGGGCGGCACCATTCTGGGTCGAAATCTCTTCACCCCGGAATCCAGTCAGGGTCCAGCATCCCCACCACCAACCAGCATTCCCAGCACGATCGCTGACCCACCGATGTTCGGGGACAGCGGTTGGGACGCGACAGCAGGGAAGCCTCCAAACCAGATGGAGAACTCCGGTTCCGTCCGGATGGCTTCTCACTCGCGTGTACATCCGACCCCAATGACAACCGAGGACACCGCGGAACTTCGGCAGCTCATTGATGAATTCCGGGTCGAAGGCGCGGAAGGAACGGTTTGGGAGGAGGAGCTGACCGGCGTGAATCTTGATGACGCCAGGTTCCTGCTGGAACAAAGGAACCAAATGCGATCGCACGCCGGCTTATCCTCCCTGAAATTCCTGGACCACTCTGTCGACGAACTCCTCGATCCCCAGAAAACGCAGCCCAACACGGCCGATTCATTCTCAGAAGCAGCAATGCAACGCCTTCGCATGAACCTGGCTGGGGCACATATTCCCGGCTATCGAGCTGCCACCGCATTCATTTCAACTCAAAACGATCCACAGTCGCCTGCCAATTCACTTCACCTTGAGGTGGTCACGCGTTTCGAGCCTGGCAAACTTTGCTTCACCGGGCGCCCCCTGGATATCGCTTTGCCAGACGACCCAACGCTCTGGATTTGCCTTCATGCGTGTTGCCAACAGTCAGACAACAACGTCCCGTGTGGCAACTCCTCGTGTGGTAAAAGAGTCTTCACACGACGAGGCGACATGCGAATACTGCCCAATGGCGAAATTGGCCTCCAGGTGGGACAAAGCTATTTTTCCGCAGTCGCCACTCAAAATGAATTGCCGAGTTCCGGAGACGTTCGTTTCCAGCCCGATGGTACGATCGTTGGCGGCCTTGCGGAAAAGGAGTTACAACTGGGCCGGCTTTGCGTACTGCAAATTCACAACCCAGGCCGCTTATCAACAAAAGATGGCGTGCTGTTCTCTCTGCCGGACAGCCCCTCCAAAGAGTCGGAGACTGAGGCAATGGAGCCAACCCAATTCGAATTACGCGTTGGATATGTGGAACTGTCCAACGTTTCGCTCAGTGAAGATCAAGACTTGTTCGCGAATGTTCAGCGATTGTTACACCCTGAAAATCAATGAATGCGACACGTTTTTCTTGCGACAGGAACGAGGTACCCCAATGAGCTCTACAAAATATCACTCCACTTTCATTGGCAGGCTTTCATCAATCGTACTGCTGGCCATCTCAGCCATCTCTTTCGGTGACAGCACCTCGGGGCAGGACGCCGCAGCTGTTTCATTGCAGAACGGAACGTGGGAGCATGTTCAGGCGATTGTTCGAAAAAACCAGGGGAAAGTTGTCGTCGTGGATATCTGGTCAACCTCCTGCCTGCCATGCATGAAGGAGTTCCCAAAGCTCGTTGCACTCCAAAAGCAGTCCCCGTCCGAGATCGTATGCATCAGCTTCAATGTCGATTACATAGGAATCAAATCGAAACCGGTTGATACATACCGTGCACCGGTAGAGAAGTTTCTGAAGAAGAACTCAGCGACCTTCACCAATATCCTGAGTACGACGGAATCCGATGAAATTTTTGCCTCTCTGGATCTCGCTTCAATTCCTGCCGTCTATGTCTACGGCAGGGACGGAAAGCTGGCGAAGCGATTCGATGATTCACTCTTTAGTGACGGAGAAGAAGAAGCCTTCACCTATGAAGACGACATCAATCCATTTGTGAATGCGTTGTTGAAGGCATCTGCAAACGAATAACGCCTTGCCAACACATGGCATTGACAGCCGGGTCTCGACGAGCACCGCATTGATAAGAAACCGCCGCATCAGCGAGGGATTGCTGGCCCCTGAATACCGTGACAAATCCGGCAATTGAATTCCTGCCCTCGAATACAGACCATCCCTACCCGAGGATTGAAGCCGGATGGCCACAGGCCGGTCGACTGGAGTTTCGAATTCCGGCACCGGGTAATCCCCCGCATTCGGTTTCCATTTTCACATTCCGGTCGAGATCCGCGTTCTGACGGGGCCAACCAGGTTACTGGGGACTCATCGATCTTCGCCGTGAAGCTATCCCCTTTGCGAAAATACGCACCTGGCCTGGTTCAGTTCGGGAACGACAGGCGAACCATGATGACATTTCCAGGTGCTTACAGTGCGACGAAGCCGTGCGCCGGTTAGACAGTCTGTGCCGGTCGCATCAATGAATCGTCGGATATGGGTCATTGGGACGGTGACAGTTTCCCCACCAGGCAGACGATCACTGAAGTTGCCGCGTTGATTCTTTCGATGGTCTGAAGAAGTATCACTTTGGGCCGAATGGTTTCGCCTACTCAGGAGGAGTTGGTGTGCGGAAGAATACATCCCGTCTTATCATGGCAGCCCTTGCGCTGCTGTTGACGCAACTCCGGATTACGCGTGCTGATTCCCTCGTTACCCCTGAATGGGATTCCCCGGACAAAGCAATTGCGCTGATGTCCCACTCACCAGAGCCATTGATGGCAGAAACTCTGGTTTCCACTTCTTCGATGCAGGATCTGGAATCGCGCATCGCCAGTATGGAAGCAGATCTGCAGGCACTGCGGCAACCACGTCTCGCACCGAGCTTTATATCTCCGCCTGATTATCATCAGGACAAGCTCTTCGGGTCCGTTGAGTTTACATTTCTTCGCCCTCGAATGAGCGGGGCGATGGGCGCATTGAATTCTGCGAATGGCGGCCAGTTAATCGACCATCACTTTGAGTCAGGGATGCGTTACACTCTGGGCTACCGTACGGCAAGTGGACTTGGACTCCGGGGCCGATACTGGTCTTATAGTCACGGATTCACTTACGATCCACCGTTTTCAAATTCCACGCTCTACGTCGGCGCCCATGCTGCAGATCTGGAGATCATCTCCCTGCAGCGTTTCCGTCAGTGGAATCTGGAGTTCTCCAGCGGTGTCCGTCATGCAAAACTCCGCTATGACTCGCCAGTCATTGGAGCATTCGGTATCGGACAGGCGTCTTTTGAAGGTGTGGGCCCAACAGTGTCCGTTGAGGCAACACGAGGTGTCGGAACGTGCGGAATCGATATCTTCGCGAACGTGCGAGGTTCTTTGCTGTTCGGACAGATCAATAACGCATCAATGCTGACCTACATCCCCACCGGCCCAATCCGGGATGAAGTGATGCAGATCGTTGAGAATCAGCTTGGCGTCTCATGGACCAGGACCATCGGTCACTCGTCCGTCCTGCAGTTGAGAACAGCCTGGGAAACCCAGTACTGGATGAACAACACATTCTCAGACGACGCTCTGGGAATTGGCACCAATATTGGTTTTATGGGCCCGACAATTGCCGCCGAATTGAGATATTAACTATCCCGTTGAAAATCCGGGACAGGCACGCAGGACGACTGGAAACCGTCGTGTATTAAGGTCTCCTGCTCGAGCCAGTCCCGTCTTACAACAGGCTGCGAAGCCGTCCGCCCTTCCGCCTCAATTCAGCGGCGTTCAAGTTGCAGAGCAACCTACCCGTTCACCAGATTCTGGATGTCCGCAAAATCGTCGCGAAGTGAACGGTACAACTTTTGATAAATCGGGTACCCCGAATTGTACTTCTTCACAGCTTTCGATTTCTGGCTGGTCTTCGAAACGACACGAATGGTCGCGTTACACGCTTCAACAACATCGCTGTAGGCACCGGTTCCGGCAGCAGCCAACAAAGCAACTCCATACGCCGGACCTTCCTCCGCGTTAATTGTGCAAACAGGCTGACCGTAGATGTCCGCCTGCATTTGCCGCCAGAATTCGCTGCGTGCCCCACCGCCAGAGAGTCGAATTTCGCTCACCGGGATCGTCATCTCCCGAATGATTTCCAGTGTGTCGCGCATCGCATAGGTAGCGCCTTCCATAACGGCCCGGGCCATGTGGCCTTTCCCATGCCGAAGACTTAAGCCAATCCAGCAGGCACGAGCATTCGGATCGGCATGGGGCGTCCGTTCGCCCGTCAGATACGGCAGAAAGAACAGGCCCTCAGATCCTGCTGGTGCTGCCGCAGCCTGCTGCGTGATCAGCTCGTAAGGGTCAACCTTCTGTTTTTTCGCAAGATCGATTTCGCTTTGACAGAGCTGATTTCGGAACCACTGCAGACTCCCGCCCGCTGACAATACACATCCCATGACGTGCCATTTTCCGCGAACCGCATGGCAGAATGTATGGAGACGTCCCGCCGGATCGACCTGCACATCGTCGCTGTGCGCAAACACAACGCCGCTTGTCCCCATGGTCGCAGAAACGACACCTTTCCGCACAATTCCGTTGCCAATCGCACTTGCAGCCTGATCCCCACCACCTCCGACAACCGGCGTTCCGGGTAACAGCCCCATCTCTCTGGCGACCATTTCGGTCAGCTGACCGCTGACCTCTTCGGATTCATAAACTTTGGGCAGCAGCGACGCATCAAGCTGCAACTTGCTGAGCAATGGCTTCGACCAGTCTCGCTTCACAACATCCAGCAACAACGTTCCGGATGCATCACTGACTTCTGTCGCAAACTCGCCCGTCATGCGATACCGGACATAGTCTTTCGGAAGAAGGACCTGAACGGTTTTCTGGAAGTTTCTCTTTTCACGATTCCGCAACCACAAAATTTTCGGGGCGGTGAAACCGGTCAATGCGGGATTGGCCACCATCTGAATCAGCTTCGATCGACCTCCGGCCAGTGATTCAATCTCAGCGCATTCCGCTGCCGTTCTCTGATCATTCCAAAGCAGAGCAGGGCGGATGACTTCGCCTGACTTGTCCAGAAATACACTACCGTGCATCTGACCGCTCAGTCCAATCCCTCCGACATCCGCTGGCTTGAGTTTGGCAGCTTTCATCACGCGGCGAACGGATTTGACGGAGGCATTCCACCAGTCAATTGGGTCTTGCTCACTCCATCCGGGCTTCGGACTGCTCAATGGATATTCTTCCGTCGCCGTTGCCAGAATCTGACCATCCTCTCGCATGGCCAGAGTCTTCGTGCCACTCGTTCCGATATCAATTCCAAGATAGACAGGCATCGTGCATGTACTTCTACAAAGGACCAGAAATTAAGCCCAAATGGCTGCGATCAGACGACGTTTCGATACACCACAACTTGTGTCCAAATCCAGGGAACGGATCTGCCCCACGTGATCGACACTTCCGGCGGTCATACGTCCCGCATTCTAGCAGGCAGGACGATGGCTTTGAAATCCATCCGTACCCTGAGTTCGAGGTGGCTGAATCTTCACGGACCTTCACTGACACAATCGCGTTCCGGACCAGGCACCCGGTCCGGAAGCTCGCGTTGTTCGATTCCTGCCAATGGTCCATTTCCAGACATGACAAACAATTATTCGATCCAGGCAAATTCATTGAGTCCGAACAGTACCTGACAGAAATCAGCCAGCGATACGACGTCGACGGGTTCATTGCCGCCTCTGTCCTGCCTGAAGTTCACCTGCGACCGAACAAATGCCACACCCTGTTCGACTTCTCCCAAAGTCGCAGTACGACTCAAAGCTGATTCAATGCATGCACGCACGCGGTCTGATGTGCGTTCACCGGAATTACTGTCAGGAAACTCACTGGCAATCCGGCGGGCGAAGTTCTTCGCACAATCACGTACGAAAGGATCGTTCAGAATGGCAAGTGCCTGGGGAGCCACTGTCGTAACGCTTCGGCGAGAACAACTCTGAAGACTGTCAGGCCGATCGAACGCCTGCAGCAGTGGATAAGGAATCACTCGTTTATGAAACATGTACACTGTGCGGCGGCGTGTGTCGTCTGATTCTTCGACGTCTTTCGGGTATGCCGTTTTCAGATTGCGGGCAATCATGGCATCAGTCGAAATCGGTGGTTTGAATGAAGGACCATACATCTGTCGGTTGAGCAGACCTGCCACGGACAACATCGAATCGCGAAGGACTTCCGCCTCCAGCCGACGCGGTGTGAACCGCCACAGAAGCTGATTCTCGGGATCTACAGTCGACGCATTTTCACGAAACTCTGAGCTTTGCTGCCACGTCCTGCTGTTCAGGATCAGCCGATGGATGTGCTTCAGCGACCAGCCGTGATTCACAAGCTCACTGGCAAGCCACTCTAACAGCTCAGGGTGAGAAGGGAGTTCGCCTCGCACACCAAAATCGCCAACGCTGCGAACCAGGCCTTCACCAAAATGGTGATACCACAGACGATTTACGATCACGCGAGCCAAGAGCGCACCGGCCCCCCGCTGCGAATCCGTCATCCACCATGCCAGCGCAGTCCTCTGACGGGTTGAGTCTGGCTTTGATGCCGTTTGCAGGGCAGTCTCCATGTAAGCTTCGGGAGTCGTTTGATTCGTCAGGACGTTCAGAAAACCAAGCTGAACGATTTGATCGCGATCGTAGAAATCACCGCGTTCAAATAACCATGTCGTTCGTGGTTCGGCCCCAAAGTCCTGAAAAATCATCGCCTGATCTGAAAGGCCGGCTAGTTTGACCTCCCTGCGATCGCCGCTGTGGAAGGCACTCAGCAGTCGATAATACTCCCGCGACGAAACGGCGTCGTATTTATGGTCATGACATCTTGCACACCCGATCGTCAACCCAAGCAGTGCACTCCCGGTCGTTGAAACGATGTCATCCAGTTCGTTGTATCGATTCTGCAGTCGCTCCTCTTCCAGGAATGAATCTTCCAGAACGGTGCTTGGCCCGGCGGCCAGAAAACCGGTTGCAGAGACAGCCAGAACATTCTCTGGGGACAACTCGTCCCCAGCCAACTGCCATCTTACAAACTGGTCGAACGGCATATCGTCGTTCATGGCTCGAATGACAAAGTCCCTGTATACCCACGCGCCGGGACGATCCCGATCGCCCTCCTGCCCATCACTATCCGCGTAACGAGCTGCATCCAGCCAGTGACGCCCCCATCGCTCGCCATAACCGGAATCTGCCAGCAGGTGTTCGACAAGCGAACCAGGATCATCAGCATAAACCTTATGCATTTCCGGTGTTGGGGGCAGCCCGACAACATCCATCGCCATGCGTCTCACAAGTACATCATCCGGCGCCGGAGGGTTCAGCGCCAGCTCCTTCCTGCTGAGAGCCGCCATGACAAACGCATCAATCGGGTTACCGGAAGGCGTTTGGTCTTTGCTCAACTGCGGAATCGGGACGGTACTGGCCAGAGGCTGAAAGGCCCAGTGTTCTCGAGCTTTTTCAATCCGGGGATCCGCGATGTCTGCGGACTCCGGCCAAATGGCCCCGTCGTCAATCCACCTGCGAAGAACGCCAATCTCTTCCGGAGTTAATGAACCTTCCGGAGGCATTGCCGTTGCTTCGCTGAGACGAGCGACACGGTGAATCAGCGGGCTCAGAGCACTGTGCCCGCGACGCATACTCGCCCCGTTTCGACCGCCCTCCATCGCTCGCGATCGCATAGAAAGATTAAGTCCACCTTCTTCGTTGCCTGCGGCATGACATTCGAAACAGTGTTTTTGAAGTATCGGGCGAACGTCCTGTACAAAACTAACCGCCTGCTTCGCGGGCACAGGGAGCCTTGTCATCAGTTCTCGGCCGGCAATCACACCCGCCTCAAAATTCGATTGGACTTCGCTGCCGCTGATCGCGCGATCGAACAAGGCCATCAGATGAATCGTACCTATCCAGGGCCGATCACCCGTTGCTTCGTTCGCAACGACCAGCGGATAGTTCAAATCCCAGTTTGACAACTCCCCTTCGACACGACCGGAGTACGCGACTTTGCCATTCAGGAAAATCCGGACCTGTCCGTTACGGCTGCGGGTCACCACCAAATGGGTACGCGTTGTTGTCACCGTTCCACTCGCCGTTGCGAAAGAAGGCAGACCGTTCTCAGAAGTCCCTGTCGTTCGCAATCGAACTTCGAAAGTGTCGCCATTCTGCCCAACAGTCAGATTCCGATGCGAAGGATCAGACGACAGCGAAACAATCCTCGCCGGTCCTTTCTGCTGCAGGTTCTCGGGAGTCAGCCAGATTTCAACACTGCATTCTCCCGACCGCACGATCGACTTATTGATGTGCTGAGCGTCCTGCTGATAGAGTCGAGTCGAGGAGTTCACACGAATCCCGTCTATCTGCCAGGACGCATGGCTTGAGGCCATGATTTTCAGCCCGCCGCGTGAATCTTCGGACACACGATTCTGCACCTGGCCCCCACCACCAGCTTCGAAGGTGTACAGCGCAACAAGACCATCGCCGATCCGATCCTCTGCCAACAGTCCGCCTCCGCAGAATGGATGACCTGAAGAAAGGATCGCTAGAAAAACCCACATCAGTCGACGCATGCGACTCGCAGAGAAACAACCGTTTGATCGGCAACTCACGGAAAGATCCTTCGCGAAGTGACTTCGAATCGGAACCAGCTTGAGCAGTATAAGTAGGGACGGGTTATCCACAAAACCTGCGATCCAGGTGATCAGAATTCGTCCCCACAGATTCAGCACCGTACCAACGGAACGTGTAGGCCAGGCAAATGGCAAACATTCTTTCCATGGTGTTGCTTAGCTTCGCTTAGCAGCCAGTTGAAGTACGGGACTGGCTCGAGCGGGAGACCTGAAAACGCGACGGTTTTCCGTCGTCCAGCGTGCCTGCCCGGGTTCTTCAACGGAAAGTCAGCATCGACTTTAGTCGTGGGGTTTAGTCCACACCCTCCGTTTGATCTTCATGGAGAAAACACGCTGGCAGCAAACGAGGTGCGGATTGCTTCCGGGACTTACAGGCTGCCAATCTCCAGGATCGCTGACGTTGCTGCAAACGGAAGGGAGGCGGATCCGGGCGAAGATACTGCTCAAACTGTGGAGCAGGACAGTGCTTCCAATTTTACCCGGGCAAACGTTTCGTCGGCCAAATATGCAGTCCCGGAATTATCAGATCTCCCTCTGGTAACTGCAATTTGCAGTGTCACCGACCTGAAGCCTGAATTGACATCAAGGAAGCAGACAGCTTTAGGCCAAATCTCTGGTTTTTACGATCCTTCCCGGGGACAGAAGCCCTCTCCATCAAAGATTTCCTGACACAGATCTTCGACATTCCTTGAGTTTCGGGTTTGATTGTCAATTTGATTCCTGGGTGTGCATTTCTGACATCTGGCCCAAAATAGCAAAAACGGACGGCTTGAGTGTGACCGATGCTGGGCGTACACTTGCATGTCGTACGAAACGCCAATCGGGAATCAGGGAGGTTTCCGCGATCGCGCATTGATGCCGAAGTCTTGTCGGAGTTCTTTCGCGATGGACAGTATTTTTCAGGTTGAGCTGACCCCCCACGAGCGCGACGTCCTGCTAAGGGGATTGCGTTACGTTCGTAGCGCGATCATGCTCGAGCAACGGGATCCAACGCCCGAAGACAGTGATCGACGCACTGGAATGCTGGACGAAATTCAGTTATTGCGACAGCGGCTTGAATCTTCGGACGCTCTCGGGGCTCGAATCTGAGATTGCAGAGACAACATTGCCAAAAACGCACCTCGCGCAAGCCAGGTGCGTTTTCTGTTTTCCGGCTTCCGGTTATTTTCCGCCCTGTTTTCAAACGTGAGCCTCTTTGATCCGGCAGTAAGTTGAATTGCTGTTGATTATTTTCCGTCGGAAGCAATCTCGGATGCGTTATCAGAACGTCTGTATCGAAGCCGTCAGCCACACCCTTCCCACCAACGTTGTGACATCGGAAGAATTGGAGCGACAGTTGGCTCCTGTGTACGAACGGCTGGGCCTGCCATCCGGGCGTCTGGAGCTTATGACCGGAATTCAGGAGCGTCGATTTTTCGATCGACACACGCGTCCCGGAACAATTAGCGCCGAAACCGCAAACAACGCCATCGATCGATCCGGCATACCCCGGCACTATTTTGGTGCATTGATCCACGGCTCTGTCTGTCGCGACCAGATGGAACCCGCAACGGCAGCCGCAGTTCATGCAGCCGCTCAACTTCCCGGTGATTCGCTCGTGATGGACGTGAGCAACGCGTGCCTGGGCCTCTTGAATGGCATGCTGATCATCGCTGATCTGATTGAACTCGGCCGAATCCGTGCAGGCGTCGTTGTTGGAACGGAAACCGGTCGAAGCCTTGTCGAAGGGACAATCGATAGTTTGCTGAATGATCCGTCGATCACTCGACAATCCATCAAACCAGCCTTTGCATCTCTCACGATTGGATCCGGTTCGGCCGCCATCGTCCTTTGCGACAAACGACTCAGCAAGACGCACCGAATGTTGAAAGGTGGAGCGTTCTTATCCGATTCGTCAGCCCATAATCTTTGCGCTGGAGGAGTCGATTCGTCTGCGAATGGAGATTCCAGACCCCGAATGGAGACAGATTCTGAGGCCCTGCTTCACGCAGGAATCGCCATCGCTCAAAGGACATGGACCAAAGCCAAGGCCCTTCTGAGCTGGACGAATACGTCGGTCCATCGTGTATTTACTCACCAGGTTGGAAAACAACATCGCAATCTCTTGATGGAACGCCTTGGACTGGACCCACGACTGGATTTTCCAACAGTGGAGCGATTCGGAAATACTGGCGCGGCAGCGCTGCCGATGGCGTTGTCGCTGGGGCTGGAAAACAATCCTCCGGCAGCGGGAACCAACCTGGCTCTGATGGGGATTGGCAGCGGATTAAACTCCATCATACTGGGCGTTGAATGTCGGTAGTTCGCCGGGTATGCTCGACGCTTCACACCAACGACACCAGCAGGACTCTCACCTGACCTATTGTCATTCCGAATTTCCCTGACGTAGTCACACGCCCCAAACACCAACCTCCGGAGATTTCAATGCGATTCTTTACGTTCATGTTGACCTGCCTGCTGATCGTCACAGAGAATGCGGACGACAACAGAAATGCCCCTGCAGAGTCGGAAGGCATGAAGGTGTTGTTTAATGGAATGGACCTCGAAGGCTGGAGTGGCGACCCAAGACTCTGGTCCGTGAAAGACGGTGTCATCCATGGTGAAACTACTCCCGAAAACGCCGCCAACGGCAATACATTCCTGATCTGGCAGGGAGGAAAGCTGAACGACTTTGAATTGCGATTGTCATTCCGCTGCAACGCCTCCAACAATTCAGGCATCCAGTACCGATCTCGTCACATCACCGAAGGTAAAGTTCGCAACGACTGGGTGGTCCGTGGATACCAGCATGAAATCCGAAATGAGAACACACTGCCCAACGTCAGCGGGTTTATCTACGACGAGGGTGGCAAGCGAGGACGAATTTGTCTTGTCGGCGAAAAGGCGAACTGGTCTGACGGAAAGAAGCATGTTCAGGAGGAATTGATCTCGAAGGAAGAATATTCCAACCTGTTCAAAGTCGATGACTGGAACGATGTCGTCATCATTGCAAAAGGCAACCACATCCAGCACTACACCAACGGTCGCCTCGTGCTGGACTTCACCGACGAAGACCCTGAGCTGGCCCTGAAAGAAGGTATCGTCGCGCTGCAACTGCACGCCGGTAAGCCGATGTGGGTTGAATTCAAAAATATCCGCGTCAGAGAATTGAAGTAGCCGTTCCCAGCAAACGCCTCGTCAGGCCATCCACCTGACGATGAAACTCATCGGAGCTTCGGAGTTCAGAACTCCGAAGCTCTTTGAATTTGACGGGCACGTCATGCGTCACGCGAGCAGGAGAGCCCGACAAAACAACAACGCGATCGCTCATAAACACAGCTTCAGCAAGATTGTGAGTCACCAGAACCGAAGTCAGTGACAGTTCCTCGTGCAGCCGGCGAACTTCTTCCTGCAGGCTCATTCGAAGCAGATCATCGACAGCTGCCAGCGGCTCATCCAGCAGTAAGACATCGGGGCGAAGAATCAGCGCACGGGCCAGGGACAACCGCATCTGCATCCCACCCGAAAGTGCTGAAGGACGCTTTTGCGTATCTGATTCTGACAGTCCCACTCGCCTGAGCATTTGCTGTGCGTCATAGATCGAGACATCCTTCTTTTCTGCTCCCAGTTCCGCTGGCAGCAGCAGATTCTGTATCGCCGTACGCCAGGGCAGCAGAGTGGGTTGCTGAAAAACAAACCCAAAATGCAGCGAAGTTCTCTCGAGGTGCCTGCTGACACTTCCGCCGGTTGGCTCGAGAAGCCCCGCAATCAATCGCAGCACCGTCGACTTGCCGCTGCCTGAAGGTCCGACGATGCTGAGGAATTCTCCCTCCGCGACTTCCAGATTCAATTGCCGCAGGACCTGTCGTTCTCCATCGAACGACAATGCCGCATCAGAAAGGGTCACAAGGGGTTTACGAGCGGAAGGCGTTATGGGCACACAAATTCTCTCTTGAGTTTCAAGGGTGGCGAACTGTCAGCGGGGCCGCAGAGTCTGTTGAGTTTGTCAAAATGTAACGATTCTATCGACGTTGACGATTCTGTTGGTCAATTTGGTTTTCGTGTTCACAGCGGATGTCCGCTTCGTTCGGCCTTTGAAGATCATAGGGATCTGTTCGCGCGGACTGGATCGATTATCCCGAGTCTGAAATCCGGTCCCGGATGCCATGAAGTACGGGTCGAATCCTGGACGAAATCCGAATAACCCACACCGTCCGACCAGCCTGCAAATCTGGACGAGGGTGGTCGCCCGGCTGTTCGAGGAACAGAAGGGAGAGCACAGTGGGACGAACGTTCGCAGCCTCAATGACGGATCATCGAAGCACGCGACGTTCGACAGGGCAGTTACGATTGACACGCACCATTGACGTCGATCGCCACTGCTTCTTTTTTGTGTTCAGGGACGAACACGGACTCAATGGAGAGCAGCAGGATGCTGACTAAACTGACTGGTACATACGCACGCAAAGTGACCACATGGCTCATGATGGGGTCACTGAGCTTGTCTACGTTCAGCGGGTGTTCGCGCCAATTCTGGCGACGGCAGGCAGAAAAAGATACCTACAATGCGGTCACCGAGAAGCTGAATGATCCGCGATGGCAGGTCCCCCGGATCGACCTGAAGCCGGATGTCCGAAGCCGATTTTTCGATCCCTATGATCCGGATTGTGAACCACTTCCGCCCGATGATCCAGCTGCACACGAATTCATGCACTGCGTGAATGGAAAACGCGGGTACAAGAGCTGGCACAAGCTGGGCACAGCACTCAGCATTGAAAACCCGCAATGGCTGGAACCATACGGAGTGGCGGTGCAGGGCGCCGATCCCGTGATTGGACATTCCCAGATTCAGATCCTGAAAGTCACCCTTCCGGATGCCGTGGACCTGGCCTACATCCACAGCAGAGATTATCAGACAAACATCGAGGACCTCTATCTGGATGCTCTTGCCTTAACGCTGGAAAGATTTCGTTTAGGCGTCCGTTTCATTAATACGGCCGGAGCCGCACCGGGAGCTGGTTTTTCGCTGACAAATCCGGATCCGGGGCGTTCCAATGCCGCCTTCCGTCCGGCATTTGGAATCTCTCAGGCACTTCCTGCCGGCGGGCAGATTGCCGTTGAACTTGTCAACCAAACCGTCTGGCTGTTTGGTTCGAAGGATTCTTCAGCATCGTCGATGGCCTTTACACTGACGCAGCCTCTGCTGCTGAACGCTGGTCGCAAGATCGCTCTGGAACCGCTGACACAGGCAGAACGTAATGTTCTGTATCAGGCGAGAACACTGGCTCGATTTCGACAAACGCTCTTCACCAGTGTTGCTCAAAGTTACCTGGGCCTGCTGCAGCAAAAGCAGAACATCCTGAATACGGAAAACAATTTGCGTCAGCTTCGAGAGCAGCTGGATGCTCAGGAAGCTCAGGATAGCCGTAAGCCCAATCTGCTGCCGGAGATGTTGCCGCAGATGCCGGATGACTTCGAAATTCCGGAAAGTCTTCAGGGAAATCTTCGATACGACGGTCGCACCCTGACGTGGACCGGTGAGATGACCGACGCGCAGGAACAGGAATTACTGGCCCTGACCGACAACGAAGCCTATCAGGCCGCTGTGCAGCAGATCATTGCTTACAAACAGGGCAATGTGGTCAGTCTGTCGGCGGCACAGTTGCGGACCAATTACAACAGTACTCAGAACCAGCTGGAGAACTCTCGTCGACAGTATGCCGATCAGCTGGACAATTTGAAGATCACCCTCGGTCTTCCGCCCAACGTACAACTTGAGATCGATGAAACACTGCTGGCTCCATTCGAATTAATCAGCCTGAAACTGATTCAGGCGGAAAAGGAATTTCGTGAGCTTCAGCTTTCTCTGGGGCAAAAGCTTCTGCCGCCGGCAGACACCGGCGCGGCCGTTGATGTTGAGATCCTGAAAGACTACCTCTCAGAACTGGCGCTCGACAGAGATCACCTGTTTGAGGTGGGCCTGACACAGGTGCAGAATGACTTTGAGCCAATCCGCCAGATTTTGCAGGCCACAGAAACCGACTGGCAGCAGACAGAAGACGGACGCAGATACTTCATCTCAGAAGGTGAGCGCGAGCGAGTCATGGCGGATCTGGAAAGGGATCTGCGGCTGTTCCGAATGAGTGAGCGCGAGTTTGCCATTGCATCTGCCACACTGGATTCTTTCCTGGAAGTCGCGAATGCCGATAGTGCACAATCGATCCTTCAGAAGCTGGATGCAGACAACAACGGAACCGTGGAACCCTCGGAGATGCCGTCTGCATGGCAGTACCTGAAGCAGGCCAACAAGAGCGATTCCGTCAGCATGGATGCGGACAAGCTGATGCAGTTCATCCGCAAAGCGGCATTCGCCCTGCGGGAAGACCTTCAGCGCGCGGCACAGAGCCTTCAGGTGGTGCAGGCGGGTCTTCGCGTGGAAGCCATCGCGTTAAATCGGTTCGCGCTGACGTCGGGCGAGCCCAAACCCGATATCGAAGAAGTCGTGAGGATTGGGCTGGAACAACGACACGACCTGATGAACGCTCGAGCCAGCGTTATGGACAGGCGGCGTGCTGTTGAAATCGCCGCAAATCGGCTTGAATCCACCATGGACCTGCGGCTTTCCGCAAAGACCGGGGCCGGCGGCGAATCCTCCAATTACCAGGGGGGCATCGACTTTAAGACGCCGATGGATATGGTGGACGAGCGAAATGCCTACAACGTTGCCCTGATCAATTATCAGCGTGAACGCCGGGCCTACATGCTGCTGGAAGACCAGATTAAGCAGAGTATTCGCCAGGCCTGGCGTCAGATTACAGTTCAGGAGAAGCGAATTGAGGTAGACAGACAAACAGTTCGAAACGCTGCTCTGCAGTACGACAACGCCTCGTTGTCCGCTCAGGGAGCCGCCCAGACGAACGCTCTGAACCTGTTGAACGCCTTGAATTCGGTACTTGGAGCCCAGAATTCTTTGGTGAGTGACTGGGTCACGTACGAAAATAACCGTCTCAATGTGTTCCGCGATATGGGTATTATGGAAATCGACCGGCGCGGAGTTTGGACTGACGGGTTTTATCAGAAGATGGATGGTGTACAATCTGAAGGCTCACCAGACTTCAGTTCTGTCCCGCCGATACCGAATCCTTAGGTTCCCAATACTGTTCAGGCCCGCCTTCCCGGAACCTAATCACCAAACAACGTGAGGTCTCAGAGGATGCTCCCTCCTAAAACCGTCGTCGCTCGCCAGCTTATGACACGTTATTCGAATCAACGCTCCGGCAAATCAATGCTGCTGATCGTGGTATCGATGCTGATTGTCGGTGCGGTCGTGGCCTTTTCAGTGCCAGCGATTCGAGAACCCCTGATGTCAGCAATTCGCCCGTCGGAGGCGAGTCTGAGTTCCAGGTATATACTTCGCATGGCGGAAAAAGGCCCGTTCCGCATCATGATCACTGAGAATGGAACGGTCGACAGTCTTCGAAATGCAACGTTGACCAGCAAGATCGAGGGCTCGACCACTATTATCAGCCTCGTTCCTGAAGGCAGTCGCGTAAGCGGCCCCGTCATCGCAGACTTCGACGGTGTGGTAGAATTCGTCGACGTCGATTCGGATTCGCACAAGACACTGCGTGTTGTTGCTGACGACGGAACAGAACAAAGCTACGACGTCACTTTGGGCGAATTCACCGAGGTCCTCGTTGAAGACCGCCAGAAAATTCGCAAAGGCGACTACCTGGCGGGCGATGTTCTCTGTGAACTGGATTCGTCCGTCCTGGTTGAAAAAGAAAAAGAGCAGCAGATTAAGCTGACGACGGCCAAGGCGAATCTGGAAAAGGCGCAGAAGAACATCCAGATTCAGGAGACGACAAACGCCAGCAATATTGCCAAAGCTGAGCTGGCCGAATCTCTCGCAGAACTGGACCTCGAAAAGTATCTGGCCGAGGGCGGTGAGTACCAACAGGCCCTGGAAACACTGAAAGGCGAGATCAAACAGAACGAAGAAGCGCTCGCCATGAACATGGAAGATTATGAGCGTGTTCGGGACCAGGCTCGCCGTGGCTATGCCAATCTGAACGTACTCGAAGGCTCCCGGATTAAGGTGACGCAGTCAGAAATCCAGCTGGTCGTGAAGAAGGGTGAGCTGAACGTTCTGGAAAAGTTCACCTACACCCGCACTGTCAAAGAACTGAAGCAGCTGGCGGAAGACACGAAACGCGAGACGCAGCGAGCGAAGCTTGAAGGTGAGGCGGCCATGGCGCTGCTTCAGGCTGACCTGGAAGCGGCCAAACTGACCGAAGCCGTCGAAACGGAAAAGCTTGAACTGCTCCGGCGACAGATTGCCGCAAGCCGGCTGGTGGCATCTCAGGCCGGTGAAGTCGTTTACGCCTCCCAAAAGAGCAGCCGCAGCGAACCGGTCGTCATCGAAGAAGGAGCCAGTGTCCGTGAACGTCAGGCGATCATCAACCTGCCGGACCTGGATGCGATGAAGATCGACGCACGAATTCACGAATCAAAGATTAGCCGCGTGATGGTTGGTCAGCCGGTTGAAATTGAGATCGACGCATTGCCCGGGGACCCTTATCACGGCCGATTGCAAACGGTCTCGTCCGTGCCCATGCCGGGCAGCTGGCCCAATACCGACCTGAAAGAGTATCAGGCGGTGATTGAAATTACAGACTCAACCGAAAAGGTACGACGCCTGAAGCCGGGCATGACGGCGCAGGTTCGCATTATTGTCGAAGACCGAAAAGAAGATGTCCTGCAGGTTCCCGTTCAGTCGGTCATCTCGTTCTCTGGTCATTACTTCAGCTATGTTGCAGGCAAGACCACTGCGGAACGACGAGAGATTAAAGTTGGTGACGCGAACGATGAATACATGGAGGTCCTGGATGGGATTTCCGAAGGCGAAATGGTCATCATGAGCCCGCGCACCCACTTCTCGAAAGAGCTGAGCGAACTTGAAAATCGCCTGTCAACTGAAGCCGAAGCCAATCGCCCGAAAGCCGAAACGCCCGATCGATCAAAGCGTGGCGCGGGGGGCCCATCGATGCCGGGGGCGGCTGGAATGCCCGGAGAAATGGGAAGTGGTCGACCGCGGGGCGAAAAAGGTGGTGAAGGTGCCCGAAGTGGCGGTCCATCACCGGGCGCACCACAAGGCGCATCCGGGGCTCCAGGCGGTGGGGGCGGGTTCGATCCAAAAGCCATCTTTGATCGTCAGGATAAGAACAAGGATGGAGCGATCACAAAGGACGAGGCGAGCCGGCCTGAAACGTTCGACCAGACTGACGGGAACGGTGACGGAAAGATCACACTCGACGAAATGATGGAAGCATTCCGAAAACGACAGGAAGCATCGGGGCAGGGCCGCTAAAGAGAGCGGGATCACTCATCCGGTTTACAGTTCGGATTCCAATCAGGCGGGTGTCTTTCATGGAAATGGCAGCTCAGGTTATTGACCTGCAAAAGCATTACGACCTCGGCCCGGTCGTCGTTAAAGCGTTACGCGGAGTCTCGATTGATTTTCCGAAAGGGGACTTTGTCGCCATCATGGGATCATCCGGAAGCGGCAAGAGCACTCTTTTAAATCTGCTGGGAGCTCTGGATCGCCCGACACTCGGCAAGTACATCATCGGAGGCAAAGACGTCTCCCTGATGTCCGACGATCAATTGTCATCCATTCGCAATGAACTGATCGGATTTATTTTTCAGTCGTATAACCTGATCCCGCAGTACACAGTCGTGGAAAATATCGAAGTCCCGCTGCACTATCGAACCGGATATCCCACGATCGGTACGAAAGAACGCGAACGGATTGAATACCTGGCCAAGCTGGTCGGCCTTGGCGACCGTCTGGACCACCGGCCATTCCAGTTGTCTGGTGGTCAGCAGCAACGTGTCGCCATCGCTCGAGCGCTCGTGAATGATCCACAGATTATTCTGGCGGACGAGCCGACAGGAAACCTGGACTCTGCAACCGAATCAGAAATCATGGAGATGCTTCTGGCACTCAACCGTGAGGGTCGCACCATCATCATGGTGACTCACGAGCCGGCCGTCGCAAAACTAGCGAAACGACAAATCTACATGAAAGACGGAGTTGTTGCCGGAGAAGGAGTATTTCCCGGTTAACACCAATGTGGCACCGGGTTATTGAGAGATTATTTCCTGAACTGAGTGATATTCATGCCGAATTTGATTCGAACAATCCAGCTGGCTCTCAAGAGTCTGATGCTGCACAAGCTGCGGTCAGGGCTGACAATGCTGGGTATTGTCTTCGGAGTCTTTTCGGTCATTGCAATGCTGGCCATTGGTGAAGGCGCCAGCCAACAGGCTCAGCAACAGGTGCTTGAACTGGGGGCAACAAACATCATTGTCCGCAGCGTGAAGCCTCCGAAAGAAACAGCTGGCGCACAGAGCTCCAATTCGTTTGTGCTTCGCTATGGATTGCTTCGAGCAGACTACGATCTGTTATCGAAGACGATACCGACTGTCGAAAAAGCCATTCCCATCCGCGAACTCACAAAATCATGTCGCCACCTCCATCGTGAGCTGAATTGCAGAATCGTCGGCTGCACGCCCGAGTATCTGGATGTGAACCACCTGATGCTCGCGCAAGGCCGATTCATCTCGGACAAGGATCGATCCGACAAATCCAACGTCGCCGTCCTGGCGGCCGGCTCCGCGCAGGAGCTATTTCAGTACGAAGATCCTCTGGGGCAGTCAATCAAGATTGCCGACCGTTACTACACCATTGTAGGCGTGACCCGAGCCCGCGAAGCCAGCGCGGCCATCGGTGGCAGCATGTCAGGTCAGGACTACAACAACGACGTTTACATTCCGCTGGAAACGATGCGGGCACGAATGGGTGACCTGGATATCGATCGAACAACTGGCTCTTTCAGCGCAGAACAGATTGAACTCAACCAGATTACGCTGCGCATTAACGACAAAGATCGCGTTGAACAGACAGCCGACGTAATCCGGGAAAGCCTGCGGCAAAACCATAAATCGGACCGCGACTATTCCGTGGTTGTTCCGCTGGAACTTCTTCGACAAGCCGAACAGATTCGCGATATCTTTAACGTCGTCCTGGGTTCAATCGCCGCGATCAGCCTGATCGTTGGCGGTATCGGTATCATGAACATCATGCTCGCGACCGTCACAGAGCGGACCAGAGAAATCGGAATTCGACGAGCTCTCGGTGCGAAACAGCACGACATCACACTGCAATTTCTGACCGAGACGGTTGTGCTGGCTGGCAGTGGCGGATTAATCGGCGTAGCACTGGGCCTGATGACGCCGATCGCGTTCGATCTGATCAAGTTTGTCGTCGAGAATTTGATCTTCGAAGGTGGCACAGCTGGATCAGACCTTGGCAAGATGCTCATGGGAATGCAGCCACGTCCGGTTCCTGCCAGCCTCCCACTGGCGTTCGGCATCTCTGTCGGGATCGGCGTTCTGTTTGGACTCTACCCTGCGAGAGCCGCGGCTCGACTTGACCCGATTGAAGCATTGCGGCACGAGTAGCAGTTCAGACTTGGCGAATGGCCGTCAGTTGCTCACAATCCAGTAGAAGATGAATTTCGTTCACGCAACCCTGATTGCGAATGGAATTGCATCATCCTGTCCGCAAAAAATGACTGGTCGCCTCTGTGTTCGTTCGGGGACAAACGTGTGAGCATCTCGGACCCTGAGAAATCCGAACGACGGATCTTACCGCGTCTGTTGCATCTTGTTCTGGCGACCGTCTTGGGCATTCTTGCTTCTTCCGCGACTTCCATGGCTCAGGAAGAAACGCCCGAAGCCGTTCATTCGGTCGCTCAATTCACAACAAAATGGTGCACCGACTGCCACAGCGGCGCGACGCCTTCCAGCGGGTTTTCACTGGATCAGGCAACATTAGTTCCCATCGGACAATCTGCTGACACATGGGAACGAGTCGTTCGAAAACTCGGCTCGCGACAAATGCCTCCACTTGATTCGGATCGCCCCAGCGAAGCGGAATACACAAAAATCATCACACTCCTCGAAACGACGCTCGACAGGCACGCGACTTCGCATCCCAACCCCGGGCGAACGGAAACATTTCGACGACTCACTCGTTATGAGTACCAGAATACTGTTCGTGACCTGCTGAAGCTGGACATGGATGTCACCGAAATGCTGCCGGAGGATGAATCCAGCCACGGATTCGACAATGTAACCGTCGGTGAACTTTCTCCTTCCCTCATGAATCGTTATGTCCTCGCCGCTGAAAAAATTGCCAGTCTGAGCACTGGCTCCACCGGCAATTCAATGATTGCCGAAACATTTCGAGTTCGACCGGATCTGACTCAGGAAGAGCGACTGCCGGAGTTACCTTTCGGTACTCGCGGCGGAATCGACGTACCCTACCCATTTCCTGCCACCGGCGATTACGATATCGAAGTTCGACTGATGCGTGATCGCAACGAGCACGTCGAAGGGCTCAATCGCCCACACGACCTGATGATTCTGCTGGATCGTCGTCGCGTTGCAGTATTTACGGTTCATCCACCGAAGAATCAGGGGGGGCATCAGACAGCAGATCAGCACCTGAAGGCACGAATTCGAATACAGGCCGGACCTCATAATATCGCCGCAACATTCCTGAAGATGCCGTCTTCGATTCCGCAAACCAAACGCCAGCCACTCGATGCACATTTTAATTTTCATCGACACCCCCGACTCTCGCCTGCCGTCTATTCATTGTCGTTCACAGGTCCGCTGGCAGAAGACAACACTGCCCCAACTCCGGCCTGGACTCCGGTTCTGACATGCACACCGACATCAGAAGCTGAGTTAGACAATTGCGCGAGACAGGTTCTCTCACCATTACTGCGAAGGGCCTATCGACGGCCGGTCACAGAATCTGATTTCAAAGAGCCAATGCGTTTCTTCACGGAAGCAGTCTCTGCCAATCCTGATTCAGACCTGGCAACTCGTTTCAGTTCCGGCATCGAATCCGCGGTCGCCGCGATGCTTGTGAATCCCAACTTCCTTTTTCGAATTGAGCGTGAACCCCTGGGAGCAACTGCCGGAGACGTCTTCCGAATCAGTGACCTCGAACTTGCCACCCGACTTTCATATTTCCTGTGGAGCAGCGCACCCGACGAAACACTCCTAGAACTGGCTGAACGTGATGAACTGCGACGCCCCCATGTGCTCCGGCAACAGGTGAATCGGCTTCTGGCCGACGAGCGGGCGAATGCAATCGTCAGCAACTTTGCCAGCCAGTGGCTGTATCTTCGCAATCTCAATTCGATTACTCCGGATGCCCGCTTGTTCCCGGATTTCGATCATAATCTGCGGGTCGCATTTCAGCGAGAGACCGAAATGCTGTTCGAACAGATGATGCGTGAAGACCGAAGTGTCCTCCACCTGCTTCAAACCAATCAGACATTCCTGAACGAGCGACTGGCACGTCATTACGGGATTGATCATGTTCAGGGCAGTCACTTCCGTCCGGTGAATCTGCCTCCGGAAAGTCACCGTGGCGGGATACTGCGTCATGGCAGCATTCTGACAGTAACGTCGTACGCGACTCGAACCTCGCCCGTCATCCGCGGACACTGGATTCTGAAAAATCTGCTGGGAACTCCTCCTCCGCCACCACCAGACAACATCCCGGCGTTAACAGAGAACAACGTCTCATCAACGCTGACTGTTCGAGAACGCCTGGAGGCCCATCGTGCTGATCGATCATGTGCCGTGTGCCATGACATGATGGATCCGCTGGGATTCGCTCTGGAAAACTTCGATGCAGTGGGAAGATGGCAATCCAGTGACGAAGACATTCCGATCGATGCCACGGGACAACTTCCGGATGGCCGGACGATCAACGGTGTGGAAGCTCTTGAAGAAGGACTGCTGTCACGACCTGAAGCATTTGTCCGAACAATCACAGAAAAATTAATGGTGTATGCACTTGGTCGCGGGCTCCAGACATCCGATTCTCCTTTTGTGCGGGACATTGTCAGAAATGCCGCCGTCAACGATTTTCGATTTTCGTCCGTTATTATTGGCATTGTGGAAAGCCCACCATTCCAGATGAGGACTGCCAGATGATGATCACCCGCAAAACCCTGGATCGAAGAAGTTTTCTTCGAGGTGTCGGAACAAGCCTGGCGTTGCCGCTGCTGGATGCGATGGTTCCGCCGATGACCGCGATGGCAAACACCGTCGCCGCGCCATCTCAACTCAAACGTCTTGGATACGTCTACATGCCAATGGGCTGCGACATGTCCCGATGGGCACCTCCAAACCCGAACAACCTTGATGAACTCTCGCCAACACTTTCTTCTCTTGCACCGGTTCGATCCCACACAACTGTAATTTCCAATACGGAACTTCGTAATGCCTACCCCGGAACGCATGCCACTTCGAATTCAGCGTTTCTGAGTGCTGCAACCGCGCGGCGAACAGAAAGTACCGACTACTTTCTCGGTACCACAGCGGATCAGATTGCAGCCAGACACATTGGACAAACAACTCAACTGCCTTCACTCGAAATGTCCATGGACCTGCTTTCTGTTGTCGGGCAGTGTGACAATGGATACGCGTGCGTTTACCAGAACAATTTGTCGTGGTCGTCTCCTACGAATCCCTTACCCTCCGAAGCGCATCCTCGCCTGATCTTTCAAACGCTGTTTGGAGAAGGAGGCACGTCAGCAGAACGAAGATCCGTGCTGCGCAAACGAGCCAGCCTGCTGGATTCAGTAACTCAGGAGATCCAGCGACTGAAGATGACACTGGGACCAGCCGACCAGCAGCGAGTCGAACAGTATTTGAACTCCGTTCGTGAAGTCGAACGCCGCATTCAGAAGGCCGAGTCCGATGCCACAGACAATCCATTACCAGATATTGATCGACCAACAGGAGTCCCGGCAGCGTACGGCGATCACGCTCGCCTGATGTTTGACCTTCAGGTGCTGGCGCTGCAGGGCGACGTCACACGCGTCATCACATTCCAGCTTGCTCGCGAAACAAGCAACCGAACCTACCCGGAAATCGGCATCAATGATCCCCATCACCCGCTGACTCACCACGGCAATGACCCGGAGAAAATCGCCAAAGTCGCCGAAATCAATAAGTTTCACGTCTCGCTGTTTTCTGAATTCCTTCAAAAGCTTCAACAGACACCCGAGGGCGACGGAACTCTGCTCGACCATTCGCTGTACCTTTACGGAAGCGGTATGGGGAACCCGAATGTTCACGACCACACGAATCTGCCTATTATCGTCGCAGGAGGTGCAGGGGGCGCTATGAAGGGCGGGCGTCATGTGAATTTCGATCGTCCCACACCTCTGGCGAATCTGCACCTGACGCTGCTTCAGAAAGTGGGTGTCGACATAGAAACATTCGGGGACAGTACCGGCCGCATGGATGATCTGTTCGAGACAATTGATGTTTAGCTATCCGTTGAATAACCGGGACCGGCGCGCTGCCACGTTTTTCAAGGCCGTTTCAACCTGGAGGGACGGAGACGAATCGTGTTGAAGTTAATCACGGCTTTCGTCCTGGCAATCAGGATCACCATCAATTGCGGAAACGCTGCAGACGAGAATCCTGCTCTCGCAGACCTTGCCGAATGTAAAAACTGGAACAGTCTTCGTCAGCTCATTGAATCAGGCTCAGGCATCGATACCACGGGCCAGCGTGACGGAATGACCGCGCTGCACTGGGCCGTTCACCATGATCACACGGAGATGACCCGACTTCTGATACAGCGAGGTGCAGTGGTCACAGTGCCGAATGAATTCGGCGTCACTCCTCTGGCCCTCGCCTGTATCAACGGCAATCCAGAGATTGTAGAGCTGTTGCTCGATGCCGGAGCAGAAGTCAACCGGACACGGCCCGGTGGAGAAACGCCTTTGATGACGGCAGCCAGAACCGGCAATGCAGATTCCGTGGAGCGACTGCTGCAAGCCGGGGCGGAAGTCGACACAACGGAGTGGTCCGGTCAAACGGCACTGATGTGGGCTTCGTCTGCAGGTCACGAGGACGTTGTTCAGTTGCTTCTGAACGCTGGCGCTGATCGCTCTGTAACGCTGAAGTCCGGATTCAACGCACTGATGTTTGCCGTACGGGACGGCCAGAAGGCCTGCGTGCTGAAACTGCTGGATGCTGGTGACGATGTCAACAGCGTCATGTTGCCGAGTCGCCCGGGTGGCAAAAACCCCAGAGAAGGAACCAGTCCTCTGATCCTGGCGGTTGAGAACGGACACTTCGAACTAGGGGTTGAATTACTGAAACGAGGTGCAGACCCCAACGATCAGCGATCGGGATATTCCGCACTGCATACGCTCACGTGGGTCCGCAAACCGGACCGAGGCGACGATCCAACCGGCGATCCCGCGCCGCGAGGTTCCGGCAACGTGGGAAGTCTTCAGTTTGCGGAATGGCTTGTGCAACACGGTGCCGATGTGAATCTTCAACTCACAGGTGGTCGCGCAGGACGTGGTCGGCTCAACGAAAAAGGGGCCACACCATTCTTTATGGCGTCCGACACAGCAGACATTGGTCTCATGAAATGTCTGCTGAAACTGGGCGCAGACCCAACCCTGCCCAATGCCGACCACTGTTCCCCACTGCTTGCTGCGGCGGGTCTTGGGACACTTGCTCCAGGAGAAGTGGCCGGGACAGAGGAAGAATCTCTGGCAGCGGTTGAGTTGCTGCTTCGCCTGGGAGCGGAAATCAATTCCGTTGACGACAACGGAGAAACGGTCATTCATGGTGCTGCCTATGCCAGCTTTCCACAAATGGTCGACTACCTTGTCGCTCATGGTGCTGATGCAGCGATCTGGAATCGGCCCAATAAATACAAGTGGACCCCGCTGGCCATTGCTCAGGGACATCGGCCCGGCAATTTTAAGCCAGACCCCGCCACCATCCAATCCATCCAGCGAGCCCTTGGAAAATAGCTGACTGACTCTTCGCGGCAGGCCGGATCCGACCGGGACGACTCGACACCTGTCACGCGCCGCCTGTCACTCGACACCTGTCACTCGACCCTTGCTTTCAATTGCCCGAGAGTATCCCGTAACTGACGCAATTCTTCCGGGTTTTCTGACAACGATTCGGTATGGAACGCAGGCAGCAGTTTCTCCCAGACCAGATTCAGCTGCCCCTGCAGGTCACGCGTGTTTGCAGTCATCACCACAACAGCATTCCATTCGGGCAGGACGATGCAGAATTGACCGTCTTTGCCATCACCGCGGAACGCACCATGGCGACAGCGCCAGAACTGAAATCCATATCCCTGATTCCAGTCACTTTCGGGGTTGCTTCCGTTGGAAACCTGTTTCGACGTCGCCTGCTCTATCCAGTCAGACGGAATCAGTTGCTGTCCATTCCATTCGCCTTTCTGAAGATAGAGCTGGCCGAATTTGGCAATGTCTTCTGTGCGAAGAAACAATCCATATCCGCCCAGAGAAATGCCTTCCGGGCTGGCATCCCAGCGTGGAGCTTCAATTCCCAGCGGATCAAACAATCGCGGCTTGAGATAGTCGACCACGGTTTGGCCGGTCATCTTTTGCACAATGGCAGACTGCATGTACGTAGCGGGGGTGTTGTACCTGAAGTGTGTTCCGGGCAGGTGCGGAACCGGATGCGCGAGAAATGCTTTGACCCACTCCGTCTTATCCCGCAGAAAAACCTCGTCCTGGTGTCCGGTGGACATCGTCAGAAGGTCTCGTACTCGCATGGCCGCTAAGTTGGCAGATGGCTTGTCCGGCATTTCATCAGGAAAAAACTGTGAAACGTGATCATCAATACTGAGTTTGCCTTCGTGCACCGCCAAACCGACCGCCGTCGAGGTAAAACTCTTGCTGAGCGACCAGAGTACGTGCGGCTTGTCTGCGGCTTCCGGTTGCCACCAGCATTCTGCCAGCACTTTTCCATTTCGAAGCAGCATAAAGCTGTGCATGGTATTGACGCGGGCATCAGCGGACATCACGAATTCACGAATCCCCGATGACGAAACACCCTGCGACTCAGGCGTTGCCCGTGCCAATCCCTCTCCGTACCTGACCCAGTTCAGAGAGAACCGGGCGGATGTGATTGTCTTATCACCTTCGTACAAACAGATGACATCACCATCAGGCAACACCGCCAGGTCCGAATAGGCACTCGGACCGGCTTCCAGCGTCCTGCTGACGGACCACGTCTGACCGTAGTCTGTGCTCAATTTGATGGACAGGTTCTTACGCTTTCCACGGCCAGCGGCCACCTCTTTGCCATTCGCGTCCAGCCCAACCGTGTGCGGATTTGAAAACAAGACCATTCCCGGCTGGCTTGGATGTGCAATCACGCTCGCCATACAAACTGGCTCCATCAACTGAGGATGAAACACCGGCTTACTCCAGCCCGTAGCACCATCTTTGCTGTATGTAATGAGTTTGCGATTTGGCTTTGACACACTTCGAGTCACGAGCATTACCCGACCATCATCAAGCTCAGTCACCATCGTTTCATTTGGGTCTGAGAACTCTCCTTCATCTGGAACAGCGATCTCGCCTGCATGCCAGGTCCTGCCGTGATCATCGCTGTAGATGGTGGCAGACGCAGAAGGCTTATGATCTCCTGTATTTCCGTAGGCGAGCCAAATCGGAACAACAAGACGCCCCGCCTTATCACCGTGCTTCAACTGCACACCATGCCCAGGCCCCGTGGCGATCACTTTCCAGTCGTAGTGCTTTCGGAACGCTTCGAAAGTGTCTGTGATCTCAATGGGTTCGCTGAACGTTTCTCCATCATCCGTACTTCGGATGTGAAAACACCGGGCATAGTTGACGCAGTAGAGAAACTCAATGTGGCCGGTCTGCGCATCCACAATTGCAACAGGGTTATTAACGGTCTGTTCCTTCTCTCCTCCCGATTTCTTTCGAGGATTCCCTTCAATCCGTTCTCCACGATGCGCAATTCGCTGGGGGGGCAGCCATGTCCTACCCGAATCCAGCGAACGCCGCAGATGAACTTCGATTTCTCCCCAGTCGGACGAACTATTACGACGCGCTTCACAGTAAGCGAGCAGGGTTCCATTCTGACTGACCGCAATGCCCGGTATTCGATACAGCGCGACCCCGTCCATGCCAGCAGGGAAGACCTCGGTTCGCACTGGGGCTTCCGCGGCGACCGCCGAGGTCAACCAAACCTGCGCAGCCACCAAAGTAAGCGCTAACATCAGGCGAGTAGAGGGCAGTAACAGAGCGAAGGGTGACAACATTTCGAACATTCCATCGGTGACAAGCGTTTGGCAGAGAACTCAAGTCGACGCAGCCAACCCGAGCAACTCCTCAGGACATTCTAAAACGGCAATAGCCCAGCCACTTGTATCTGAATTCGTAAGAATTCCCAAGGCACCCAGCGGTTCCGCGACTGCCACGGACGTTTTGGATGGATTTACATTCCACCTGCTCAAATGGACTGGCGGGGCAAACCATGGATTTCTGGTGAGGAAAAATCAAATTCGAAAAACTATTTGTCGTGCCTGACCACCGAAAGCGCTTGACCTGTTAGTTGATGGTAATACCCCGAATGAATGCCGGCTATGAGTTCGGGGATGGCCCGTTACCATCTTCCAGCCAGTTGTTGGTCAAAGCTTGCTTTGACTGACAACTGGCTTTTCTTTTTCCGAGTCAATTGCGTTTCCACACTCAAGTGTAAGAATCTTTCCACCCACTCGCGTGGCTGGAACGAACAACGCACATCTAACGGGACCCAGCGATGGCAAAGGCAAAAAAGAAAGTAGATGCCGCACGCGCGGAAGCGTCTGTGTCAGAGGACGGTGCATTCTGGATCGAAGCCGACAAAGGCTACTCCATTGCCCTGATCGAAGGGAAGCTGCAGAGCCGCAACCCCAAAGGCGCCGCGCTGGCGTCAGTCCCCAAGTGGCTGAAGGACAGCGAACAGGCACAGCAACTCATTTCGCTGGGGGAATGGCTGGATGAACACGAAAAACAATCGAGAGATACCATCGAAGCGTGGATGCTGCGTTCTTTGCCTGTTCCGCGATCCGTGCTGGTTGCCATCTGGCAGGATCCATCCTGGAAAAGCATCCTGACGAACGCTGTAGTTTGCAGCGTCACCGGGGAAAAACTCAATCAGCAGGAAAGCGGATTTCTGCGAGAAGTCGATGCTAAAAAAGGGGCAGGGGTGATCGATCTGGATGGAGAGACGCAATGGCTGAAATCGGATTCCATTGCAATTCCACACCCCATTCTGCTGGATGAGCTCGACGACTTTCGGGCTTTGACGATTGAACTCAGTTTTCAGCAGAGTCTCGATCAGCTGTTCCGGCAAACCTGGAAGCCGACAAAGGAACAATTGAAGGGGAATGCCGTCGAAGACTTCCGAAACGGAAAGTTTGAAGCTCTGACACACGCATTGAGTCTCTGCCGGAGACTTGGTTATCGCGTCAGCGGTGGATCGGCCTGTAGTCCGGTCTGGGAGAACGGCAGGCTGACTGAAGGTCGCTTTTGGGTTGGGGCTGAGTATCCGGAGGCCGAAACTTACACGTGGGACCTGATCTTCACCGACGATCGAGAACGCACGCTGCCCGTCAAAGAGGTGGGGCCCGTCGCGTTTTCTGAAGGTATGCGAATGGCTGCTGCAATTTACGCCAAACGCGTCGTTGAAAAAGAACCTGAAGTCGTCTGAAGCCGCACAGGATCGCCAGGCCCATCGATCCATCATCTCCATGCCGAGATGAAATCAGTTGGCCGCCCACAATCTTCGCGCCAACCACAAGAGTCTGCGCCAACCACAAGAATCACTGAATCACACACGTACCATCCCTGGTCTTTCGTTGAGGATCAAGCAGATGCCAAAGCCAGAACAACTACTGGAAGCCGGTGCCTTACTCGCCCCAAAGACAAAGCTGAAGGACGCAGCAGGCATTGACGAAGTAAGCGCTCGTGCTTATCGACATCCGGCACTCGGAGATCGTGTCGTTGTCCGACTTACCCCGGACAATCTGGCCGCAGGCGACGATCTGACGCTTTCATTCCTTGGCTTTGCCGAACCCGATGTGACAGGCCCCGTGGCGGTCCGACGACGACAGGCTCTGGGGTTTCCGGAATGGGCCCTGGTTCACGACCCTGCTCATGCTCGCTACGCACTGGACATGGTGAAGGAATTCAAGCGAGAAGCACGTCGGGCGAAATCAAAACCCGGTCATGCCTGGGATGCGTTCAGCGAAATCGCGAAGTCTCTGGGAAAAAGCGTGGCCCATTTCCTGCCCTCGTTCTGGGAACAGGTTGGGCGAGAATTCATCGCCATTGACAATTCGACGTATGCATCGCGAGCCTTCGGCAAAGCGCGCGAAGCAGAACGCGTGCATGGACTGAAGGTCGATGAAGCGATTCGAAGAGACGCATTCCTGGAATTTGCTCTGGCCGGATGTGTCAGCGCCAGCGCCATCAATGACTACGGCAAAGAGCTGCAGGCCGCGGGCGAAGCGGGCGAAGCATGGTCCATCATTCGGGACCTGAGTGTGCGGCGAACGCTTGGCGGTCTGCCTCCATGGAAAAATATGTGTAAGGATCTTGCCACACTTGCCAAAGCGGCAGGATTGGATGTGGATACTGAGATACAGCAAGTCGTCAGGGAGCTGCTGGAGTCTCCGGCAATGCCTCGCACCAGCATGGGATTCTGGCAGGTAGCCTCGAAATGGGTGCAGTCGCTCGCCGAAAATGATGATCAGGCCGCTGGATTGCTTCTGAATATGATTCCCAAGTCAGGTGGTTATGGACAAAGTGATGCATGGACATGGCTCAACTACCTCGAAACCTGGGGAATCCTCGATAATTCCTGGAAGGATGGCGTTTCAGAGCAAGCTGGTCCGGTTGGCAGTCCGGCGGAGTGGTTGTCAAAGCTCTGCGCGGTCGGTTCGCCAAGTCAGGTTTTGTTTGACCTGGTTGAGCGGATGGCGGATCGACTCAAGAAAGATGACATCAGAGTATACCCATATGAAGTGAATCGCTGGAACAAACAATTAAATGCCAACATCGATCTGCTTGATCATCTGTTGGCGCTTGGTATCCCGATTGCCGATCCCGAGGGTGAACTCAGGCTGTCGATGTACAGCTGGTTCCGAGTGCACGACGACAACGCGAAGAACCGGCCTCGCGACCCGGTCATGCTGGCACAGGATCCACGATTCTCTGTGGCACTGATGGACGCTGTCCGCGAGTCAGTCGGTGTGGCAGAATTCGAAGCAGCAGCCACGGGTAAGAAAGCGATGCTGGAAGTCCGGCGCAACTGGTTATTGTCCGAAATTGAAAAGTTTGGCAAAGCCGCATTGCCGGGATTTGAGGATGCGTTCTCAACCATCAACGGCAAGACGACCACAGCGACCTGGCAGGAATTTCCGGAGGCATTTGAACGACTTCAGGAAGCAAAGGTTGCAGCAGCATTGCACCGTTCGCTGAAAAACGGACTGATGGACGAATACGGATGGCCTGCGCTGGAAGCTGCCTTTGAACACTTTACCGGGAAATTCTCGATCTCCGCTCCCCGGGAAACTGCCAGCGACGTCAAACTGTTCGGCGCCTACCCTTATGCCGTGGTCACGGATGGAATCGCAGCGATTGTTGTTCGAGGAAACGAACGCGTCGGAGAGTTTGAGTTGAAGCTCCCTAAAGGCGAGCCGCTAAAACACGTCGAATATATCGACGGTGACCTGCTGGTCACGGCAGGAAAGAACTATCGCTGCAAGCAATTCTGGAACAGGAGTCCGGGGAAGAGTTGGGAGACCTGGGAACGAGACAATCAGGGTTTGCAGGGGTTCGCCATCGACGCACGGGGTGGCGGAGCCTTTACGGGCGAGAAAATTATTCACGCTGGAGAACCTGAAACTCGCGGCATTGGCTCGAGTTCAAACTTCTTCTTCGACGGCGAACACTACTGGGCCACAGGCTGGGATCATGCTTCCCAAACGGAAACCTCCTGCGAACTTGACCCCGTAAAAGGGGAACAAGGTCGTCGGTCTCTACCCGGATTTCTGGAAGACTTCATCGCACCGGATACCAGGTTAATGCTGCACCGATGCAGCCTGTTTCCATTGCCTTCCGGAATCCAGCATTCCCCCCTTGGCCAAAAAGATGGTCTGTGTGGGTTCCGTGCCAGAAAAGACAGTGTGACCTTACAATTTACGGCGGAAGGAATAGACGGGCGTTCCATTTGCACTGGCAAAGATGATCTCTCCTTTCAAGCGCTTCTGGATCAACCAGGCACAACACAGAAACTCCCGATTGAAGGTGTGGAGGGACGCTGGAGAACGGCACCGCACCTGGCTTTTCATTCTCCGGATAATCAGATTGTCACCAGCCGACCCGAATTCGATCCAGGCATGTACAACTCGGGACAGCCTGCCGGAGTCCCCTGGCGCTATCTCAACTTCTTCGAAGTTCGGGACGAAACGGCCTCGAAAAAACTACGCAGCATCAGCCTGGACGATACACAAACTCTGCTGGATGCAGCATCAAAAGACATCGAAGCGATTGCGAGCAAACGCGAGGCAAAACAGGGTAAGAAGGCAGAAAACCCGACGTACCCGCTGCTCGATAAAGCCATCGGCAAACTGTTGCCCAGGCTGAAATCGCCGCGTCTGCATGCCGGAATTCGCGGAATCATCGTCGGTGCGATCCAGCTTCAGCTCTCGCTCGAAAAAGTCATCGCTCAATCCGATCCCAACAGAGTCCAGCCCACGAAGATTACAGTCACCAATGCCGACGCAAGTGTAGTCCATGTACTGAACATGCTCCAAAAGCGTTCGTACGGAGCCGAGTCCGTTTCGTTTTTCAACGAACTGGCAAGCATCGTCATGTTTCTGCAGGGAGAATCAGACGATATCACGGCCCCAGATTTTACGTGCGGAATATTCGGCGAGATTGTCTCAGAAAGTCTGCTCAACGCATGGCAGCTGCAGTGGTTTGCAAGAGACGACGGGGATACTAAATGGCTCACGTTTTATGAGGCTCTGCTGCAAACGGGCGCGCTGAGTCTGACGGGACGACTGCGTCAGTTCTCGATCGATGAAGATAGTGACCCCAAATTCAGAAAACTGCTCGAGGACGCCGTCGGAGGACGCCATGACGATATTGATGATCGAGAAGCTGCGACTGCTCTGCAACACGGAAACAGCAAGTTCGTGATCACGCGGGACTGGCGTGGATTTAACGTCGTCGAATTCTCAAGATCCGAGACATTTCATCCCGTCACCGGAGTCGACAGCAACGAAGAAACGCAGCCCCTTGAGCTCAGCGATATCCAGGAATCAGTGCAGCAGTTCATTGACCTGTGCAAAGACCAGCCACCAAAGATTCCATCGGCCGATTTTTTTGCGGAAGTCGCGGAGGGCATGAAGCTCAAGCCTGCAATCGTCGCTTACATTTGGTTCGGCTATCCGCATTTTGGAAGATACGGATCGGATCCAATTCCTGCGTACCTTCGAGAACCCGCTGGAATCAAAGCGAGGGAAGGAAAAGCAGCAAGGGAGTTCATACAATCTTTACCCGAAGAATCCCGGACGCGATTGCGGCATGCTTTGCTTGCGGGACCAATCGCTTCTTTCAGCCACGACCCACCAAACGAAATGGCGGCAAATCTGAAGAAGGCCTGGGAATCCATTCGTCCTGACTGCATCGAATTGCCGGACAGCCTGACAGAACTGCTGACACATGGGTTGCACGGAGACAGTCGCACCGTCTTTATGGAAGCACTCAACAGACCTGATGACGCAGAAATCCTGAATGCGAAGGCAAAGTACTCCCTTCAGTTCGACGCAGACGGCGACTTTGGAGGCGTTGGAACGGGCAAAAAAGAAGAACAAGAGTTCAACGAGCTCTGGCTGCAACTGGCCACTCATGCAGTGGTTCGCCTTGCATACGAATTACCAGTGGGAGATCCAGCCTTAGCAAAAATGGCAGGAGTCCTTGCCGCCGTACAGAAGGCGACCAGCAATCCAAACCTGTTAATTTCGTTGGGCGAGACCTATCACTACAACGACAAGAACGAAAACAAGTCAAATGAGATCGCAACAAGCATCGTCGGTAGGCTGAAGAAGACGAAGAACGTTCTGACCGGAGAATCCGGAGGGCTGACAGTCGTTGTCAATAATCGACGCCTTTCGCTGCTGATCAACCCCACGAAGCTGAAGAAAGACACCGATATCGCAACAGTACGCAGCCAAATGCAGGCCGCGCATGGAGACTACGATTCCCTGAAGTTCGAAGCTATCGATGCATTGAAGTACCTGCGTTCAAAAGACATCGCCAGTCTCGGCAATCGACTCAAGAAGTCGCCCGTTCCGGCCGGTCAATATGAAGCGAACCCAGCACTTTCGGCTGCCGAAACTGTGAGTGAGGTCGCAGCGAAACTGAAGATCAGTGCGGAAGCGGCAACGTATTATCTGCAGTTATTAACGCTGCCAGATCCAACGGACAAGAACATCAGGACCTGGAATGGATGGACGCCATCGGCAATCACGAAGGCTGCAAAAGAACTTTTGGCCCGGGAACTCATCGTCGAAGCAAAGCGAGCAAGAGCAGGTCGCAAGTACTTCCTGCCCGGCGGATGGGAAGAACTCAAAGCCCCGTATTTGCCAATCGAAACGTGGAAACTTCCTTTGTTCGATGTCACGCGAGACGAAAACCAGAAGGTTCAGTCGCTGTTTCTCACGTTGCTTCCGCTCAAACCAGTGCACGAACTCTTCGCCGGGGCATGGCAGAGAATCTGCGAAAACGACATCCCACAGTATGAAGAAGTTACACGGCGCAAAAAACGCTGAGTTACCGTCTGTTCCGACGGCCCAATCCACATCGAAACAGACAATCCCGGGAGTCTGATCGTCGACACGTCGACACCGTCGAACGCTTCACATTCTCACACAGTAATCTGAGGTTCCTGTAATCCTTTCAGCGACAGAACTGTACGCATTTGTTCAACGGACCATTTGGACGAGCGGCCACATAATCTCAACTCCGATGTTTCCTGTGTTGGGCAGGAAAGTGTTGCCGGCAGGAAAGTCGAATCAATTCGGATGGCTGCCGACTGCGATGTCTGGTCCAATGATTTCTGTGATGTAGGCGGGAAGCTCAGGAGTGTTTCGCGCGGCGTGTTCCGCCAGCTCCAGGGGTTCAATCACGTGCACCGCTTTCGCCGTTTGTCCCTCTAAAGATGTGAAATCCGTTTTGCCCATGATCACGATTCCACCCTGGGGCTGAAAGCTCTCTCCGGCAACAATTTCAACGGTGCTCCAGCCTGTCGCCAGAGCTTTCGACGTTCCAAACTCGACCAGCAATCTTGATTCGTCAACGACCTGAATGACGCGCAGCGGCCCCGCAAAGCCTGCGTCGCCAACTTTGGGCGGCTGCTCGTCCGGCGATGTAAAGAGTACTCGCCGTGGCGGGCCGGCCTGAACAAACGCCTCGATTTCATTTCTCAGCATCGCGGACGGCTGTTCGTCGTATTCGCGTTTCAGCAACAACAGTGCCGCGAGGAACCGGAGGTTTCGTTGCTTGTAATACTTTTCGACCGCGGCGGAGCGAAGCAGAGAACGATCGGCTTCGGTGACTCCGGTACCGACCAGTGGAACGTTCACTGGTTGATACTCGGTGCCGCGGCGAGCCAGTTCTTGCTCAATATAATGCTGATCTTCATCACTCAGAGCGAAGATGCTCGCCCAGTCCGATTTGCCCTGACCGTCCCGTAACTCAACTTTTCCACTCTCTACCGCAGCCATTGTTGCGACGACAGTTCGCCGACCATCGCGGCTGATCCACACTCGCGCCGAAGACACCGTGGAATCCGAGTCCGCGGCCTCGATAGCTTTTGGCTTTGATTCATGAGCGTGCTTTTCAGAGTCCGTTTGCAGCTCCGTCGCTGGAGCAGCGCCGACAACTGCAGATTTGGGAGTTGCGGATTTGGGAGTTGCGGACACTTCGATTCCCGATTCGCCACCACAACCCACCAAGACCAGAGGGATCAGAGCGATCACAGTACGAAGACCGTTCGCCTGCGCACGTGATTTCATCTGTATTGCAGCATCGCTCCCGGGGATTTTTGTAAGAAGCATGAGAAGGCCCTTTGGGAAGTCGGAAGACGTTGGAGGTACGGCGTATGGCCTCGTTGTTGCGCGATTGAAAGCCGCCTGGGAAGACGAATATGCAGAATCGTCGGGGAGTTCTTTGATGGAAAACGGTACGTCTACATGTTGGTAAACAAAACATTGCCACGCTTCTAACGAGCCGGATAAATTGCGTCAGTGGATCGACAGCATGTTAGATTGCTGTCCAGAGCAAATCGCGATCACAAACATCCTACTTCAGAGTGCAAGTGGAATGGTACCTGGAATGGCCCAGGGTACTCGCTAGAGGATTCTTTTCTCGGCCGCCCAAAGCAACGTTCAGATGGCTGACGCAGCAAGCTGTTTGAGAGACGGAATCCTGACCACTGTTCTGCATGGCTGTCGAACCTTTCGTGGGAATGGGTCATTGTTTCGAAACCAACTCATCCCAGGAAACGCAGTCCTCTTTTCCCCGCCCGTCACACATGAAAAACACCTTCTTTTCGCGAGCAGGCCAACGGCTCATTAGCCATTCACTCCACTCGCCTTGTACAATTCCGCTCCGGTAGCCATCTCGGATCTTCTGGTGAAACAGCATTAGCTGTCCGTTGAAAACCGGGACGGTCACGCAGGACGACTGGAAACTGTCGCATTCTAAAGTCTCCCGCTTGAGCCAGTCCCGTTTTCTTACAGGCTGTTAGGTTAGATACTGCTCATCAGGTTGCGTCAACCACCTTTCGTAGACGCACCCCCCGGCAATACTCTTCACCGCGCACTTCATCTCACGAAGAGCCGAAATCCCCCACGGGATGCGTCGGCCCGGTCACGAATTCAGGTGCCATTCCATTAGACAGGTTTGAAATTGTGAAAAGACTACTGTTCGGTTTCGGCGTCGTCGCAATATGGCTGGCTGGAATATCATGCAATTCCACATTCGCAGATAAGCCGAATGTCGTCATCATCTTCATCGATGATCAAGGCTACGGTGATTTGAGTTGCTTCGGATCAACAACAATCCGCACACCGCACATTGATCGACTTGCCCGCGAAGGGCGTAAATTCACGAGCTTCATGGTCGCCTCGCCTGTGTGCACGCCATCTCGTGCAGCGTTACTCACGGCCTGCTACCCAAAACGTGTAGGAATGCATCAACACGTCCTGTTTCCAACATCGAACAAAGGGCTGAATCCTTCAGAACACACGATCGCGGATCACTTGAAGCAACAGGGATACGCAACGGCATGTTTTGGAAAGTGGCATCTTGGACATCATCCAGAGGTACTACCCACGTCGAATGGCTTCGACCAGTATTTTGGCATTCCTTATTCCAATGACATGAATCATCCGGATAACAAAGGCAAACCCAAAGGCGGGCCTGATGGTATGGATTTGCTTTGGAACGATCCTGATTCTTCGCTGACCAAGTGGAACACCCCCCTGTATGAGAATGAGGAGATTATCGAGCTCCCCGTGGATCAAAGAACGGTGACGAGGCGGTACACGCAGAAGGCCATCGAATTCATCTCAGAGCACAGGGACGAGCCATTCTTTGTCTATCTCCCACATTCGATGCCGCACATCCCGCTTTATGTTCCGGATGATGTCCGTGATGCCGATCCACGAAATGCCTACATCAATACAGTGGAACACATCGACGCGGAAGTTGGTCGCCTGCTGGACCACCTTGACGAACACAAACTATCCGACAATACCTTTGTGATCTACACGACGGACAATGGTCCATGGCTGCAATTCAAGCATCATGGCGGTTCTGCTGGTCCATTGAGAGACGGCAAAGGAACGACGTTCGAAGGTGGTCAGCGAGTACCCTGCCTGATCCGGGGGCCGGGTATTCCCGCTGGAACGGTTTGCCATGAGTTGACTGGTACCATCGACGTCCTGCCAACAATTGCAGCCATTACGAACACTCCACTGCCCTCGGACAGGGAAATTGACGGACTGGATGTCTCTGCGCTTTGGATGGGAACGGCTGCGAAGTCGCCGCGATCCGAATTCATCTACTATACGTCGCAAGGCGTGCTGGAAGGTCTGCGTCAGGATAACTGGAAGTTGCTCGTAAAAGCTCCACCCGCTTCACGCAATCAGAAAGGGAAGTCGGGAGTAATCGGAGAAAGCCAACTGCTGCTGTTTGATCTCGATCAGGATCTGGGCGAAAAGCAGAACCTTGCGGCAATGCGTCCGGAAATCGTTACGAAATTGCAGGTCCGAATGCAGGAACTGGATGACGAGATCACACGAAATGCCAGGGCTCCATGGACAAAGGCTCCCGGTGACATTCAGGCTCGTTGAGATGGGCCTCGCATTCGCTGTGCATCTGTGAACAGATATCAATAGCGAAGGATGAGGTCCATGGTGAATCGATCGTCGATAATGTCTTTGCGTCCCGTCACCGGTTTTTCCCAGGCAAACCCGATCTCGGTGTGAGCGGATGGTTTGAATTTGATGCCCAGTGCTGTCGTGACGACGTCATTTGCATTGACGCCAATGGCCCCTCGGTTGATGAGGTCCAGTCCCTCAAAACCACCCGCTGAGACTGTGCCGTCGTTCGTCCAGTGATACCAGTTGCATTCGCCAAGCAGATAGAATCCGGAATTGCCAAGCCGTTTGTCGATGTGGTTTGACCAGTAAATTGAGGTGCTGTCAGAATTCTGGTCTACAGGAAGACGCCATCCGCCAGCCATCAGGTAGTGCCAGTCTTTCGCAATCTCTCGTCCGCTCGTCATGAACAAATTGAATTCGCCATTCCCTCGAGTTGTACGTGCATCAGAAGACCCGGACGGCATGTCCAGGGTGGCTCCGAGGCTGACCAGAGATTGTCCGGCAACGTCCCGATACAGGTTGTATTTGAATCCCGCAGAGATATTTGACCATCCATCATCAGCCAGCGCGTTACCGGATGTCGTGTAGCCGGTTTTGTTCACGATAATCGATACGTTTTCGCTGACAGCTGCGCGAAGTTGCAGGCCAAACCATTGCATCGTTCCACCATTGATGCCACCCGGGATCTGGTTATTGATGTAAATGAATCTCGCTTCTGTGAGCGTTCGAGGATCTTCGAAGAAAACGGGGTTGGTCATCGGGCTGATGAAGTGCCGGAAGCAGTCGTCGCTGCGTCGGAAAAGCCCCAGGAGCCGTTCATCGCACGATGCCCCGAATCCATTGCAACCTTCGCCACAATACTCACCGCAACCGTCACCGCAGAAATCGCCCACTGGATAATCCGGGTACTGTCCAATGATGGACATGTCTCCACATACGTCCGGTGTCGAGCATGCGACTTCAGGCATCGAGTAAATTGGGGCTGCACAGACTGGTGCTTCGCAAACCGGGGCGGCACAGATTGGTTCAATACCACAGATGTCTGATGGAGGCATCATGCCAGAATAATCACCGAAGCTTTCTCCGCAACCATCAACGCAACCCGGCACGGCTGCTGAACTCAGTCGCCCCGCTCCGAACAAGCCTCCACCAGCAGTTGCGGCGGGCATCAGGATGACGCTTGCGAGCAGAATTCGAATCAGCATTGTTTTACCTCGGTACATCAGCCCAATCCGTTTAGGGTCGCGCAGAACAAAGTTCGGTACGAACCCGGTCTGGTCACCCTGGCCCTGAAGCGCGCGTAGACGCCTATGAGAAATATGGATCGACCATCCGTGCGAAGAAGTTGGGATTTGCCGGGTTGTAACGATCAGAGAAAGACGATCTGTTGGGCAAAGCGTTACGGCCGGGCAAAATCTGCCGCGGCAGACCCATCAATGGTTGCCGGTCGCTTCCAGGTACGCGGCAAATTCTGCCGGACAATTTCGGAGGGAGGGCTGTCTTTCCGGAAGCGACGCATCAATTCGAAGCCGGGGCCGCAATCATATCGATCGAAAGTCCACTTTGTTGAACTGGCATTCCCAACACCATGGCTTTTGAGGCGGCCGGAGGATGAAGGGGATCATAAATCCGGGGCCTCAGTTCATTGAGCTTCTGGCTGGCGGATTCCGTCGAAACGAAGTAAGTCGCCTTCACCAGATGGTTCATGTTGCTGTCGGCTGACTCCATGATCTTTTTCAGCTGCTGGAAGATGGAATTTACTTCGTATTCAGCAAGTTCAGCAGGATCAGAGACTGAAGCGGCCTGCAATCGTTCACCCTGAATACCTCCGGTGTAAACGGTGCGACCGCGATTGATCCTCGCCACTTGCAATAAACGGGTGACTTCGTCAGCCACGGAACCCAGAGGTGTTCGACGATCGGGGCGTTCGGATTTGCCGGGCCGCCCCGCCACCAGCTCGATCTCAATGGGCGTTGTCTTCTCTGCCCTGATTTCCATTCAACTGCGCGCGGAGGATGCGTGCCAACAAAGAACTCCCGAAACTTTTGGACTGTATGACGCCGACATCAGCCATCGGCAGTGATTGAAGGCTTTCAACTGAACAATGTCCTCGCTTGAACGTCCCAGTGAGTCCAGTGTTCTCTCTAATCCTCAAGGGTGCTCAGCGTTGCCTGCGCAAGCGAGCAGAACTTTCTGCCTGCCCCGATACATACAGTCGAGCTGCCTTCCGGCAGCACCGACCAATCCTGGTTTCGCTGTACCTTTAATTGTGAGTTGGTTTCGGAGGTGAAGTTTTTCGGCCCGAGATGGTTGGACTGCGATCACGTCTATACCCAGCAGCGCTGTCCGGGTCCGCGTACGCGAAATCACGGGGGAGATACAGGGGCGGAGCATCCGTGGCATTGGCCATTGCCTGTCCAGCTCGGCAAGAACTTCTGAGGCGAGTTCCTGACTTCGGATGGAGACATTAACCCGCACGACATGCTCTGCCGAAGTGCCTGCTGATGCCAGACGATCTGCCAGGTTTCTGAGCGTCGAGGAGACCTGTTGCCTGTGGGCATGTCAGCTGCCGTCAGTGTCGGCAGGATTAAGCTGGTATGAACAAGGGGCACATCATCCATGACGCATGCCACGCAATGGCCGCGTCGATGCGGCTTCCAGACGCTTGATTTGGTTCCCGAAAGCCACAGCCGATTGAGCTGAATGACAGTGGATGTCGAGGAAAGACCAGTAGACGAATGCCGGTGCCACATGTCTGATTCATGAGTCGTCTCAATTTATTTTTTTTGGGGCTGCGAGGGCAAAGGAAATTACGACGACGAAGTGGCGGTAATCAGCTTGCTGCCATCACCAGCTGCACGAGTTCGGAAAGATCAGCGACACCCATTTTTTCGAAGATGCTGCTGCAGCGGCTTTCGAGCAAATGTTAATGACCCCATTTCGAACGCAACGGCCTTGTTGGTTTCGCCATTGACAATCAGCCGAAGCACTTCCTGCTTCACTATCGAGTCAAGGAGGCCAGTCGTTCCTGCGAATCCCGCAAAAGTGAACTCGCTTCATTAAGCCAGGAACTCCTTGTCCCTCCTCTGGAAGTTGGCTTGTTGATGGCCTCCCGAGTGACGTGTTTGAAAAGGTTTCTCCAGCAGAGATCGCAAACACGAATGGCGCCTGAACCGTCAGCTGAGCTGGCGTATAAGCGTCATGTCGATGACGTGTTAGTGACGCCTTTTGAACGAAGCGTTTGCAGGTCAACCCCCGTCATCCTTGCACAGCATCTTGATGGTCCGGCAGACAGGCTGGCTCAGACCATTGTAGTGTTTCAGAAACTCTTCGGCCGATCGTAGCCTCAGTGCATCGCCATCTGCGATACCAGGCCGCCATGGCGATTCTCGGCGTGGAATCGACATCATCGTCGACGATATAGATCACAGGTTCGCCATTCATTCCCGCTTGCTTGTTGGGATTGTAAATTCAAAACAACCGGTACCATTCTCGGGGACAACGGCGGATACGACCACCATTGGCATCTATGATAGATCTGCCAGATGGCAAGTCCCACTCCCATCCCTTCAATTTTCGATGTAACAAACGATTCGGAAGATATTGCTCGCCACTTCCGGAATTCCTGGCCCGAATCATGACGGTGACGGTAACAAAACCGTCAGTCAACCGGCTGCCGATCCGCAGCGTTCGCGTCTGCCTGCGGATGACGTTCGACTGCGTCGGCGTTAGTGAATCAGATTGACCAGAACCTGCTCAATCTGAACCCGGTCCGCGAAAACCATCGGAAGGTCAGCCGGGCAGTCGATATCCAGCTGGTCGGGATAGCGTCTCTTGTACGTATTTCCGTCACCATCACGGCTTCGTTGATGGCATCGACGATCAGGAACGGTTCGCCCTTGATCGCAGACTCTGAACGTTTGAGCCTCTTGGACGATGGCATTAATTCGTTCCGTCTGCCTGGAAATTACGTTCAACTCAGATCCAGCTTTTCTCAACTTGAATCTGGTCCATCCATTCTGGTCCATCATCATCATGGCGTATGACGAGAAGTTCAATCGTCGCCAGCGGTTGATTGATCTCGTGCGATGCCCAGAACCATTTCGCCAAGCGTCGACACACGAGCGAGATGGGCCAGCTGTTGTTCTTTTTCATGCAGTTTTCGTTGGGGCTTCATGTAGCTAAAGGATGTCGCGTCCAACCGCCTGAAATCCGATTCGTCCATCGGAGTCGGCGGCACGCGCCCGGCCCCATGCTTCCAGTAATCTGAGCTTGAGCTGGGTCGGATCACGCTCGAGCTTTTGGAAATGCGCTCAGACTGCACATCCTGGCCTGGAAAGTTTTTCAACGATGCGACAACGTCCTCCTGATCATCTTGTGATGCGAAAAATACGGCTGGTTCAATCAATTCATCTGCTGTCGCAATCGCTTGGTACCAAATATGCCTTGTTCGCGAATGTAATTTTGCCCTGACGGAATCGAACAATCATCTCCGATTGGTCCTGGACGATGGAGCTACATCGCAACTCACTCTCTTTCAGGCATTTCCGCCTGTCGACGTTCTACGATTTCACTTTGCAGTTGGGCATTCAGTAAGCGAAGTTGCCCGTTCGCTCGGCCACACGGCGTTCCGAGACACGCACCTCAAGCCATTCCTGTATCTTTCGAGGTTCGTGATACTCTCCTCGCGATACAGTCAACTGCCTCTCCGATGCCTCGACGATTGCGGACTGAAACAAAGCGAAATTGAGGTGCCCGAGAGTGCCATCCGCATGCGACGAACTCGGACACGCCCACTGCAACCTGGGAATTGTTCGCCCATTTTCAGTCGTCGGTTCGGGCACGACGGAAGATTTCCTGGCGCAATAGAAAATCATTCCACCTCTTGTGAATCATGTCCTCCGGCTTATATCCAAGAACCTGTTGAACCGGACGGGCTTACAAAAGTAATCCGTTTGCCGCCATTCAGGACTGGTGAAGAGTAAAGCTCATTGAGTCCTTCGACCAGCCATTGGTATCTTTCCTGTGACTGTTTGAGATCTGACGTTTGTTCTGAACGACGTGTTGAAGGGCGTTGACCTGACGTCGAATTGTGTCGTCCCCATTGCACCAACCCCCGGTAACGAAGGCCAGACCAATACCATATAACTCACGCACGGCTGGGATGCATACCACGGAGGAGCGACAGAGAAATGGATTCTTTGGAGACAGCCCAAGTTTAACGCACGACTTCTGGCTCGGGCTTCAAACGTATAGCCCCCCCCGTCGGCAAGCGCGTACTTTCGGTATTGCTGTTCCGGCTGATTTTACCATTCCACCATTCGTCGCTAGTTTCAGTCGGTACTGACATTGAATTTGTCGCAAACAGATTTCGAGATAAGGACGCATACTGGAAAACGTACGGATTCTCCCCCAAAGGGCACTTCGCTTCCGTCAAACAACATCCTGATGGAATTGTCGCGCGGCTGAGCGGATTTTCTCGTTTTCTGTTTCGTCGTTCAGGTCGCGTGAATTCGGACGCCGGGTGTGCCCATCATTCGGGGAAATTCAGGCGAATCGACCCAATTGCCGCATAGTCAACACCGGAAATCGTGTCGCTGGCCGCTGAGACGAAATGATGGCTGCAACAACATCTCCCGGCAGACAATCCCACTGGTCAACCGGCCTCACCATTTGCCCTGAATACGCATTAGTTCTGATTCATTCGTCGCCAGCCAGAGATTGAGCCGCGGGTCGACTGTCAGTGTCGAAACAATCCTGGCGTTCAAGGAATTTCAGTTCATCCGATATTGGCACGAAACGAGTGAATACATCTTCCTGATGGGACTGGGCCCACAACCTGGCGTTGGACGCGAAGAGAAGGCGATCTTTCCAGAACACCATTGAGCTGCTTCGTGTTGAATAGATTGCTGGGTAAGATACTGAAGGTTTTGATTAACCGTCGATACATTCACCGCCGCTGCTCTGCGGGGGCAATCTTCCGTGCTGGTGAAGACCGGATGTCTGGACAGATTGGACGCGGTAAACCCGACGATTCGAAGCAATCGTTGATATATCCGTCTGAAACCAAATTCCGATTCATCTGGAATCTGGTGATTCGTGTCCACGCGCAACGTCCCTTTGCTCCGGCAGGTTGCCTGTGCTCAATTGTCCGTCAGTCTTCTGGAAGATGAACTTGAATCCGTGCGCTAACAGTGAGCTTATGCTTCCGGGAAGATAGACGCCATTTGTAAGACACGTCTGACATCGATCTGAAATGTCAGCTCACTCATCCCTGACCATTCGTGAGGACTTAAACAGGAGCTCGCCCTCGGTGGCAGACAGCATCCAGAGAGTGGTGAAAGATCCCTGGTCAGTCAGGGCACCGGATTGTTTACCGGAGATTGTTGAACTCTCTAATTTCGTCCAATGAAAACAGTAGCTGATCCCGATGCTCGATCCATTCGACCCGATGGTCCGACGCAGCAAATGCTGAAGTTTGGCCTTGAAGATCGATTGAGCTAGCGGCCTCAGCTGACGCATTGGAATCACATCACGTTGCCCTTGTCGACACCCGCGGTCTTTGCGGAACAACACTTCAATTAATCGCAACCGATGTAGTTCTTTGATTTCGCGCATCGGCATTGAAGAACACGCCATTCTCAGTTGTGGACGCGCAAATCGGTCCTGGAAATGATGACCTCCTTGACTCACTGTGTGACTGCAGCGATGGCTGGCCGGCGTATCCTAGAATATAAATCGATTCGTTATGGCATCGCAAAGCCTGCTCCACATCACTAAGACGTCTCCCTGCCCAATTCCGTGTGAGCCCGATGAAAGAGTTCGTAGTGGATCACCGTTGCCGCAAGGATTCTGACCCATCGACTGTGACACTTGCAAGACCAAGATCGGTTTGCGCAGTGGCCACCCTGCCATCAACGATTTCGTAAGACGCACCTCTGCCGGTGCCGCGACAAGATGCTGTCTGAGCGTCCGTTTTCTGAAATCTCCAGGCGGGCAAAATACGGACACCACTCTTGAAAAGCAGAATGCCAGAGCATACCGATCGAGACCAGAATTGGAATATGTTCACCGTGGGTACCTGAATCTATTACGGCAATGCGCTGCGAACGGATCGAACTGGTACTCCGCTGCAAGGATCGATTCGCACGTAGCCGGAAAAATCGTTGGTCATTCCGGCAAGGATCAACCCGTTCGGCGTGAATTGCACTGACCAAACCGCCAGCTGCTCGGTTGGGTTAATCAGCTGCCAGTGTTCGCCATCGTATGAGCAGGCCTTCTCGACGTCACGGCAAGCAGCCCATCCCGACCGGCGGCCACATCGTTCGCTGTCAGGATGCCGTTACAATCGGTGAACGTACAACTTCAAAAAAGGAAAGCCCGGTTCCAGAGCCGCAAAGTGACGGTGCAGTGACAGTCAACCAGAGAGGGAGGTGAGGAAATAGATAATTGCTGCAAAAGATCGCAAATGACTGGGCGAAGATTGAGATCACAGTTACTCTGTAATCTGGAAGATCATGAAATGCACCGCAGACCCAATGTTCATTATCCGTCAGGCCCATGTCAAGCTAATCAGCACTGTTCAGAAGTTGCCGGTCCTCAATTCTCGCGCGACGGGGAGTGGAAAGTACCGCCCACCAGCGCATAAGGAGCGTAAAGGGATCGTGCATGGTTTGAAATAATGCCGGGAAAAACCGCATCAGGTATGGAAATCGCCCGGGCATTCGGGGCGACATCGACAGATAATCTCAGGACTTGCATCTGCTCCGCCCTTCGCTTCAACGGAAACAGTTTTCATCAATGACGTCCAGCCGTCCAGCAATTGCGACCCATCTGATTAAGGATTCTGCCCAAAGTGCTGTAAGTTTCATGGGCGGCAAGGAGGTTCGAAGCTTCCTGCACGCATATCGCGAGCACATCGAATCTGTTCGATGCCATCAGGTCATCTGCCATCGGTATTCTGGTTATGGAACTGGACGATCCGGCGTTAGAAACACTGGCAATTCAGGAGCAGCTGCGAGTGGAGGCTTCGCCGATCAGCTGTGTCTACCTGTCGTCGAATGCTATGCTGGAAACGGCTGTTCACGTGATGCAGCGAGGGGCGATTTCTGTGCTGTCGCTCTCGTCCAGCTCCGTGCAGATTGTGGAGGCCCTGAAACAGGCTGAAAGCGTCTTCGATCGACGAAACGCATGGTTGACAATGGCCTGGATGCCACAATCAAAACTATCCAGTGCTGACAGATCGTCAGCGACTCGTGCTGGAGCGAATTCTGCTGCTGGTCAAACGAATAAGCGATCGGGACCGAACTGCACGTCAGTATCAAGACGATTGAAAAACACCGGCAGATCATTCATGAGAAGACGCGGCCAGACATTTCCGGATCTTGTACGGCTCCACACAATTGCTAACCTGCCACTCGACGCCTTTGGTTTCCAGAGCTGCTCAGGGACGTTGAAGAAGCTGCATTCTGACATGTCGATTTCTCCGCCAGCTCGAATCCTCGGAGTCGTAGGACCAACGGAAGCCGACGAGACCTTTCTACCTGCGGCATTTCTCCCGGAGTGCACTCTGGCCGGACTCTGACGGTCACGGTTCCGGATGCGGATGCGGCGCGTCGAGCTCGGGGCCAGCCGTTAGCTAGTTCGAAGCAGTCCTGTGCTCTCGTAGCTCCCATCGTAGTGCTCCAAACGCCTCAATACTCGCCGATGTTCATCACCGTGAGCGAAATCACGCTTGAAACTCGAAAAGGCTTTAACTCCCGCTTCAATGAGATCTTCACGCAGCCGGACTTGCGGTATCTGTGACACAATTTCACGCAAAGCAGCGATCGGGTTTTCGCAAAAGCCTTCATAGGTGACTTCAACAACTCGGTCTGACGGGATTCGCGACAGTTGTTCGTCCAGTTCTTGCTCGATCTGAACAATCTGGTCATGACATCATCGACGTAAGCAAGCCGATCTTCTGATGCCGCATTTTCATGAGCCTTCAGTCCCCAGCCAACATTCTTATCCTTAACCTGCTCTCGCGTGCTTTAATCAGCGACTGGGCAACCAGAACGGGATTCCGCCGAATAACAATACAACGTGCGTTGGGGATCGCCAGGCACAGTTGGTCCAGGCAGCTGGTGTTGCGGTTGTTCTTGTTCAGAATGGTTTTCCAAAGGTCGCAGTCCAGGTGTCGAAGAACTGGCACATCGACTGAAGCTCATCGCTCGACAAATCAGTCTGCGGCGAAACGATCGTCACCCAGCCACTGATTCCAGATGGCAAATCCATCATTAAATACTCAGACCCGCGGTCTGCCCGTAGAAGTATCGAAGTCTGCTCGATGCTGCCGGGCCAGCCAGCCAAACATTTGTGATCCGGAAATGGGTGACCTGGAAAAAAGAGGTCAGGTTGCTGAAGTAGCTCACATCCAGGTATCGACTCAGTACCTGATAGCAGTGTCGTGCGCCGCTGCGTGGTGCCCCCACAAGAAGCAGTACAGGCTGGCCCGATGACTTATTCAGCAGAACGCTCGAGCCTCCTGCCGGCAAGAAGGCATCCAGCGGGCGAGATGCTATTCGAATGGCCTCGTGCGCCAGGGCTGCATATGCTGCTCGTTTACCTGAGGTCAGCATCCGGAAGAGGAGACCGAATGGATTTCGAATTTGCCGATGGAGCAATGCGTGACTTCAAGGACGCTCAGTAGAACGATGAACATTCGATTGTCGATGGATTTCGTTTGCTGACGTCACCGTCCGCTGGCGAGACAATCTCTGACTTCAATCACGCGTTGAGATACCGTTTGCCGTCCCGATTTCGAAAGTCCCCATGGCCCGGTTTTTTATCCTGAGGGATGGGGTTGGTGCAGGATGTTGCAAAAAAGCCACACCGTTTCAACCGGGAAAACGACGCCTGAATGGCCGCGGAATCAGGCGGCTGGAAACAGGCTGAGCCAGCCCGGATGAGTCCCCCGGTCACGCCACCCTGTAAACGACACCCGCTGCGTTGTCGGATCATTTCCTGTATGATCTCCTTGACCATTTCCGGGTGAGCTCGTTCAGCCGTTGAATGACAATTGAATCCACTTTTTCAATGATTTCCTGCGTGCGGCTTCCTGATTGAAGGCTGGACGTCAGAGCTTTGAAGGCTGGGCGACCATCGCACGGATTTCCTCCTTGACATTGTTGATGAATGGCTCCCTGAGGCTGCGGGGCTGCCTTCACACCGCCCATCCCGAGCATGCCGCCAAATGGAGATGAAAGTACTGCGTCGACAAGTCTCTGAAACATCGGTCGTAGTCAACCACGGCCAGAATTGGTTCGGGATCCAGATGCGTCGCATCCTGCGTTGCCTGTTGATTAAAAGTTCTCAACATTCCTCCTGGTGAAGAATTGCTCATGATCAGTTGGTGGATCCTGTCTTGAATCCCTTCGAATCGATTGGGAATCACTCCTGAACCGTAAAGTCCGGGGACACGCCTGAACAGCATGTAGATGGTACAGTTCGTGATCGCTCCGGAAGTTGCAAAGTATCCAATGGCTGGCAGAGTGCCGGACTGAAATCGCCGTAGCCAACTGCAATCATCCCAACGGAAACCAGATTTGTAAGCAGGCTCTTGTTCATGAATGTGAAGGTTTGGACAGGATGACGTTTGAAGATGATGTGTAATGACAGGTTCAGGGACGAGTAATGAACTCACTGAGATTGAAGAGGTTTCTGGTGACAGACGTCCATGTTGCAAAGCTCGACCTTGTATTTTGACTGACTGGCTGACCCGCCGCAAGAATCCCATCTGCCAGATCCCGGCTGAGCACTGTAGATCTCATATCACCATGCAACACGCCGGCCAGCACCTCTTCTTCTCGTTTCGTGATATCTCTCGATAATGCAACGCGGTACGCATAGTTGAGGCGGTCGGGTGCGTGAGTTGATTCCGCTGAACTCAAATCCGGGTCCGATTCCTTTGACGGGTGTCCTGGAAGAATTCGGCGGCAGTACCGGTACTGGCTTCGACGTAAGTCGGATCATTCAGAAGGACCAGAGCCTGCTGAGGAATATTCGAGCGAGGTCTCTCGACAGTGCATTCCTCGCGTGGGGGCGTCAAAGGCCAGCAGGCCTGGGTGTAAAAACATGCGTTGCCACCATGTGTATAATCCAGCGCCGGTACAGTTGTTCGCCGGAATCGCCGGGCCATTCCCGGACCGGGAAATTCAAATGACTCCAGTACCCTGCTGGTTGATACGGGGAATACGCTGCGTCCGCTGACATCATCGATCAGCAGACCGCTCACGCTCAATGCGTTGTCGCGTAATGAGTTCTGTCGAGCCGAAACCGTGACCGCCGCGTAGCGTTGGTTGTACGGGTCTGCAGAACGGATGTGATCGTAGCTGCGACGACTGTCGATACGTGTTTGAGGTAACCAGCGTTCGGATCATGCGTTTCCAGATCCCAGTGGCTGTCCATAAACTCAGCTGCCATCCAGCCTAAGCAGTTCCGGATGCGTCGGCAGAGTTCCCTGGCGGCCAAGATCATCCAGAGGGGAAGCGAGTCCCTGTCCGAAATAAAGTTTCCAGAGACGGTTCACCATCGTCCGCGATGTCAGCGGGTTGCTTCGATCCACAACCACTGGGCCAGTTCAAGGCGAGTCGGCCTTTCCCTCTGGCGATGGCAGGGTTCCAAACCATGAAGGAATAGCAGGTTCCACAATCGGTCCTGTGTCGTCCATCCAGTTTGCCGCGATTTAAGACCCGACCAATTTCTGGCGTTGAGGTTTTGGTCATCATGGTCCGGGAAGATTGTCTTCGAATGACTTCTTCCGGCAGTCATACCTGCGATCTGTTCGCGTAGAACGCAGCTGTCTCCGGCGCGATTGACCGGAAGTAGTCGGACAGCTTTTCTTGCTGCTCCTTCGTACGGTCCGCTGCGATTTGTTACCACGAGAACTGCAGACATTCCTGTGGAATTCCCACAAAGAAGTTTCAAATAGAATTTACGTCTTCGCCTATTCTGGTGGACTTCAACAGATGCCGCGCTTTCTGGCAAACCCACAGTGGCCGCTCGCGATCCTGACTGGCGGCGACAGTGCGGTTGGTTCGTTCGTAAATCGACTTTCTGCCAGTTCAGCCAGACGTCGATAGGCATCAATCCGATCTGGTGGAAACTCGCTGGTTGTGCCATTGCTCGTCATCAACGCGCGTGAAAAATAGTGGAGGTGCTTCCGCCATATTGGACTTTACCATCGTCGAACTTCCTGCCGGACTCCCATTTCAAACCGTTGACCGGAGCAGTCGTATCGATCTCCGCTGGATTCAGAAATCTGGCTGCATAAGCGTCATCGAAGTCTTGACGTGAATGGCCCGATCGTTTCCCATTCAGAAAGAACGGGTGTCTTGAGGACTGTCACAACAGCAGCTGCCTCCCATGCTTCCTGAGCAGCCGTCAGTTCCGGTGTGGACCGTCTGTATTCCGAATTTAGTCTCGCTAATTCATCGTTCAGCTGTTGAAGTCGAATTCCATCATCATCCGTCATCACGGGGAATGTTGCGGGTTCCCGATGGCGGGGTTGCTCAATGTCGGCAAAGAAATGCCGCCGCAAAGCTGTAAAAAGTCCCTGATCGTTATCGGGTCATACTTGTGATTGTGGCATTCGGCACACCCCATGGTCGTTCCAAGAAAATCTGCGAAGTGTTACGAACCCGGTCCGCTGCATACTTGGCAATATATTCTTCGGCTGCCCGCCACCTTCACTCGTTGTCTGCAGCAGCATGTTGAAACCAGATGTAACCATTTGCTCCGTTAAAGGATTCGGCAACAGGCTCACCGGCAAGTTGCTCAATACCAAACTGATCGAATGGTTTGTTGGAATTGAACGAGTGAATCACATAGTCGCGGTAGGGGGGCTATTTTCGAGGTTCATCCGAGTGGTAGCCGTTGCTGTCGGCGAAGCGAACCACGTCCAGCCAGTAACAGCAAGACTACCGAAGTGAGACTGCAACAGTTCGTCCACGACCTTCTCCCAGGCGTTCGGGGATCCATCATTCACGAAAGACTGAACCTGTTGCCACGAAGGTGGAAGACCAATCAGATCAAAATAGATCCGTCGAATCAACGTGACACGTCGAGCTTCTGACGCCCAGCCAATTCCGTTCTCCGCAAGCGGCGAGCGAATGAACTGATCGATGGGATTGTTCTGCCCGGCGATTTCGGGAGGCACATGTTTCACGACGGCAGCGTAGGCCCAATGCGTCTCCCATTCTCCTCCCTGATCAATCCAGCGTCGAATCAGCTCTTTTGCACAGTCGTTGGGTTGTTTGGCCGAATTCCGCAGCGGCATCGCGATGTCAGGGTCATCGCAGAGATCCGCTGATAAAGTTCGCTTTCCGCAGATTTGCCCGGCACGGTGTGGATCGTACGCCACCGGAGAAGCGTGTGCCGTCATCCAGCCTCCAGGTTTCCTCCCTCAGCGTTGCTTCATCAGGTCCATGGCAGGTAAGACACTTGTCTGACAGGATCGGCCGAATGTCGCGATTGAAGTCAGCCGGCGGCTGAAATGCCCCGGCCGGGACGGCAAGGGCTGGAAATCAACAGAACGACAAATGCTGAGATGACGGAATGAGCACGAAAGACATAGAATCACCATGAGGCGTTTGGTTAGGCAAGTCCTGCAAGAATACCATGACAAACAGCTTCGCAAAGCTTCTCCTCCCAATCAGCCTGTTGCTCAATACAGCTCGCATGTTGTCTCTTCGACAGAAAAACAACCAAGCTCAAAGCCAGACAGAATGCTTATCAAAGGCTGAACAACAGAACTGCCAATCTGCCTTCTTGATGCTCGAGTCGTGGTTACAGAATGATCAAGAGACAAAAAGGCTTGCCGTGGCCATCAAAGCACAACTCGCGGCAGGCAACAAGTCCCCCTCTGCCTCAAAATGATCTGCATTCAATAGTCTGACAGCAGTTCTGCTGGATATCAACTCGTTCGCAATGCGTTCACTAATCGTTTCGGGGGCCTATCCGGAGAGGCGTTTGGCATAACAGGCCACGTATAGGTTTCGACTTGAAGAAGCGCGTAACGTTCTGCGGACTCGATTCAAGCTGCGGCGATCAGACTGGTCGCGTCGTTGACAATGGCCCGATCGACCGGCAAAAATTGGCACGTGAAATGAACTCGCCAGGAACGGGCCTGCATGAACTATCCGGTGGTACACGAAGAATGTCTTCCCTCTTGAGATCTTCTCGAAAAACAACCTGACCAGACGCCGTTTGAGCGTAAGTCTGATGCAAGTATCGAGGTTCAACGAATTGACACAGAGCATCGCGTCCCGCGACATTGTTCGCCGGATCCAGCAACTCCACTGCATTGGTAATGTGTACTTTGTTAATTCGAATACCCGCCTGATCACCAGCCCGATTGAATTGGCCACGTCTTCGAAAACCACCGCCCATGACAGACGTCAAAACACAGACTGATGTACTCAGGTACCAGCTGAGATCCATGTCCCGCAGCCTCAGCAACCGCAAACAATTGTTCGAACAATGGCAAAGTCGTTTCGAGCGTTCGATCCATTTCACAAAACGGTTCCGGCTCGATCGCCAGACGGATCTTTCGGCCCGTTGTTTCATGGATCTGCCGGAGGTACAAGGTACCTGATCAGGTTGTTCCAGCAGGCATCCAGAAAACCGATGCCCTGGATCATCCGCCCCGCCAACGGAACCGTGGAAAGACTTCCTTCGCTGGCCGGCAGCAATTGTGCCAGAAGGGCTGCACATTGTTGAGTGTAGCGAACACGGTCCGGCGAGGACCAATCCGGCAGATAGACCTGCTCCTGACACGTTCGCTGTGAAAGTCACCAAATGGAAAAGTATTCGTGGTGTAGCAGCACAGATCATGCTGCCATAGAGTCTGAGCCAGACGCTCCAGCGCCTGGTCACCGGAAAGCTCGTCCGCAACACGGTCGACAACCACAGCCCCAGCCATCGGAAAATCAACACGACGACGGACATCTGCCGTGTGTTCGATCAACCCGCTAATGACCTCGGCAACAGCTCGACCGGGATGAACATTGGTGCAATAGCTCAGGGGCAGGGTAGCAAAAGTCATGCAGCCACTTTTGAATCAGAAAGAATCCACCAACAGGCGATGAGGTTTCCATTAACCGACGCCGATGAGTCTGTCAGTCGGCTTTCTCCGCACCGAACTTTTTCAATGCGAAGACGGATTTCATCTCGCACTCGACGGAATTCCGCATCCTCTCTGTTCTTCGGTCCCTGCATGAAAGGGGTCATCGAGATCACGTAGCCCAGCGTTCGACATTCGCCGGAAAATCAAGCAGTTCTCGTCTGCAGTCGAGCACACGCCGATGATGACGTCCGGCAATTGTCCGTGTGCAGAAGGAACTCATTGGATCGACTTGCTTTCCTGGGAACCGATATCGATCCCCAGTTCAGCCATGGCTGCAATCGCTTTTTGGATGCACGTAGCCCGCTGTCTCGCTCCCGCAGACAAAGCTTCGAACCGGTCTGAATACAGATGACGAAGGAACCTTCGGCCATTTGACTGCGGCAAGAAATTACCCAGGCAAAGAAACAGGATACGACGACGATCTGCCGTGCAGAACTCCTTCGACATGTCTGAAAATGCAAGCTGCCACCACGACTGCGGCACCCGTCATGATAATCATCTTCGGCAGATAATGCCGAAGCATCGCAACCACCTTGTTCGCGAAACACAACAGATTTAGCGACTGAATCGGATATCACGACAGTGCTCGGCAAACGCCCCAGCAGGCGTCATCTGGTGTCATTCCGCCTGAAGAACTGATCGTCGCGAATACGATTCGATCTCTGAACGGCTCGAGAGTGCTGGTACTGTATCGAAAAGACCGGCCAGAATCGGCCACGTCATCGTCTGTGCCGTGGCTACCATCTGTCAGGGAAACGCCCCGGCAGAGTCTATTCGCCGGAAGGGATTCCCATGCGAACTGCGCTTTATTGTTTGCGTTCTGCTCCGTAGTACTTGGCAGGTTGCTCGTTGTCGACTGTCTCCGTGCACCGAACATTACGCGGACTTCTATCGATGATAAAGCGACAAGCTCATCTGCCTCGACAAATGCTACGTCGAGAAACTGGATGTCACGCGTTACTGCATGAATCGGCGATGCTGCCGCTGAGCAGACCAGTGAGAGAACGGATACGCACCTTCCTGTAAATTTCCGCAGGACCGGAGTCAGGTTTTCCGGACATCCCGGATACGGACCAGCAGAGTTGGTCAATCAGGTGATGCAAACATGTAACGACGGTACCGGTCTGAACGATTCGACTGACCAACTCCGGCATCCACTACCGATAAGTTAGTCCGGGGTGATCAGCGACGGATTGTGGGGGCCGTAACTGCATTCGCCGATCCTCTGCCCGGCTGTTTTCTCAGCGGCTTAATGCCCTGCCATTCGATTATTTCAATTCACTCATTCTGCAGCACGCCGCAAATTGTGTTTCTGGAGAGCCGTTGAGGAATGGCCATTGAACTCTTTGCCGGCGATTGGGGGAACGGTATGCGTTGCTCGTACCTGCGCTACAAAGCGCTCAAACTGCATCTGCTGGTCGCAGCATGCACGATGAGTGGTCTGCTAAGCCCCGCGCATGCCGGTTCCGAACTGGAAGACCTTTGCGATCCGTGCCGGGTTCAGAATCCTCTCTCAGGGCGATTCTTCAGGAACGGCACAGAACCAGGCAATCGCAGGTATTCCGTTGCGAGGAATGACACCGAAACCGTGAACGTGCTGAACAGGTCATCGAGAAGTGCAATCAGTTCGAAAGCCTCGACTCAGTATTCCGTGGATGTGCCAATTTATCGGTAATTCTCTTCAGCATCCGACGTGGCCGTCAGCACCTGGCGAGTCATGGGAATCTCTCGATTTGAAATGTGGCAAACAGGGCATATGGAATACGGAAGCTCGCAAGTGGCGGATGGTTCCGAAGGACCGTGATATTCTCTACCGCGATTATAATCAGTGCGTCTTCATTTGTGATGGAAGCCATCACAACCCACTTCTGCCCAAACCATTGCAGGCTGGCTCTCATCTGGTTCAGAAATTACTCTCTCCAGCGGTCGACGGAACCCAGGTCGTCACTCAAAAAGTAGACGTTCTTGTTTCGTTTTCTTCACTTGGCCTATCAACGTTCGCCAAAGTACTGACCTCAGGGACTAATTCGTTGATGGATCGAAATCTGTTTGAAGTTTCGTTGTACGCAAGCTTGATGTCGCGTGCTGTCCGTGATGAACCGAACGGATCATTCAGGTGGCTCAGCAGATGGACGGTGTATTGCCACAACGAAGCGGGAGAACTGATGGCGATTGCACGGCAGCCAAGAATCGTTCCAGCAGACTCACGGGCCGTTTCAGCAGAGAAATCCCGTGACGATCGGAAGCAACTGCTGAGCCTTTAGTTCTCTGTTTGAACCGCCTGCAGTTCAGCAACTCAGGACTGCACCATTGAATCTCGACGGAAGCCCTGGCTGTCGGCCCGGAAGGATTCCCGCAACACTGGCACCGCAAAATGCGACCAACCCCGTCACATCACCGGCAGCTGCGCCGCTTCTTCGAATATCACATTCGCAGCATCGGCAAAGAACGGCCTCCGGTGCGCACCGCTGGTAGTTCGACGGGAACGTCCTCTGCCAGCGATGGAGTTCCGAAACGCGTCCGGCAATCCATTGCAGAGTACAGACACCGTGGCTCCATTCAATGGCAGCCCCCAGCAGTTGGACACAGTCGAAGACACAGAATTTCTGCTGCGCCAAGCATCCTGCCCCGCGGAAGGATTAAGTGTACTGAGCCATAAGGTTCATCGCCCGCACCGCGTACCAGGGCCTGGTTTTCGGTTGTCAGCAGCAAAGACAGTTACTTTTTACCGACTCACGGATTCCAGCAGTTCCAGCGTTCGAGGCAGTGCAGCAGGTCTTCTTCCACTTTCTGCATGCGCGTGCCAATCTCAGCCGCCTTTGAACTGTTGCCCCGATAGATTAAAGGGTCAGCAAGCTGCTCAGCTAATTGCTTTGTTCCGCTTCGAAGCCGCCGAAATCCGATCGGGTAATTCGTCGAGTTCACGCTGTTCTTTGTAGCTCAGTTTCTTCACAGTCGAACTGTATCTGAAGAAGCCATTGCCGCGACCGGCGTTGCCGCCGGAAGTCCGCATTCGCAACAACAGTCGTCTCAGAACTCACGGCAGCAACTGAGGTCACATTGGGCGGTTTGGCAGACTTGTCTTTCATGTTATCTGACCGATTGGCAGATCGAACCGCCTCGTTGTGGCTGAATCCAGTCATCGTATCCGCCATCATATTCACGCAGCTGTGAGTCCCCTTCAAATACGATGGTGCTGGTCACAATGTTATTCAGAAACGCATCGATCGTGGCTGACGAGAAAATGGTACCGCTGAACTCAGGCAACATTTCTTCGAGCAATTCCGGTGGTCTCTGCATCCAGATCGTTCGTTGGTTCGTCCAGCACCAGAACGTTGGCTGGCTTTGACATCATTTTCGCAAGCAATAAACGATTGCGTTCCCCCGACAGGAACCGCCAGTGTTTGAGCTCGTTCCGGAGAGAACAGAAAAATCCTGCAGATACTCCCACCACGTGCCGCTTGTTGCCATTGATCAGCAGAAAGTCAGTCCCGTCGCCAACGTTCTTCTGCAGACTTTTCGTCAATTGCTGATCTCTGCAGCGGATCGAAATAGGCCACGGAAAGATTGGTCCCCAGCTTAACTTTTCCGGACGTCGGCGAAAAGTTGGCCGAGCAGAATCTCGCAGCAGCGTCGACTTGCCGGCACCATTCGGACCGATAATACCCACACGGTCCCCACGGAATACTGTTGTGCTGAAATCATCAATGACTTTATGCTCGCCGAAACCCTGCGACACGCTTCCAGACGCGCCACCAGCTCCGGATCGTTCGGCCTCCTGAATCTGCATTTTGGCCACACCTGTCTTTTCACGGCGGGCTCGTCGCCGCTCTATTCTTTTCAGAGCCCGGTACGCCCGCCATGAGTCCGGCGGGCTTTGATTCCCCGACGAACTAAGCGCTCTTCCTCTGCCAGCTTCTTGTCGAACTGCGTTGTTCGACCTGTTCGCAGCCAGCAACTGATCTCTCTCACCAGGAACGTCTGGTAGTCGCACGTCCAGTCGAACAACCGCCCGCGATCGACTTCAATAATTCGATTTGCCAGTTCCTGCAGAAAAACCCGATCGTGCGTAACGAAAATCAGCGTACCGCTGAAACGCGACAGGTAATCCTGAAGCCAAGAGGATCGGTCGATGTCCAGATGGTTTGTTGTTGGCTCATCCAGGAGCAGGATATCCGGCTTACGAATCATCGCAGTGCCAACAGAACGCGGCAGCTTCATCCCGGCCGACAATGAAGCAAACGGTGTGTCAAAGGGGGAGCGACATTTCCCGTCAACAACCCTTCCAGTTCATCGCCGGCGGACAAAGCTCAGCATCTGCAATCTGATGACTGAATTCCTCGTAGACTTTCTGATCCATCTGCGGAAAGGTTTCCTAATTCGCCATCACATTCATCAATCAGCGATACCCTGCAACAACAACGCCATGTTGCCGAAACCTTCGGCCGCAACTTCGAAGGCTGTTTGTCTTCCCCGTCCGGAACTTCCTGATTCAATTGCGTGATGACCACATCCGGCTGCACATCAACAACGCCATCATCCGGAATAATTCGCCCGGCAATGATCTTCATGAGCGTTGATTTCCCCGCCCCACATTTCGACCCGCCAGGCCAATACGTTCTCCGCGTTCAATATGCAGCGTGATATTGTCAAGAAGCAGGGTAGGGAGGCGTACGTGAAAGTCGAATTGACCAGGCTCCAGCAGCGACATAGGGATGATCGAAGCAAAAAGAAAAACTGCTCTGCCGGAAAAGAGTGAAGCCCGACGGAAGCCGCCGGGCTCCTGACCATGATATCAACTGAATCACGTCAATTACACTCGCGAAGAAACGTACCAATTCTGAGTCAGCCCGTTTGCTCTCCCGTTAAAAAATCGGAACAGACATGCTGCACCGCAGTCAACCGTCGTGTCTCAAGGTCTCCCGCTGGACCTAGTCCCGTATTTCAACGGGCTTCCAGACGTTATTTCGCCAGTTCACTTTCAGCAATTTCACAACGGCAGGTGCATCAGGAGATGTGCGAGTCTTGAATCGACCAGCGACCTTGCCATCCTTGCCGACGATAAACTCTCCAAAGTTCCAGCCCACAGCAGCCGTATCTTCCGCATGTTTACGGTCAGGTACTTGTAAATGGGGCCTGATCATCACCTTTGACGTTGATCTTGGTGAACAAGGGAAATGTGACATCGTAAGTACTGGAACAAAAGGATTTAATTTCTTCAGCGGTTCCAGGCTCCTGCATACCAAACTGATTGCACGGAAACCCAAGAACCACGAGGCCCTTTTCTCCATACTTCTCATTCAGCGCTGAGTTGTTCGTACTGAGGCGTCGCACCGCACTTGCTGGCGACGTTCACGATCATCAGTACTTTACCCTTGTACTGCGACATATCGACGTCCGCTTGCCGTCGATAGATTTCAGTAAATTCATGAACCGAATCTGCAGCCATCGCTCCCCGCCCGGAAAACAGGCCAGCCAGAGTCAATGCCAACCCCATACAAAATGCGCGTCGCACCCTCATTGAGCTTCCCCTGAATTGAAAAAACGTTCAGCCTGGCCCACGGCACCGAGCGAGCTTCCCAGGTATACAAGCCCGAACACAACCAAATCGGCAACGGTGCGAACCAATGCTGGTGTATTGTTACCGGGCTGCGTCAAAGGCAAGCAGACTGTCGCAATCGCACATCCGTCATGCCGGCATCAGCAGCATTATGTGGGCCCGCGCACGGAAGTTTCGCCACTGTCCATTTCTGCGGGCGAATTTGCAGGGCGCGATGAATCGTCACACTCATCAATCGCTGAAATGGGGCGTTCTATGGTTCCAGCCATTGGCGAACAGCAACCGTTCGACTGATCCAGCTGTTCGGGGCCAGTCGAGTAGAATGGACCGCAACACGCCGTCCCGGCATGGGGAACATGGCAACCAGCCGAAGCAGCGATGAACCGACAAAAACGGAAAGGTAGGCATCGCGTGTTCCGCCAAACCACTTCCAGGATGAATGCCCCAAAGATTGCCCCAGAAGAACCATCGCCGCTGAGTTACCCAGATTGTACAGAGTTAATATGCCGACCCGCCGATCACTGGGGATTTGACGGAAAAACTGAAGCAACATGGCCAGTTCGTAACACCCCCAGACCATGCCGCTCGGTCTGGATGCACCCAAGAAACCAAACCGACTGATTCAGCATCCAGAACGCACTAATTGGTACAATTCCAGGAACCCACCGATCCACAGAAGCCGGTCCGCTCCAAAACGGTTGGCAATTCGAGCTGCCCACGGCAATGAGATCATCTTTCCGACGAATCCCAGAGACAACAGCAGCATGTACTCGACCCAATCCATCTTCATGGACTTCCGTATGAAGGGGGTAAAGTACGGCCGGAAATATGAACCGCAGTCTGAACTGCCATCAGGAAGAACACGAATCGACCGATGTCACCGGGATATCGAAGCGACCGAAACATCGTTGCAATCGATCGATTGTCCGCACGCCGTCTCGCGGCCGTTCGAAATTCTGTTCGCCAACCTCGTTGTGTCATGTCCATCGGACTGTCGACCAAGCGACAAGGCAGAAATGAATCGCCCAATGGAACCAATACCGAACAGGATTGCAAAGATCCGGATGGTGTAGTCGGTTTCCACCAGACATCCGCAGAATCAGTCCACCAGTGATTAATCCCGTCAGAACACCAATATGACACATTCGACTGCGTATCGCGAAGAAACCGGGGCGAATCTGATGAGGTACAATCTGTTCGACCCATGTATTCCAGGCGGGACCCGTCGCGGTCTGATGCCCAATAGATTGTGTAGGAATAAACAGCCCACGCAGCCACATTTCTCATGCCAGGGCCATGACCAGCAGTGCAATCATGCTGACGGCCTGCAGAGTTGCCATCCCAACGACAAAGGCGGTAAGATCCTATTCTCGCAGCAACAATGGCGCTGACCAGCTGAAGGCCACTGCCCAGCAAAATGGGAACCGTCGCGATCATTGCAGCAGTTAATTCGCCCATCCACGGAGCCAGAACAAATGCAGGGAGGTACGTTTCGCTCATGCCAACCATGATGCTGAACGAAATCCCGTCCACATTCATCGCACGCAGGTTGCGTCGAAGGGACAGCCTGCCGAGGGCTGTGAATCGTTGTGTTGGCGATGACGCCATAATCTTCAGGCCGGTGCATTCGGGGACAAACCAAACCACTCGGGCTGAAACCCAATCAGCTCAACGGTGCCGTGCCTTAGCATCAGATCAGCGCGATTGTTACCCGATGCTTTGTCTCATCGACAATCGCAGTTTCCAGGCAAGCAGACAAATGCAGAATTGCCAATTCCAGGGCGAAACAGACAATCAGCATTGCAAACGTCAAGCCCCCACGCGTTAATTCCGGATGCAGACATCCCATTAAAAACCCTTCATTCCGCGAAGAAATGAAGGGTTTCGATTCCTGCCACCTGACGGGCGCGATGACTTGGCCTTCGCCGGATGCGGAGTCAACCCCCGGTATTGATCAGGCGGCGCGCGGTCAGAGCTACCACTTGCCGGATCAAACAGTATACGCCTCGGTACGATCGATAATGAAGATCGACCGTCGTTCCCAGCCCGTGGTCGTGTCGTCCGAAACGCCGTTGGTCACGGTGTCGCCATCCAGGTCAAGCCGACCACCAATTCGAATAGGCCGCTCGGGTCTTCATAGGCTTCAGTAACCGACCGTCGCATAAACGATAAAACAATTACTGGTCGTCGTGGTGTTATTCAGGATCTTGGAAAGCAAATGGTGACGCTGCATTCCGTTCGCTGTTGCAGAGACCGAATCCGGATCCTGATGATAGTTCGCTGTCCCTGTTTCCAGCCAGTTTCGATTGGTGTTGTTTATTGCCATCAGATACATCCTCAACAGAGGTTCTGAAGATGGTGCGATCCACGGCATTATCCCCATTCCCTGCTCCCACAGACTGCATGCGTGTGTATCAAACGGCTGGAACAGTGACGCAGCAGGAGTGCCCGGTACCCAAAACGCCGTCTGGCCTGCCCTGCAAGGGATCATAAGACGAAACGACGCCGTCACTTTTGCATCGCTCAGTTCAAACCACCGGTCTCTGAAACCGACGGTGTTGGGACCACCAGGACCGTTGATGGTCATGGTTGCGGATGCCGGCGTATTGTCGTTCATGTACGGCAGATAGCGATTGTCGTTATCAAATGGATTTGTCCCGCTGAGCGGCAGATTCGGATTTCGTTCCGGCGGCAATTCTGCCAGGACAGTATCCAGCAGTCCGGCGTACACTTCAGGATGCCGAATGCCGTTCAGATTCATCTTGCCCGGCGTCCGTTTCAAATTCACATAACTGCCAAGCATACGATTGAGTCGGCTTGGTACTTCTGAACTGAAGCAGGCAGATACACCGATTGTCGTTGACGGTTCCCGTGGTCACCGGAAAGTCCGGAACCATAAACATCGATTCAGCCGAACTAATCCATTTAGGATCGGGAGTACCGCTGACAGGTGCTGGTGAGAAACTGGGGGAAGACCTGCTGGTACCGGGATAACGCATGCGTTCCAGTCGAGCTGTCAGCAAGCGAGGTGGGATGACAGGCACCTGAAGCAACTCAGCCGGAGAAGCAAAATCCCGATCGAAATGAGGCTGCCACAAATTGAATACGCTTGCGGCTCTGTGATGCCGTGGCATCATTGGTGTACACCAATTGTGTTTTTCGTCGACGGTCCGTCGCCGTAACGCCGGCATGGTCATTTTGTTGTTGCCCGTGTGGAATCCAGGGGCTCAATACGTTCAATGCTCGCGATCGCGTCCAGGTCGGTCGTGGGTGTCATTCGGAGACATCAACGAAGTCTGCAATGGAACTTTAATTCTGTCCACTTCGACAAACGGATTCTCCAGAGAGGGACGTTCGGCAGGTTCGGATTCAGTCGCCTTTGCAGGACGATTTCGAAACCTCCGGATGGGCCAATCCCAGTGAATCCATAGTCATCGTTACCATCGCCAGTCCTTCGGTACCGGAGGAACAGCGGAAAAGAATCCCACCACTCCCTGAAGGAACTGTCCGCCGCTGGCCGTCCCGTTCGCCAGGAATCGGTTCTGATGCGTTGTGTGAACCGTATCCAGGTTGCATTGCGGAGTCGGGGTATCTCCCGGAATAATGGTCGCTGTCTGAGCCCCGATGTCCGGAGCAATCAAACTGAACGCGTTATCGTTGTCGTGGTCGACGTACAGATCTGCTGTCCCGAACCCAAGCGGATTCGTGTCATTGGGCGAACCCCTTTCCTCAACTGCAATCGTGAACATTCCCCCTCCCGGGATGTCTGCGTTGCCCGTCATGATGCTCAGTTCGTAGTTTGGCGTATCATCCTGCGGATCCGCTGGATCCTTCTCTATCCACTCGAAGGAATCGCCAGATCGCATATTCTTTGTTGGTGGTCCCGACTTCCGGCAGCGCGAGTGGCACCGTGGATGGAAGCATGTTCTTCAGTTCAAGCTGAAGCATCAATCGAGTCGCGGTCTCGTCGTTGTAGACGGTTTCAACCAGGTCATCCCCCGGATCCACCTGCTCACTGTACAGGGCAAGCGGCTCTGAAAGGCGAGCTGCTTGCGAGCTTCCACTCCGTAAACAACACCCCGGTTTGGTGAATCTTCGTTGTACATACCGTTTGACGAAATTCCGGATGCACCCATCGTTTCGCCGGCCAACTCGGTATACGGATCGTCATCAAGCTGCCATCCGTCTCCAAAGGTTCTTGTCGTGTTCAAACGTAATCACCTCATCCGGATCCATGGCATCCACCATGCTCACAGCAAACTGGGCCATTCTGCGAAGTTGATCGTCTGTGTAAAGAGCTCGTACGGAGTTGCTTGTCACCGGTGTAGTTGAAAACGTTACTTCCAGTCAGCTGCGGCTTCCCAAGCGTATACAGCAGCACGTAAATATCGCGAGCCATCTGTTGGCGATCACGCCGTGCCAGAATTCACGATCTGCGAGAGTTTTCGGAGGATAGTTCGCCCGAGCCGCATCGCCAGCAGCAGTTCCCCGTCACAGGAATGGTTGTGAGTGGAAAACGTGCTGGTGGAATCGCTGTCTATTTGCCCAGCGGTGCTCGGTCAACGAACGAAACCGGGGCACAGTGTTGATTTTGGGGTCATGTCCAGATCCAGAAGATGATTCAAGCTCAGCGGCAGAAGTTTTCCCAGCAGTGCTCGGCGGTCTCCGACTTCTGTTGTCAGGAATAGGCGCACGACCGGTCGATACGGATCTTCGGCAGAGCAGGGTGCGACTGCACCGAACCGTGGTGGAAATTCCAGAAGTCCATCACCGTCGGAGTCCGGCCGACCATTCCCAATAGCGTGGACCATCCATCGCCGGTCCCACCATCGCTGATCAGATTCGGACCCAGCTGATGCGGAAACGGCGTGTAACGCAACTGATTGGTGACAGTCGTAAACCGATCCTTAATCGACGAACCTGTCCCCAGTGCGTGCGGTACAAGCGTTGAGAGTCGGTTACCGGGCGGCGTCTGAGCAGCACCGATGTCCGTCGATGTCAGATGAGCTTCAACCATGTCTCCCGGACCGTAAATCGTATCATCGGGACGCAGGGCAAAATCGATATCAAAGATCACTTCCGCTGGATCATCCAGGGCCATATTCCAGTCTTGCATTCGTAATCAGGTCGTCCGCGTTGCCGAAGACACCATCTCGGCCCGCCAGATACTTTGTACTGAAATAGCCACCGCCGGTGGCCAGGTAAGTTGTAACCCAGCCATTGTTCCGGCGATGTCACGATGTCACGAACTGTAATCGGGAAGCGTGGATCAGGAACCGGCGTTCCGCAGTCCCGAATAGCTCATAGCTCAACCCAACGCCACCGATATCCAGCCGGATGAACGAATCCTCGACGAACCCCGGTCGTTGGGAATTGGCCAATCCCTCGAAAACGTCCTGATTGTCGTCGAAACCTTCGTAACCCCCGAAGTTGATGGGGTTGGAGGACGAGGCCGACAGATTGCCGCTAACCAGGCGGGGCAAACTTGCGATTCGCTTATTTTGAAAGAAGTACGGCAGTGCATTCTCGTCGCCCCATTTCCCGGCGAGAACGTCCGCAGATCAGTTAGGGTCATCAACACGGCCCGCCAGAAGCCACATCAGTTGCATATTCGCCTGCTCCAGCCGAGAAGCAGGATTGGCCCGTACCAATCAGTATATTCGACACCCGAATCAGGGTTCTGGACGGGTATCAGAGCATACGTCGGATTGATCTCTGTTGACTCTAATCCCTGATTCGACGACGACAGACAGCGTGTCCATCAGGGTTACCCGATCCCACGCTTGCCGAAAGAACGGAATTGCGAGGATCGCACATGTTAAGGCGGACATTCAAATCAATCAAAGAATCCAGATCGTAAATGGTGAATGAGAACAGAGTGATATATGGGACGTTGTCTGACCGAATCTCCACGGGTAATTCAGGTCCATCCAGATCCCTTCCTTCACACCGTCTCCATCGTTGTCAACGTCAAGTTCAAATGTGCCGGAGAACTGCCCCGGGATGCCATCGGAAACGTTCGGCGGGTTGGCCGTATCGATCGGTGCGTCTGTCCACAAGCCAAGCTACAAAATTGACAGAGTTTCCGCCTTGTCCCGGCCGCAGAGGAAATGGCCCGCTTGCCCCGGGCAAGGACGCAATCACAGGAACATCTGCCGTGTTGTTTGCATCCAGGTAACGTCGAACGGGTGTCCCTGCTGCATTGAAGCCGGCAATGTGTGTTGCATGAGGACGCATCAAACGCGTCCTGTATTCCGGATGCAGTACTGCTGTACCAGTCGAAGTCCGTGATCGCGTTATTACCACCAGTGCCGTTTGAGGTGCTTGATTTCAACAGAGCAGGGCGTACGAAGCTTGGGATAGCGACGGGAACGCGTTCATACCGCAGAATGTTACTGGCCGCACCTGGTCCATTGTCACGTATCGCCTGTGCCACGTAGGCCAGAAACAAATTGTTGTGGTCCGGATATGGCGACGGCACATCCGGTTCCGGCAGAGAATTGCGAGCCGCCTGAAAGCGTTCTCGTTGACTGGCGTCGTCCAACTGGACACATTTCCCCGTGCAGCCAGCGAGTCGACCACGTTCAGCGGACAAGCGCCGGATGGGAAAAGGTGTCGGCTGTTCCATCGTAGTTCTGGTCAACCACCGGCAGTCCACCAACATAAGTCAGACTGACGCCACTTCCGGTAAACGGAGCCAGATCGCTGCCAGCCATGTTCGTCACCAGCGAATGACGCGCTGTCGGATGCTCCTGAGTGACCGGGCTGTACAAAATGCTGGTCTTGTCACGAGCCTCAGGGCCCGTAATCAGTTGCTTCATCGCAAACGGAAGCGGGTCATCCGGGATTGCTGACAACATCCTTCGCCGACTCGTTGAAATACTCCGACGAAATCAGTTCAGATGAGGATGGTGTAAAACACCATACCCAGAAACGCCAGTATGCTCAGCAATGCCAGCACGATGATCAGTGTAGACTCCCTGCCGTTCGTCCGGACTCCGCCGATTCGTTGTTGTAATGCGTTTTCATTTTCACAGCCCCTGTAAGAACAGAGAGGAACTCGTGAACGAGTTTGCGGATAGGAAGTAGTGCCGATCGACGGCTATTCGTCATCAGTGAGCGACAGAATTGTGTGACCTGTCGCATCTGTTCGCTGCTGTCTCTGAAAACCGAATTGTGACCCGAATAGAGCTCAACGGCCGACGATTATCCACCGGCTTCCCATTGGACGGTTCCATCGGTGATACGTTGCCCCGGAGTCGTTGGCCAGCGAGTCGGTTGAGCCGCCAGCTGTTGTCCCAGAAGTAACACAGCGATACGCAAGATTAAACTTGGTTCCGGTATCTCGTTGTATTGAAACATCTCATCGCCGGGCGAGCCCAAGTCATTCCATTGTGGAAATACCAGGTCGCCAGGAGACGTTTGATTGCCCGACGAATCGCGCTTAGCAGCTGAGTAAGACTGGTTGGCGGTCCAATATCCGCGGTTTTGCAGTCTCTCGTCACGCGGCAGATTGGAATTGAAAATCTGAACCCGGCTGATTTCCGATCCTGCAGGATTTGGAATCAGCGGAGGCGTCGGACCGTTTGGTGCGGAGTGGTGGAGTAAATCGATAGGCGATGTACGGTGGCGAAATCTCATGCAACTGCGCGACTGTATCGCCATTCCTGTCAAACGTGGAATCGGCCGCGAAATCCCGTGCCAGGTATCAAAAATGTGAGGTTGCTGGGTCGGATTTGTATTGTCGGTGTATACGGAGCCAGGGGACCGTATTCGAATCGATTTCTGCCCCAATGTTGGCCTGCAGATTTCGACGAATATGATAGTCACCAACGGATTCCGGGCCTGGTACCACTGACTGTGCTGCAACCGGCGACGACGTACGCCTAAGACGTGCGTCCCAGATCTCGACTCGAAATTCGTGAACGTTGGGCAGCAATAAGTCTTCCACAGAGCGATTACCGCTCCTCGGCCCAAACCACCAATGTCTGCGTTCCCCAGTCCATCAAACTGTGAGGACACTCCATTCGGCTTCGTGCAGAAGCGGGGTCCCCACAACATCCATGGGATTCCCTGTACCAGATATGTTCCGGTGAAGGTCGAAGCATTCGGCTCCTTCGGGAACCCGACATGGGCCAGTTAAATCGCCAGTCGGATGTTTCGGCTTCGCAGGAATCGACCAATAAATAAACCGCCAGCAGCCGTTGATGTGTTCGCGGGATTGCCCGGTATAGAAATTGAATCCCCAACAAGTATCACCGGGTTTCCAAGCGAAGTGAGCCCGATGTCGTTGGAATCGCATCGATCTCCCCTGACCAGCGTGCAACCGGTGGAAGGGCTTGTTCCACCACTCAGCACCAAGCGGGACCGCAGAAAGATCAAAGTGAGCCCAGAAGTCGCTGGATTGTGTGACATTCCAGGCGGCTGGGGCTTCTGGTGCCACCGCTCAACTGAAAATTCGCCAGCGTGATGGCTCCCGACTGCCAACAAACCAGACCGTCTGCCAGCGTCCGCGGATCCAGATCTCCTCGTTCAGCAGGAACGGATTATTCGCAACATTGCTTGTTGGATTAACGGCAAGCTCGTCACCCGGAAACATTCAGCGGATCTCGCAGCAACATCACTCGACGATACAAAGCCCCCCCACGCATGAAGTAAGAAACTTCGGCACTGGTTGACGCAGCAATCCCGATTGACCGACATACTTCCATCGTCGGCATCCGGTTGATTGGGGTTATAAAGCAGCGATGCTGGAGCGAGCGATTGAATTCACCCGGCCAACTGATCGTACAACATTTTGGCTCGCCAAAGTAGGGCGTCTGATCGGAGTTCTGCTGAAGTTGATCAGCACTGACCACGAACTGGTGGGATGTCACGATACCTTGAGGATGGATTGTTGCACTTTCGATATACAGATAACCCCGCGTTTGCCAAAAGATCCCACAGGGATTGATGTGTTGGAGTCTTCACCTGGGTAGTACGGAACAACTTCTGCGGAAGCGGCGTTTTCGACGTCCGACTTCAGCATGTTGACAACGGTGCGGGCACGCTGGTCGTTTTCAGCGATCCTTGCTTGCTGACGCTGTCTGTTGCCATGGAAAAGATGCTGGCAAACATCGTCATCATCAAAAGGACGAGCGTAACTGAGACCAGCATTTCAACCAGAGTAAAACCCTGTCGACCAGAGTCTACTCGACGGATGCAGGCTGGCGATAAGCCGATTGCTGGCACATTGAAGAGTGCATGAAGACAGTCCTACACAAGGCCGACAAACTAATCAGCAGTCTCGGAAACGAACGGTAACCAGCTGGGTAAACATCCACGATTCCGGGTGGAAACATCGCACCTGCCATAGACGACATATCGCTGCCATCCAACGGCGTCGCCTGGGGTCACCGGTGCATCCATCGCATCGCTGCCGTGCCGCTGGCAACAGCATCTGACTCCAGCTCCAGGATAGTCATAGCTGGCCCAGAAAGAAGTCGATGGGCTCAGCAGACTTTTCTCCTGCACATTGCATGCGCACCCGATACCACTGCGCGTTGACGCCATCGAAAATGAATCTCCCTTTGCGAATTTTTGGTTCCACACCATCAGCTCCAACCTTCACTCCCACGAATTGACTTCCGCGGATGAAGGTTGCGGGGAAGATTCGTTCATTATTGGTGTCCGCACCATCACTCGAACCGAACGACGATATCAGCACTTTCTCGAAGAAAGCCGCCGTCACCACGTCGGCGAACCGTTAACATCCAGCTGAAATCAGAGACTCTGCGAGCCTGAATCACCACCCGGGAAACGACGGGCGGATTAGTGATCCTGTTCGTATAAAACTCAACGGGCAAAGCACGAGATCAAGAACGCCGTTGCCATTAAAATCTTCCCCGGCATCCAGACCATTACTGCCATTCAGATCTTCGGACCAGTCACGATCAGTCCCGAAACGCCCGTCAAAGGGAATGCCTGACTGAACTTGCCCGTATCATCGTACAACAGCACGCGAAAGTTCTCGGGGTCCCGGACCAGCGGAACCGTCCCGGAAAACGGCATCAGTAACTGCGATGTTGGCACAGCTGACAAGTCGGTGCCTGCAGGCATCGTCAAAGCGGTCGCTGTCACCGCATCAGGAACCCCCTGAAGAATTTCCGTCCATCCATCGCCCTGGCCAGACAAAGCCTGTGCCGCAAGCTTCAATGCCTGCAGGTCTGCTGTAGTAGCCGTTGGCGCTGGGCCTTCAGCCGTTCGACCTGTCAGCGTTTGAAGGCCGCCCCCGAACCGAGGGACAAAACCCTGAGTTAACGTGCCCGTAGGATCGTTCCCAAACACCGTCGCTAGTGCATTTCCGTCAGCGGCCAGGGTATAAAACGTACCGGGATCCACGATGTAGTTTCGCGTGGCTCGGTTCTGAAAATGTTCTGCGAAGTCAGTGTCGTGATCAGGGTCGAAAATCAGATGGGGCTGGAAATCCAGCAGTGCGTTCACGCTGTGCGTGAGGATCGCACCGTTCGTCATCTGAGTCGCGCGAAGGCTTCGCAGCATCGATATCGGAAAGAGCACGGCCACGGCACTGACGCCGATGCTCATGATCATCAGCGACATCAGAACTTCCACCAGGGTCACGCCTTTGCGACCGTCGACGACAGACATGCGGTGCGATGAATGGATCTTCTTCATTTCGCCACCTCACCCGTCTCTGCAAAGTAGTACGGATCATCAGCAATGCCGTCGGCAATACCTCCGTTGTTATCCGGCGACGCTCCATCCGCTCCGATGTAGGCGTTTACCTTGTGCACTGAGATATTCCCCGTCTGACTGAAGACACTCACCAGTCGCCGCTCCTTCACTTTGTAAATATCCGTCGAAGCGATCCAGGTCTGGTCAGTCAATGTCGGATTGATTTCATCCATTGGAATGAACGGCGTACCCGCTGCCACCGCCGCATCAAACGCACTCAGGTTGCTCGGCGCTGACCCATTGTTCTTTGATGAACAACGCGTCTTCTGCGTCATGATGCGAAGTGCAGAACTCCGACGCCGGCTGCATCTCCGATCACTGAACCTCGAGGAGAAAACATTACGTCCATGTAGCCGGAATACACGCTACCCGTGGCTGCGGTGGGTCTCCACACGCTGGGCACCTTGGACCCGTCAAGGTCGATCACGACTCCGTCGGGCAGGATAGAAGGATCCTGCGGAAGCATTCTGGTGGGCAGTTCAATTTCGTAGGTAAGATCGCGATGGGCCACCAGCTGGCCAGCGTCACCGGCATCTGCATACGGAATCTGCAGCAACAGCAGCTGCTGGTCAGGTGGGGGCTGCGTCACATCCAGCGTTGGATTGGTCGTCGCATTGCCCGTCGTCAGCGGATACCAGTTGCCTGAGGGTCCCGCAGGAATTCGAATCCTCATCCCGTCGACAAGCAGTCCACGCCGTTTCAGATTCCACCAGCCCGGATTGTTAAATCCGCGAACGATCGTGACCAGATCGACAGCGTCTTCATAGTCTCCGTCGCTGTTGCCATCGACTCGTTCCAGTTGAATCTTCGCGCTATCGCGAGGAGCTTCCCACGTTCCGCCTGGCGCTATGTACGCCATTGTCGTCACGGTCCTCAACGCTGCAGGGGATCCTCCCAGACTCTGTTCGATAAATAAGCGAACACCGCGGGCTTCATCAGCATGAATGGCTCGATCGCGGGCTCCCGCCAGAAACGACTGAACCTGACGGGCAGCGGAACTCACCTTATCACCGGTTCGAGAGTAGTTGATGCCGGCAACGGTGATCCCCAGCAGAATGAGCATGATGGTAATCACAACCAGCAACTCAACCAGCGTGAAACCTGCACGATGCGGCCTGCCGGCGAGCATCCTTCTGGCAGGAATTATGTGTGCGGGTAAGTGTCTCATCGGCGACCTCCCGCTCGTCGGTTACGGCTCGAGATATTATCGAACAGCTGATCGACACAGCCTGCCACAAGGTTGGGATCAATCGGACCTACCATACAATTTGTTCCGGCGTATTGGGCCAGATTTCCAAACACGCCATTGGGACCATCCACATCATTGGGCTCCCGCAAGCCAAGTAACCCATCTGGCCCGGCGGATACAATCAGTGGTGCATGGTATGTATCAGGCGTGTGATAATTCACTTCGTTGAATTCGCCGGCCACATTCACCCCCAGAGCGATGTATTTGGGGTTTTCAAGAAATGTATACAACAGTCCCACGGGATCGTCGGGATCAATCAACAGGACATCACGGGGAGTTGACGTGCCAATTGCACTCGGAGTGGGCGGCAAGCCCTTCAGAATGACTTCAGCAAGTTCGCGTTCATAGCCCGTCACGCGACGCAAACCGGCCCCACCTGCATCACTGATATCATTGGGCGTCAGGTCGACCTCGGTCGGATCGTTCACTGTCGCAAAATTTGGAACAAACGGGTTGGGAGCATCCGGGTCAACAAGCCGAGTCGGCCAGCGATAGTATCGCAGTGGTTGTCCCCAGCCATCAACAAACTCCATCAGCCCATCACCATCGGTGTCTGCAATCTCTGAAGACTTAAAGGAATCAGCATCAACGGGAGACGCTCCGAACGTTCCCGATTCGATCAGAAAGAAGTACAGCAGCTCAGCACTTTCCGTGGAATGCAATCCATCCACAGATGCCCCTGCCGTCACGCCCCCGGTCACGGTGTTCACAGCGACTTCATGCTGCAGGTGCTTTGGCCAGAGATACATGCGCACTTCGTCCGCGATCTGCAAAGCGGTTGGCGATGGATTGGGAGTCAACCCGCGTGCTGGATCGCCGTCATTCAGGTTCTTCCTGGCGGCATTCTGAAGCAGATTGAAAATGACGTCCGGAATTCCGTCCGAATCAGCATCACCTCCACCCACGGTCAGTTCCACCATTCGCTGTGGAAACTCGAAACGGAAGGCAGCCTTCCGGGCCAGTGCAACAATTTCCGGAGGCACCTCATCCGGATGCGAAACAAAATAGTCGAATTTGGCACTCGCATTCGTTTTCAGAAGGCCAAGCGTTCCCAGGATGTAGCCCTGCCTTCGGGAGCCTTTAAAGGCCCGATCAAAGGCAAGCATTCGTTGCTCCATCAATCGATTAATCTTTGCGACAGTCACCTTGGTCGCTTCGACCTGAGCCTGCGTTGTCACCCCCTGCATGGCCATTACAGACAAAGCAATCAGGATCGAAACGACGGCAACAACCATCAACAGTTCGATCAGCGTGTAGGCACCTCGCCGATGATGATGTTGTTTTTGAATTGTCATTGCCGGAACCCTCAGTTTTTACACAAAGACTCAGTGAAGAACCGTGGCCAACTAGTTCAGCGTACCATTGCTGAAATTGGCGATGTTGTCGGCTTCTGTGACTCGATTTCCGCTCAGCTCATCGCCCGGGGCATAGGTCGGTGTGATCGGTGTCGCAGGACCAAAATCACCATCAAAACCTGGTGAAATAATCTGGTGCGAATCGCGATTCCACGGTTTCAGGTTACCGTCCAGATAATGCCCGATCAGTGGCGAATAACCCTGACCGTTATTACTGGAAGCGTAGTGATAGGGTTGCTTCTGGTCAGCGATAGGATCCAGGTACTCGAACATGCCATCCGCATCCTGATCGACCAGTCGACCAACACTAAAATCCATGTAGCGTGGTGTTCGCGAGGTGCTGGTCGTTGAAAACGGGGCGAGGGGATTTGCCGAAAAACCCACAACATCCCCACCTGAAGGAACGCCACCCAGGAAAAACACGAGACACTCAGAACCACTGAGTTCAATCAGGTCAGTCGTATCCCCATCGTTGTTCAGGTCCGCAGCTCCGAATGGGAATTGCGACCAAAGTCGACGCAGGCGACTCCGCGAATCCTTCAGCTGCTTATCGATCGCTGGTGACGCGCTTGCCCAACCACCCGATTCATCGAACAGGATGAAGTCCCACGGTTCAAGTCCCCCAAAATCAGACTTGAACTTCGAGATGGCCGTTTCAAGTCTGGTGATATCCGCAACGACTTCAGCAACACGAGCCGCTCGCCTCGCACCACTGATTGCCGGAACCAGCAAGGCAATGAGAATGCCAAGGATCACGATAACAACCATCAGCTCAATCAGCGAAAAGCCGGATCGGCGTTCTGGCCGGTTTGTTTTTTTTGTCAGGCGTCTCATTGTTCTGCATCCAGGACAAAGGTTAGTACCAGTTTTCAGATCTGCACCATCCGGGAATGACGAAAGCCAAAACCCACGCGGCCCCATCTGAACACACTCTCTATGCCAGGTCGTTCAACAGCTTGATCAGCGGAAGGAACAGGGCGATTACGATAAAGCCGACGATCAAGCCCAACACAACAACCATGATCGGTTCCAGCAGGCTCACAAGACTTTCAACCCTGACTTCCACTTCTTCGTCGTAGACGTCCGCAACCTTGTAGAGCATGTCGTCCAGAGCACCAGTCTCTTCACCAACGTCCACCATGTTGACCACAAGGTCATCAACGATCTTCGATTCCTTCAGCGGAACAGCAATGGTTTCCCCTTCGCGAATCGCCGCATAGATATTGTCAAATGCTCTCACAAACACCGCATTGCCAGCGGTATCTCTGGAGATGATGAGCCCTTCAAGAATGGGAACACCAGAAGCGATCAACGTTCCCAGAGTTCGGGTCACTCGGGCGATCGTGCCGATATGCAGGATCTTCCCGACAAGCGGTATCCGTAACGAACACCAGTCGACCACGTACGCTCCCGTCTTGTTCTTCTTCACAATCTTGATGAAGATGAAGAAACTCAAAGGCCCCACGATCAGAAAGTACCAGTAGTCCATCATCCAGTCAGACATATCGATCAGCATCACCGTCATGGCTGGCAGATCTGTGTCGAAGTCTTCGAAGATCTTTTTGAACTTCGGAATAATGAACATCATGATGAACGACACAATCCCCACAGCGACGGTGATCACCGCCGCGGGATAGATCATGGCACCAACGATCTTTCGCTTCAGGGACTGAGCCTTCTCTTTGAATTCAGCCAGACGCTGAAGAATCACTTCCAGCGCACCGCCGGCCTCACCAGCCCGCACCATGTTGACGTAAAGATTATCAAAGGCCTTCGGCTGCTTTGCCATCGCCTCTGACAACGTATTGCCGCCCTCGATGTCTTCCACAACATCGATCAATGCATTCCTTAGCGCACCAGGCTTACACTGGCCTTCGAGAATGCGCAGACTTCGAAGGATTGGCAACCCCGCATCCTGCAGCGTCGACAACTGACGCGTGAATGTACAAAGCAGTTTGGGCTTCACACCGCCAAGCGTGAATGTCTTGCCCTGCTTCTGAGTCGACTTGCCCTTCTTGGCGGGAGTCGACTTCTTCTTTCTTTCTTTTTCGCGAATCTTCGTAACATAGAAGCCCTTTTCGCGAATCATCGTCTGGGCTTCGGCCTCCGACGGCGCCTCGATCGAGTCTTTCACTTCAAGACCCGAACTGTCCATTGCTTCATAAGTGAAGGTTGGCATACCGTTCTCTCCCGAAAGTTTCGGCAACTGTCGAGGCACTCGCCCCGACAACACCCAGCAACTCCGAAACTCAGCAATTCATCAACAGGATGTATTGCAACCAGAACAGAGAAGCAAAGGACGCGCCGGAATTTCAAATAATCCCTAAAGTGTTTACATACTGCCAGTTAGACACAATAAGTGTGTCTCATCTATAGCGTCTGCTGCAGCGTGTATGTTTCTGCTGCAGCAAAACAACACACACAGCTATTCCACGTCTTCCATAATGGTTTCGCGAACGATCTCATCGATCGTTGTGAGTCCGTCGAAGATCAGTTTCAAACCCGCTTCACGCAGCGTCGTCATCCCCTGCGAACGAGCCATATCCCGAATATCATCTGCCGAAGCTTCTGAACCGACCATGTCACGAATCTCGTCGGTGACCTCAAGCAATTCGTAAATTCCGATTCGCCCCTTGTAGCCGGCATTGTTGCATCTTGCACAACCTTTGCCGTAATAGAACTTGTACTTGCGTGCCGTCTTCAAGGGCAGCTGAAGTTCCATCAGGAGTTCATCCGAAGGCTCAAACTGAGTTCGACATTCCGAACAGATTCGACGCACCAGCCGTTGTGCCAGGATGGCCTCCACGGTCGCGGTGATCAGAAACGCCGGAACTCCCATGTCCCGCAGTCGCGTGATCGCACTCGGGGCATCGTTCGTGTGCAATGTGCTGAATACCAGGTGCCCCGTCAGTGAACTCTGCACAGCAATTTCTGCTGTTTCATAGTCTCGAATTTCTCCCACCAGAATCTTGTCCGGGTCGTGACGCAGGATGGCACGCAGAATACTCGCGAATGTCACGCCCAAATCCGGATTCACCGGGACCTGAACAATGCCATCGATGTCGTACTCGATCGGGTCTTCGCTGGTAATGATCTTCGTGCCAATATCGTTCAATTCGTTTAACGCAGAATAAAGCGTTGTCGTCTTTCCACTACCCGTTGGACCAGTCACCAGCATGATGCCGTTTGGTCGGGTAATGATCTTTCGGAAACGGCTCAGCGTTAATGCATCCATCCCGATCTTGTTCAGGTCCAGCGCAACAACAGTCCGGTCCAGAACTCGCATCACCACAGATTCACCGAACAATGTCGGCAGAACGGAAACGCGAAGGTCGACAGCGTTCCCGCCCACATTCAGCTCAATTCGCCCGTCCTGAGGAACTCGGCGTTCGGCGATGTCCAGATTGGACATGACCTTGATGCGCGACACGATCGCATTGGCAAGATGGCGAGGCGGAGGCACCATTTCATAAAGCACTCCGTCTGCTTTGACACGGATCTTGAATTCATCTTCGAACGGTTCGAAATGGATATCGCTCGCCTGATCACGAATGGCCAGCAACATCACCATATTCAACAGCTTCTTGATCGGAGCCGAATCCGACATCTCCTCGGCCGACGCCAGGTCGTATCCCCTGACGCGTTTGTCGTCATCTTCCTCACTCTTCAGTTCGCCGATGACATCTTCGATGGATTCTTCACGTTCGGCGTAATACCGGGTGATGGCGGCATCGACATCCGACTGCGACGAAACAGCTCCGCGAATTTCCAGATTCAACAAGTTGCGAAGGTCGTCCAGCGTGGCCACGTTCTGCGGGTCAGCCATGGCGACCGTCAGCACGTTGTTCTTCAGCGAAACAGGCATAATCTTGTAGATCTCTGCCATCGCCTGCGGAACCAGCTCCAGAACATTGGAGGCGACATTCGTCTCCTCCAGATTGACAACAGGCATTCCCCATTGCTGCGCAAGCGCCTCTGTAACCTGAGCCTGAGTGACCAGTCCCATCCGGACAGCCACCTGACCAATGACCTGACCAGGGCTTGCCTTCTGCTCTTCAAGAATATCCCACAGCTGATCATCATCGATGTAGCCGAGGTCAATCAGAATTTGTCCAAGCTTACGCTGTGCCATAGGTAGCAACCATTTGTCTTGCGTCGTAGAAATTTCCTGCCGCGATCAGGCAGCAGCCCGACCGTTCGGTTCCCCTGCGAACGACAGAATCTCACTCGTCATCGTCATCATCATCTTCGTCATCATCAAACACGCCGCGTTTCGCACGCTCAATACGAGCTCGCAATTCACCAGGGTTGTTTGATTTCGCGATCACATCACGTTCTTCACAGAGCCCGTTCTTCCACAGGTTGAATAAGGAATCATCCAGCAGAATCATCCCGAATTTACGCCCGGTCTGAATGGACGAATTGATTCGGAATGTCTTGCCCTCACGAATCAGGTTGGAAATCGCGGGGGTCACCACAAGCATTTCATAAGCCGCCACAAGACCCTTGGGTTTACGAGGCAGGAGCGCCTGGCTCAGAATCCCGATGATCGCATTCGCGAGCTGAGTACGAATCTGTTCCTGCTGATTCGTTGGAAACACGTCGATGATACGGTCAACCGTCCCCTGTGCACCCGTTGTATGCAGAGTACCGAAGACAACGTGCCCGGTCTCAGCAGCCGTAATGGCCGCAGAAATGGTTTCCAGGTCACGCATTTCCCCCACCAGAATCACGTCGGGGTCCATACGCAACGCCCGCCGGAGGGCTTCCGGGAAACTCGGAACGTCCACTCCAATTTCACGCTGGTTGATCGTGGATTTATGATGGTCGTGGTAGTACTCGATCGGGTCTTCCAGCGTGATGATGTGATGATCCATGTTATGGTTCATCCAGTTGATCATGCTCGCCAGACTGGTGGTCTTTCCTGACCCCGTCGGCCCCGTGACCAGAAACAATCCGCGAGGACGCTGAATCAAATCCCGAATGACAGGCGGCAGCCCCAGCTGCTCGAACGTCAAAAATTCATTGGGAATTCGCCGCAACACCATCCCGATCATGCCGCGCTGTTTGAAGACAGCCACACGAAACCGGGCTTTATCCCCGAAGGCGAAACCAAAGTCCGTCCCGCCCCGCTCCTGAAGCTCCTGCTGGTTGCGTTCCGGAGTGATGCTCTTCATCAGGTTGGACGTGTCTTCGGCATCCAGCGTCCGCGTTTCCAGACGCACCATGTGCCCGCCCATGCGTACGACGGGAGGCTGGCCGACAGTAATATGAAGATCGCTGACTCGCTCTTTGACAACCGTCTCAAGCAATTTGTCGATCTGAAATGAACGCATAAATCTCTCCGTATTCGCAACAACCCCACCCCGCTCACCAGAAATTCCAACATCGTGCCGTCGTCAGCCCGTCAAAAACGGCGCACCGACTTCCCAACTGAAGCCGTAGTGAGCCTCAGACTCCCTGAGAAACAACGATGTAAGAACAGAAACAGTGAACTATAAAAACTGCCGAAAGCAGAGTGGATCGATGCGACGCCCGAGGGTGAACACGAAAGGAATAAAACCCAAAAGAACTGCGGGTTGTGATGTAAGACCGATAGGCGTCGAAGAGAGGAACAGCACGCGGCGAAAAAATCAGATCCGCGTCCCGTCCGCACTGACATCTTTGCCGGATTGGTGCTCCTCATCAAATTTCCGGACAAAATCAATGGCCACCCTTCGAAAGTTTCAGCACCTCTGACAGCGAAGTCATGCCTTCGTACGCTTTGTCCTTTGCATCCTCAACAAGTGTACTCATGCCCAGCAATCTGGCCTGACGGCGAATGTTCTGGGCCGGCTCGCTATTGAAAGCCATCTCTCGCAAAGTTGTGTTCATCGTCATCAATTCGAACACCGCTCGGCGACCCTTGTAGCCTGTATGCTTGCAGTTAGGGCACCCACGACCACGAACCCACTGCCCCTCTTCCAATTCCTCCGGAGTGATATTGAAGCTCTCAACCTCCTCAGGAGTTGGTTGGTACGGCTCCTTGCATTTCACACAAACCACCCGCACCAGACGCTGAGCCAGAACCGCCATTAGTGAACATGCGACCAGAAATGGCTGGACCCCCATGTCAATCAGGCGCGTAATAGCTCCGGGCGCGTCGTTCGTATGCAGCGTACTAAAAACCAAGTGTCCAGTTAAACTTGCCTGAATTGCCATCTCACCGGTCTCGGTATCTCGAATTTCCCCAACAAGGATCACGTTCGGTGCCTGACGGAGCATCGCCTTGATGATTCGAGCGAAGTCCAGGCCGATACTGTGCTTCACCTCCACCTGATTGATCCCGGGCAGGTAGTACTCAACCGGGTCCTCCGCTGTGATGATCTTTCGGTCGGGACGGTTCAGTTCACCCAAAGCACTGTACAGCGTCGTCGTCTTTCCGCTTCCCGTTGGACCGGTCACAAGAAAGATCCCGTTCGGGCGACGAATGATGTTCTGAAAGGTTCGATAGTTATCCTCTCCAAACCCCAGGTTCCGAATGCCCACCTTGATGTTGTCACGATCAAGGATACGCATGACCACCGCCTGGCCATGGTTCGTCGGAAGAATCGACACGCGCAGGTCGAACTCCTTGGAGCCGGATCGCGTCTTGATTCGGCCGTCCTGAGGTCGGCGTTTCTCCGCGATATCCATTCTGGCCATAATCTTGAAACGCGAAACCAGTGCAGCCAGCAGTCGACGTGGAGGACTATCACGTTCCATCAACACGCCGTCGATTCGGTAGCGAATACGCACCCGATCCTCAAACGGCTCAATATGAATGTCGCTCGCCCGCATCGCGACGGCTTCCGAGATGATCAGATTTGCCAATCGAATGATTGGAGCACTGTCATCCTCGTCGCCCGCTAACGCCTGAGCAGCCTCCGTCTTTGTGAAGTCAATCTGGGTTTCAGTGAATTCACTGATCATGGAGTCCACAGATTCGGTTTCGGATTGCCCATAGTGACGGTTGATTGCCCCCTGAATCGACTCCAGCGGGGCCATCACAGGCTTAATCTCCCGATTCAAAACAAACCGCAACTTGTCAAGAACCTCAATATTGTTGGGATTCGACATCGCAATGACGACAGCATCACCGTCAATATCCGTCGGAATGACAACATTCTCTCGGGCCATCGACTCCGTCACCATCTCGATGATGCTGTTGGGAATCTGCAGACCCTCCAGTTCAACATATTCGTAGTTGAACTCGGCAGCCTGTGCCCGTCCCAGGTCCGCCCCAGAGATATAACCAAGGCGCACAAGAGCGTCTTCTGTCGGAATCCCCAGGTTGGCAGCCATGCTTCGCGCTTCTTCGAGCTGCGATTCACCGATCGTCCCGTCGTCGACAAACCGTTCGAGCCAGTCAGCCATGATTATCTCCACAGATTAGAAGAAGCGATCCGCCAGACCATTGCAGCTTGATCCCCTCACCCAGGAACAACAAACCGTGTATCCATCGAGCATTGCGGACGTTGATTTTGAGTACAAACACGCAGAACACTGTTACACAATCGATTCAGTCTTGGGTGAGATGTCATCAGAAAGCACTCACCTTGTTCAACACCACCAGAAAAACAGTAAATCCGTCAGACTCAGCGCCCGGTCACGCCGAGTTTTCTGCCTGAGCAATTCCGGACGCTCTGCCGAATTCCATTGATTCAAATATGACGGCAGAAAGCACAAAATACACGCAGGCCGAACTATTGGTCGACAAAAGATCAGGTCCCCCGCTCATTATCCGTTGAAAATCAAACCTGCATCACACCCGGTGTCAGCAGAAACCGATCAGCCGGCTTTCCCGAAGCATCGATCCTTCGCTGAACCATCCGGTTTGATTTTCCCGAAAGTCTCTCAGAGACCGTATATTTTGCCTTGATTCTGAAGTTTCACAAGCACCAACACAAGCCAGTCGCGAATCGGATCCCATCCTGACAGCCGCCCGAACACCCAACCACAACATCGACCACCAGCAGCGATCTCATGCCACTGCCTGAATTCACGTTAACTGTTCGATCTGCCGCCGCCGCGGCCACTGCTTGTGGTGTGGTTCTGCTCGCGGGGAACACGACCGTTGAGTTTCTGGCAAAAAACCTGAGAGAACGGGTGGTCAGTGATTCGGTAGAATTGAACAGACGCCATGCCGCAAAGCAGGGAACGCCGACAATGGGAGGGCTGCTCATTGTTTTCGCCCTGACAATCTCGTGCCTGATTTGGGCAGATTTGAAGTCGGCCCCCGTTCGGATTGGATTGCCAGCCACGCTGGCCATGATGTTTCTTGGAGCCGCTGACGACTTTTCGAAAGCGAAATTGCAGAAGAAGGGTGTCTCTGGAAAACTGCGGCTCATCATCGAAGCGGTCTGCGCCATTGTGTGCGGTATCGCAATCGCAGAACACTCTTCCATCAGCCTGCCCTCCGCATGGGCAGAGATTGCCTGGATCGCCTTCGTTCTTGTGGGCTCGATGAATGCCGTAAACCTGACTGACGGACTGGATGGCCTCGCAGCCGGTTGTTCTGTTGTTTCAGCAACCGTTTTGGCAATCATTTGCCTCAGTTGCGCGAATGCAGCAAGGATTTCACCCGAAATATGCCGACTTGGACCTCAAAGTGCCGAGTTCTCGATCGTGTCCGCTTCTCTGGCAGGAGCAATGTTGGGTTTCCTGCAGTTCAACCGTCATCCAGCACGCCTGTTCATGGGCGACACCGGCGCTTTGCCGGCCGGATTTATCCTCGGGTTTGCGGCGATCGTGAGCGGGCGTGAATTCCTTTATGCGTTCGTGGGAGGCGTCTTTGTTCTGGAAACCGTTAGCGTTATCGCACAGGTAGCATGGTACAAGAAGACTCGCAACAGGCTCCTTCTATGCAGCCCTTTGCACAATCATTTTGTTTTCCGGGGCGTCGCGGAGCGAAAGATCGTCGGCTCATTCTGGATCCTGGCCCTCGTCCTGGGACTCACCGGCCTCGCAATGCGATAACCCGCCCCTATTCCAGCCAAACACACCAGTTAACCAAAACCCCCAGGGCAAGCTTACAAAGATCCACTACAAAAAAACTGAAGATATTGCCGGAATTTCGTCATCCTGATATAAGCGGGTGACGCGAGGCGTCCTTAACTCGTTGCGAGAATGTCGGCTTTGAACCACTCAAACTGAATGATTCGGGCCTGTTGAATTTCAGAAAAAGTGAATGGGAGTAAAATCGGTGAGCGAAGCAAATGAAGGTACACCAGCGTCTGAAGCACCACAGCAACAGCAGCAGGTTCAGGAAGTTGTGGTCGATGATTCTGGCGCGAACGCTGGTTACGCGAACTTCTGCCGAGTTTCAAGTACTCCGGAAGAACTGATTCTGGACCTTGGTCTCAACCCAACGCCATACGCAACTGGCAAGGTTGACGTAAAGGTCAATCAGCGAATCATCCTGAATCACTTCACAGCCAAGCGTCTGTGGAGTGCCCTCTCCATGGCGTTGCAGCGTCACGAACAGGCATTCGGAGTTCTGGAAACTGACGTTCGCAAGCGAGTGAAGATTCAGAGCCCTGAAGGCTAATGCCTTTGGCGTGAGATCCAATCAGCGATCATGACGGGCCACAGATTGACTGTGGCCCGTTTTGTTGCGTGGATCCGTTTCTTCGTCGAGCAATTGTGTTCGTGACTGATGTCGATAGACTGATGGTTATCGGATATAGCCAGCCTATGATCTGAGGATCACTGCAGAAACAATCCCCTGAGTCGTGCAGACAGCAACTTCCAGAGTCGAACCCGGCCATGCCCGGAATTCCAAACTTCAGTCTTCTCGCGCTGCGTGCTGCATTCGGCAATCTACCAATCATTTCGGTTGTTCACCATTTCATGGGACAACGGACCGCTTTTGCGAAGCTGCCCAAAGATGACCAGTAATTCACATCCCGAGGGAACTCCTGGAGACGACGGCCCACAAAGTCAGGAGATCCGGCACAGCCAGATCGGGGCGCTGGTCCCGGCAAATGTGGCCAGAGGCACATTCAGCACGGGAGCCGTTGTCCTGCAGGGTCAGCACGAATTCATCGTGGACTTTTTACTTCGGATGCAGCAACCGCAGCAGGTCGCCGCGAGAATTGTCATGCCACCCGGCGTCGTCGCGCAATTCATTCAGGCTCTTCAGGACAATCTGCGCAAGTACGAGGAACGATTTGGGGAGATTCCTCCGGCCAATAATCCCTCTCCGCCTCCCGGCGCGCAACGTCAGTCTGCCCAGGATTTGTACGACATGCTGAAAATCCCCGAAGATACAATGTCGGGGAATTATGCAAACGCTGTCATGATCGGGCATACCGCAACTGAATTCTCGTTCGACTTCATTACAACATTCTTCCCGCGTTCGGCTGTTTCGCAACGGGTCTTTCTGGCCGCGCCGAACGCCAAAAGATTGCTGGAATCGCTGAACCATTCTTTCGGACAGTTTCAGCAGCGTTTGCAGAATCCTCCGGCACCGCCGACGCCACCAGATACGTGGAATGCCGATCAGGATCACCACGACCCGGATTCGCTGCTCTGATTCTCCCGCAGAAGCGATCGCGAATCATGATTCTGTTCTGCGGAATGCTCGGGGCCAGAACCCGCTTGTTCCGGGCAGGAAATCAGGCAATTGCAGGATCCGACCCCAGGGTTTCAGCGTTCCGTTCGAACTGACCATTGACAGATTCCATCGCTGCCGGGGCATTCTTTCCCTCATCCTCACCGTCTATACTTATGTCCCGTGCATCGGTTTGAACGGACGGATGCGCTGATAGCATCCCATAACTACATCACTTCCCGCTCATTTAAGAAACGTGGAGCGGAGACAATGAAACTCAAACTTAGCCTACCCATTCTGTTGCTGAGCCTGTTTACGGCAACCCCCACTGTACTCACCTGCATGGCGCAGGAGCAGGGCGTTGACGACCCTAAACGGTTTGGCCGATTCATCACGGTGACGAGCCCCATTGACGACCGAATGGTGAGTGAAATCACCAACCTCGCCCTGAAACTGGAGTCGCAGGCCGAACGTGAACAACGCGAAGGTGTTCTGCTGCTGGAGATTGAACCTGGACTCAGCAAGTTTGGTCAGGTTCGGGACCTCGCAAAGTTTCTGACGTCGGCCGATGTCTCACGGATTCATACGGTGGCCTGGATTCCCAGGTCCGTGGATGGCACCAACGCGATTCTTGCGCTGGCCTGCCACGATATCGTGATGGGACCGGATGCATCACTGGGCGACTTCGGTCGCGGTCAGGCTCTGGAACCCGACGAACAAAATTTCATCCTCAGCATCGTGGATCGACGCCGAAATGGTCGACTATCCCGCGGCGTCGCAAAGGCCATGATGGCGCCCAATCTTTCATTAATGCGGGTCACTGTTGAGGACAGCACCGGAAAGACCGAACATCGTTTTCTGACCGAAGACGAAATGCGCATACTTCAGGATCAAAACGTTGTGATTTCCGGCACTGACCGCATCAAGGAACCGGGAAGCCCTGGCTTCTTCAATGCAGACGATGCAGAGCAAGCTGGCTTTCTGGTATCAGCGGTGCGAAAAAACCGCCGTGAAGTGATTGCACTTTACAAGCTTCCCATGGAGGCCATGCGAGACCAGAACAAAGGCAGTGCCGAAGTCAAAGCCAGGGTCATCGCTGTCCACGATATGATCGAACCAATCCTCGGTGAGTTCGTCCAGCGGGAAATGCGAAAGGCGATCGCGGATGGCGCGAATCTGTTGATCTTCGATATCGATTCGCCAGGCGGTTATCTGCATACCAGCGAAGAACTCGCAATCTCCATTTCGGATCTCGATCCCAAAAAGATCACCACAGTGGCATGGATTCGCAATGACGCAATCAGTGGCGCTGCCGTAACAGCGCTCGGTTGCGACCATATTGTCATGCACCCCGAAGCAAAGATTGGCGATGCTGGGGTTATTCAGGAAACGGCAAAAGGCGGCGCCTTCGAACGAGCAGAAGAGAAGATTGTCAGTCCCTTTCTGCAGTTCATGGCCGATCTTGCGCACCGTAAGAATCGTCCGGTCGCGGTGCTTCAGGCCATGGTGGATAAGGATCTGGAAGTCTTTGAAGCCACCCACACAAAAACCGGACAGGTGACCTGGATGTCTCAGTTCGAACTGGATGATTCAAACGGAGAATGGGTGAAAGGCAATGTGATTCCGGAATCCCGGCCGGGCATTCTTCTTACCCTGAATGGTCAGCGTGCATCAGAACTTGGGATTGCCGATGCGCCATGCGAAGATCTTGATGAACTTCGTCAACGATTCGGAGTACCCGATGATGAGCCGCTTGTGGTTGCCCAACGAACCTGGGTCGACACGTTTGTATGGCTGCTGAATACACGATTTGGCGGATTCATGCTGATTACCATCGCCATCATCTGCATTTACATTGAATTACATGTTCCAACGGGATTCTTTGGCATTGTTGCAGCCATCATGTTCTCGCTGTTTTTCTGGAGCCGCTTTCTCGGCGGAACCGCCGGTACTCTGGAACTGGTGTTGTTTGTCCTCGGGCTCGTCCTGATTGCAATGGAAGTGTTCGTGATTCCGGGCTTTGGAGTGTTTGGCGTTACCGGAATCCTTCTTCTGTTTGCTTCTCTGGTTATGGCGAGTCACACGTTTGCAGGGATGACAGCCGGCGAATCGTTTGAAGCCTCGCTCGAAAGCCTCGCCTCGCTCGCTGGTGCCCTGGTGACCGTCGTGGTCGTTGCCCTGCTGCTCAATCAGTTTCTTCCCTCAATTCCGTTCCTGAAGAACCTGATCCTTACCCCGCCCGGCTATGCCGCATCTGCATCCGGCGCACCATTTCTGAAACGGTCACTGGCATCGTCGCCATTGTCACCAGACACTCCGGTGCAGCCCGGCCAGATCGGAACGGCGGCATCAATGCTGCGGCCATCCGGAAAAGGTCAGTTTGGTGTTGACTTTGTCGACGTGGTCAGCGACGGCGGCTATATCGATCATGGATCAACAATCGAAGTCATCCGCGTTGCCGGAAATCGCATCATTGTGCGTGCTCTGGATTCCGGCGGCGAAACCCCGCCTGTGGACTCAGTTGGCTGATCGAGTTCCCCTGCAACTGAAAGTCATGAGACCATGGTTTTTGTATACGGCTCTCGTTCGGTACTGATCTTCGCCATTCTAGGCATCGCATCGGCATGGCAGTCGACAGTAAACGCCCACGATGCCCCTCGCTGCGACAAGCTCGAAACTACCCATTGTCGTGAAACAGAGTCCGACGGCAAGACTGCTGCAGATGATGTGATCTCGCTGCCCGAGCACCTGACACACTGGAAGGCCGCTTTGAAGCAGCCTGTTTTTGAAGGCAGGGCAGGGCACTGGGATGCACTCATTCGGGAACGCGGCTGGATCGTCCGTGACGGGGAAACCTGGCGCCTTTGGTACACCGGGTATAATCCTGAAGTGCAACCCGTCATCAATCGACTTGGATATGCGACCAGTGCTGACGGAATTCACTGGACTCGACATTCCGATCAACCTGTTCTCGATGACGTCTGGGTTGAGGACATGATGGTGGTCCGCCATGAAAAACGCTGGCTCATGTTCGCCGAGGGTCTTGACGATCAGGCGCAGCTGCTGACCTCGGACGACGGAATCGAATGGACACGCATTGGCCCGCTGGACGTGCGACTGTGCAGCGGCCAGCCAATTCCCCCCGGTCCCTATGGCACACCGACCGTCTTTCAGAAAGACAACGTCTGGTATCTGTTTTACGAACGACGCGATGCCGGCATCTGGCTGGCGACCTCAACAGATCTGAAAACCTGGACCAATGTCAGCGATGAACCTCTGATTCTGCCGGGACCAGATGAATACGATCGGCTCATGGTTGCCATGAACCAGATCATCGAAATCGATGGGACTTACATCGCCGTGATGCACGGCACCGGCACAGCGCAAAAACCCCGAGACTGGTGCACAACATTTGCGGTCTCGAGAGATCTGCGAAAGTGGCAGAAATATCAGGGCAATCCCCTGTTGCCCATCGCTGACAACAAATCCAGCGGACAACTCGTCTTCGACGGTCAGCAATTTCGACTCTACACCATGCACGCCCGAATCGACCTGCATGTGCCAACCGGAAACAAGTGACTCGCAACACCTGACCAAGCGATTCCGGTCAGGCTCGGCTCGCCCCCCCGGCGAGGCAGGCACAGTTTGAAATACGAGACAGCCACCCGGCAAGAAATGCCTCACCGGGGGCTGTTCAATTGTCGGTCGGAGCAGATTATTCGGCCGCTGGAACGATGGTCGCTTTCCGGATGTAATCCAGTTTCGGAAAACGAGCTTTCAGATACGCATTGCCCTCGGCGGTAATGCGGCCCTGATTGGGGCTCTGACCATATTCGGAATTGATTTTGTCCACGACGTCCATCCCTTCCACGACCAGCCCGAACGGAGCGAAGCCCATCTGATCCAGCCGTGAGTTGTCGTCGAAATTGATAAACAATTGCGTCGTACGTGTGTTAGGGCCGGCTGTTGCAAAGGTCAGGTACCCGCGTTTGTTGCTCTGAGTTACGGGATCGTCTTTGATTTTTGCAGTTGTCCATTTCGCCTGAACGGCTGGATCGGCATTTAATCCAAACTGCACGACAAAGCCCGGGACGACGCGGAAGAAACCAGCCTCGTCGAAGAATCCAGCCTGAACCAGTTCATGAAACCGGTCCGCGCCGACTGGAGCCCACGATCGTGTCACTTCAACAACAAAATCTCCCCTGGTGGTTTCGAATTTCACCTTAAACTTTTCAGGGCTGGCCGCGGCAGACTGAGGCGTGGTGACCGTTTCGTCTGCCGTACCGGTGAGTGGAAGGACGCTCAGCAAACAAACGCATATCATGGAACGAACAGCAAATCTCAGAGACATAGATTCAATCCTCTTGTGACTGGAATCGGTTTTCAGAACCAGAATCGATGACATGAATGCACGCTGGGGCAGGGACCGTACCGTTTTGGCTCCCTGTTTTACATGTGCAATCGTGTGCCGTGAAATTCTGGTGCGGGAATTTATCTTCAGTGGTCGAGTCTAAAAGGATGTTCGAACAACTGCCACTCATTCGGGAAACGAAGTTGATAGCGAAATCGATGTCCGGGTTTGAAGTGAAGAGATGGTGAGTGATAAAGGCAAGGTGGTCTCAATCATGCAAAACCCCTGGCCTTTTGGGTTTTCATTCCGCTCTTCGTCCCGCATGAATTGCAGTTGTGATTGTGCTGAATTAGATTCGCTTCGCTTGGGAGTGGCGCTTTCTGAGGCGGTCCGGGAAGACGGCTCCATGGGCTTGCGAGCGGCTCGGGGACACAATGCTCTTGTCAGAATTGCCCATGACGGGTCCGTGGGGCGAACGGCATCTGCTGGGACTGGAAAAACTGTCGGCAGATCAGATCCTGACGATCCTGAATCTGGCCGATCACTTTGATCGCGTTACCAGCGGTGGGTCAGGCAAACTTGATCTGCTGCGTGGAATCGTTGTCGCGAATCTGTTTTTCGAAAACTCCACGCGTACGAAAACAAGCTTCAACCTTGCGGCCCGAAGGCTGGGCGCGGATACGGTCGACTTCCACGCCAGCACCAGCAGCCTTTCCAAGGGTGAAACGTTTATCGACACCGCACTCACCATCGAAGCCATGAGTGTTGACCTGGTTGTGTGCCGTCATCGAACGCCGGGAGCCCCACACCTGCTGGCTCGTCATCTGCAGGCCGGCGTTTTAAATGCAGGCGACGGCACTCACGAACATCCGACTCAGGCCCTGCTGGACATGCTCACCATTCGTCAGCGACTTGGCCGTATTGAGGGACTGACCGTCGCACTCGTCGGTGATATCCGGCACAGTCGCGTCGCGATGTCCAATATCCATGGATTGCTGAAGCTGGGAGCCCGAGTGATTGTCTGCGGCCCGGCAACGCTGATTCCTGCTGAAATCACGCGACTGGGAGTCGAAGTCGCCTACAACCTGGACAAGATTCTTCCGGAAGTTGATGTTGTGAATCTGCTGCGAGTTCAGTTCGAACGACAGCGAGGAGCTTTCTTCCCGTCGATCCCGGAGTACGCACACTTGTTTGGGATGAATGGAGATCGGATTCGACGCGGTCGAAAAGAACTTCTGGTGCTGGCGCCGGGGCCGATTAATCGCGGGGTGGAGCTAACACCGGAAGTAGCCGATGGTCGGCATTCTGCCATCCTGCAACAGGTTTCGAACGGGCTGCTGGTGCGAATGGCATGTCTTTCTCTGCTGGCTCGCGAAGCGATGGGGACAGAACGGCCAGTTGCCGCGGCCGCACGCAACCGCTCCCTGAACGAAAAGGGAGGTGTGGCATGACAACGACGCTCATCCGAGGCGGCCGCGTCATTGACCCGGCATCCGGGCAAGACGCCATCGCCAATGTCCTGATCGAAAACGGGCGTGTGACCGAAATCAGTGTGAATGCCGGTGAAGGTCGCCCGGAAATTGACATCATTGACGCCGCAGACCACATCGTTTGTCCAGGTTTTATTGACACACACGTCTCTCTCCGCGAACCCGGCTTTGAAGAAGACGAATGCACAATCACCGGCACAGCGGCAGCTCTCGCGGGTGGATTCACCACGATTGCGGCAATGCCCGACACAGATCCGGTCGTCGATAATCGCTCGTCGGCCGAATTCATCCGATTGCAGGCCGACCGAGCCAACAACTGCCGGGTTTTTCCTATTGGGGCTGTCACAAAAGGCAGCAAAGGATTGGAGCTCGCCGAAATCGGTCAGCTCTGCGAAGGCGGAGCGGTTGGATTTTCGGATGGCAAGCTGCCAATCGCCAACGCAGAAGTCATGCGTCGGGCTCTTGAATATACCCGGATGTTTGACCGTCCGATCCTGCACTTCGCCATCGTCCCCGAACTTGCTGACGGCGGTGTGATGCACGAAGGCTTCCAGTCGACGCGACTTGGCCTTCGTGGTGTTCCGGCCGCCGCTCAGGATATCATGACCGGGCGCGATATTGCTTTGGCGGAATTGACCGGCGGCCGCATCCACCAGATGTGCGTGACAACTCGCGATGCCGTGGAAAGGATTCGCATCGCCCAGTCTCGCGGGATTCGCGTTTCAGCAGATGTCACTCCCCATCATCTGCTCCTCGCAGACAACGTCATGGAATCGTTCGATACACTTTATCGCTGCAATCCACCGCTTCGTTCAGCCGACCACATCGCGTCATTGATTGAGGGTCTGAAAGACGGCACAATTGCTGCAATCTCAGCCGATCATCAACCGCTGGCCATTGAGAAAAAAGCCGTTGAGCTCGATGTGGCCCCGCCGGGGATCTGTGGGCTCGAAACACTCCTGCCCATCTGCATACAGGCATTGATCGAGCCGGGGCATTTAACGTGGCCCGAACTGATTGCCAGACTCACCACCGGCCCGGCCGCTGTACTCGGTCTTGATCACGGCAAGTTACAGACAGGGAAGGCCGCAGATATCACCATCATTCAACCGGACGTCCGTTGGACAATTTGCGCCGAAGCCTTTCATTCGCGAAGCCGAAATACTCCATTCGATCAATGGCAGGTTCGAGGCCGGGTTGTCACCACAATGGTTAATGGAATCATCCGTCATCGCCTGCCCTGATGAACTCTACCAATCCTCGGCTGAGTTACCCGTACCCGGATGCCAGCCTCCGGATTCAGCAGGGTTGCTGAATCGTTTCAACTCCCATTTTCAGGCAACATAAATGCCCACTCGCCAAAGTCCTATGATTGAAATCCGCCGCACCCGATCCAAGGGACGCGGCGTCTTCGCGACACAATTCATTCCCAGAGATACCGTGATTGAAATCGCTCCGGTCCTTGTTCTGCCTGCCGGCGAAGTTCTGGACGATACGATTGAGAGCGTCTTATCGCATTATGTCTTTGAATGGACAAAGAAAACCGTTGCCGTCGCGCTGGGCTATGGGTCGCTTTACAATCACTCCTACACCCCCAACGCTCGCTATGAAGACCGACCGGGACAAATCAAGGCCTACATCGCTGTTCGGGATATCCAACCCGGTCAGGAAGTAACGATCAATTACAACGGCGATGAATTCTCCAAAGAGCCTGTCTGGTTCGATGTTGTGGAAGAACCCCCGGAGTCTTCAAAGAACAGGACAAAGGGCAGCAGCAGGAAAACAACTGTGGCGTCCGCTCGTGGTCAGAAGAAATCCACGAAAGCATCCGCCACGGAAACAAAAAGCAAACCACAGGTGACGACAGCGAAAACACCATCCGCTGCCCGAACGACTCGGCGGAACAGTGAAAGAAATCTGACGCCCACACTGGCAAATGACAGTAAGACGAAGGCCCGTCGGACGTCCAGCTAGCAGACTGTTGAAAAACGGGACTGGCTCAAGCAGGAGACCTTAAAACAGGACGGTTTACAGCCGTCAGCGTGACGGTCCCGATTTTTCAACGGACAGCTGGCAGGCCATAGAAGAACCACGCAAAAGGCATCCCGAAGCGTTCGCAGGGGACGTTTTCACGGACATTCGCTGTACGGCGATCCCGCGCTGACGCATTGGGTTCCGTTGCAACGTCCAGCCAGCGAACCATCACAGACCTATCTGTCTGGAACGCGAAGGGCCAGCAGTCCTTCACGTCAGGATTTCATGGATGGGATGCCCGTAGTCAATCTCAAGCCGCTTTCTCCCGGGTATTTCCAGTTGACGATTATCCAGCCCCAGGAGATGCAGAACAGTGGCGTGCAGGTCAGTGACGTAGTGCGCATTCCCCAGGGCATGATAGCCCAGCTCGTCAGTTTCTCCGTGCACAAAGCCTTTTCGAATGCCCGCTCCAGCCAGCCAGATCGTAAATCCATTCGGATGATGATCGCGTCCATCTTTTCCGCCACCTCGTAATTCCAATCCTGGTGTACGGCCGAATTCGGTACAAAATACGACAGTGACGTCCTCCAGAAGTCCCCGCTGTTTCAGATCGGCGATCAGTCCAGCCACCGGAAGATCAACCGTGGCACATAACCGGGTGTGATTGTCCTTCAGCTTCTGATGAGAATCCCAGGTACCGTAATCAGATGGGTACACCTGCACAAAGCGTACACCACGCTCGACCAGTCGTCTGGCTGCCAGCAATCTTTCTCCTGCCACTTTCGTCGCGTCGTTATCGAGGCCATACATCGCGCGTGTTCCGGCCGTTTCTCCGGTAAAACGGATCGCCTCAGGAACAGCGGCCTGCATACGGAAGGCCAGTTCGTAAGCGCGAATTCTGGCGCGCAGTTCCTGGTCCTCGGGATATTCGACGGCTGTCAGTTCATTCAGGCGGTTGATCAACGCATATTCGCGCTGTTGTTCATCCAGAGTCTGATCCGCAACACGCTGTCCAAATGGCAATGGGTTCTGGGGATCGAGGGTCACCGGCACTCCGGAATATGCAGGTCCCAGATAACAGGCGTCGATTGACTGACGCGTATCCGAGCGAGTCGGGCCTCCCAGCACCACGAACTGAGGCAGGTTTTCATTCAGGCTGCCAAGACCATAGCTGGCCCAGGCTCCTATGCTGGGCTGAGGTTCATCCAGCCGGTGACGTCCGGTGTGAATCTGATTCTCAGCCGCGTGGTCGTTGTCTGTCGTCCACATGTTTCGCACAAAACATAAATCGTCGATCTGTTTGGCCAGGTGAGGCCACCAGTCCGTCATCTCGATCCCGCTTTGACCATGCTTTCGCCAGCCCACCTGCATTGGAAAAATGGTCGGATAGACGTCCCGAACGTTGATTTCTTCGGCTGCAACAGAACGAAATCGCTTCTTCTGCAAGGGTGAATTGACCGGATTATCAAACGGCGTGGCATCGAAGGTCTTCCCCGCAAATTGATTCAGCGCCGGCTTGGGATCGAAAGTTTCCAGATGGCTGTACCCTCCTGAGAGGAAAATCCAGATGACGGACTTCGTCTTCGGCGTCGACATCGTCGGCGGCTTCATCGCCCCCGGGGAAACAGCCTGTTCGTCTGCTTTCAGACGCCCGTCGCGAGCCAACATGGCCCCCAGCGCCATTCCGGTGAAGCCCATGCCAAAGTCAGCCAGGAACACTCGACGCCCCGAATGACTCTGCGAACACACAGGGCAATGACGGTACGAAATCGGCATAAGATTACCTGCAATCAGAATGGCCAGGCGGATTCATCGAATGGTGATAAAGTCGTTGTGATTCAACAAGGCTCTCACAATACTCGACATCGCCCGATGCCGGGCTGCTGTGACATCCTGCGTTGTGACATCCTGCGTTGTGACATCCTGCGTTGTGACTGAAGCAGCCATCACCTGCTGCTCGTAAACCTGCTCGCAGAGTTGTAATTCTGCGGGCGAAGCAGGACGCGACAAGATCTGCAGAAACAGGTAACGAAGGCACCGCCGGATGATCGTTTTCTCATCACGCCGATCACCGTCAGATGGATCACCTGGATCATTCTTAACTGGCAGATCTGATACAGCAGCCCTGGAGAAAACTTGCTCAGCCAGAGTGGTTGATAAGTCATGCATCAGCTGGCTGTTGGTCAGTGCCAGCGCCTGCTGAGGGATGATTGTCCTCGAACGCCGGTAACAATCACCGGGATTGGGAGCATCAAACAGCTTGCCAAGTTCACTCTTGCCATCGTTTTCGGGATTGCAGCTGTAATAAAGACTTCGACGGAAGGTCGTCAGTGCCTGATCATTTTCAAGTTCCTGGCCGCCGATCGTCAGATCAAGTTTTCCTGCGCACGAAAGCAGGCTGTCTCGTACCACCTCAGCCTCCATCCGTCCTGCATTCATGCGCCACAGCAGCCTGTTTTCCGGATCTGCCGCGGATTCCTGGACAGAATTCCCCGCAGAAGAGCTGCGCCGATAGGCGTCACTTGTCACGATCAATCGGTGCAGCGACTTCATGCTCCACCCGGATTCCATAAACTCGACCGCCAGCCAGTCGAGAAGTTCCGGGTGGGTCGGTTTTGCTCCGTTTCTTCCGAAGTCAGATACCGAAGCCACAAGGGGTGCATGAAAGTGTCGCAGCCAGATGTGGTTAACTGCAACACGTGCCGTCAGCGGGTTATTCCGATCTGTAATCCACTTCGCGAGCGCCGTGCGACGACCGGTACTGGAGGTCGGATACTGAACGCCAAAATCCGTATACTCATGAGCAATCTCAGGATCCTGTTCCGCCTGCTCAGCCGCGTTGAACTCCTGTTGTGCGTTCACAAGGGACTGCTGAAAAGACTCAATCTGCTTTTGACGGCTTTCTGCGTCATCAGGCAAGAGCTCTGCTTCGGTGAGCGAAGTTTCTGCTGCCAGCACGGCGACTCTGGCATTAAGAGCATTTGCTGCCCGCTCCTTCCGGGCAGCCTGTTCAGCCAATTGCGCGACCAAGTCAGCGGACAGGGGTTGTCCGGAATCCTGATACTTTGCACGTTCAGCGGCCACTCTGGCATTGATACTTTCAATTTCACAGTTGGCGGCCTTGATCTGTGACTGGTGTAACCGTTCCGGATGCTGCATACATCTCAGGCGTCGCAGAGCAGACTGAACCTTCGCGGCGGCGGCACGCAGTTCGACATGACTTCCATAGGTCGTCACCATAGATGTCGCCGGCGCAGTGCCAATGGTGGAGACTTTCCAGCCACGCATGCCCACCACATCTCGATCCGTCTGATAGTCCGGAGCCTCGAAGTTAATCGTCAGTATGTCGCCGCGGAGCAAATCGTCCGAAGTGCGGGGCGATGCCGAAGCGAGGTTGCGAGGAGAGGTGATAAGGATGTCATCGACCAGCACAACGCTTCCAGTACGAGCATCAAGAAAAATGGCTTTGGTCGGATCTCCAACCGGATTCCATCCGTTCAACGCCACTGGCACGGCATCCACAAGAACCTGGCCATCAGGTTCTGAACGGATTGTCAGATCACATTGATCCGCTGCCTGAAGAATCACCAGCTCAATCACAAACTGAGACTGTCCGTTGCCAAAGTCGTAAGTGCCCACCTGGAACTCGGTGAAGGTGGCCGGACGATATGCCATGATCCGCCCGGCATCGAAACCCACATAGCCCGCGGTCAGTCCCTTCTCAGCATCTTTCGCCAGCTGAAAATTGAAATGCGTGTCCGTTTGCAGGCGACACCGAAATGACAGTTTCGAACCTTCTGGCAGGTGCTTCACATCGGACAGGGTATTGAAGAGAATTCTGCGCCCCGTGCCGGCATCCAGCAGAAGCGACTGCTTACCGGAAATCACCGGAGCCCGCCCGTCCTGAGTCGCACTGTTTGCAGCGTCCTGCAGTTCCAGCTCTGCCAATTGTGCCTCGCGTTCCAGACGTGCGATCAGGTCCTGTTTAACCTCTTTTTGTTCATTCAGCTTGATTTCAGCATCTCGAATGATGTTGTGCTGTTCCTCAATCAGCGATTCGATGATGGATGGACGCAGGCCCGGATACCATGCCGTCAGAGGCAGGTCCACAGGCTGGATCGTGATTGCAGAATCCGACAAAATGTCAGGAACTCCCGGCGATAATGATCCTCGCTCAGTTTCACGATTGCGTTCATCGCCCCCCGTGTAAAACCAGGTCGGAGCATCCGGCGTCTTATCAAAAACTCGCACGGCCCCGAGGCGCACAACCTTTCGCAACGGACCGGAATACACATAGTCCTGAAAAGGTCCCGGATCGGCTTCGCCTGGAACGCGATCCTGGCGAACATCGATCGGTTCAAAAAACGCTCGCAGGCGAAAGTAATCGTCCTGTGAGATGGGATCATATTTGTGATCATGACAGTGGGCGCAGTTAAAGGTCAGGCCCAGAAATGCCTTGCCGGTATGTTCAACGTTGGCTCTCATCCAGTCATTGGGATTCAGGGCATACCAGTTACGAATCAGGAATCCGGTCGCGTATCCGGCCGAATCATTTTCCGGTGCCACCTCATCGCCCGCCAGCATCTGCTGAATCATCTGGTCGTAGCCCAGGTCTTCGTTTAAGGACTGCACAATCCAGTCGCGCCAGCGCCAGATCTGAGGAGCGCTGTTCCAGACATCCGGCACGTGTCGACGACCATACCAGTCGCTGTACCGCCAGACATCCATCCAGTGGCGACCCCATCGTTCGCCGTAACGAGGATCCGCCAGTAGTCGATCCACAACGCGTTCCCACGACTGTGGATGCCGGTCTTGAACAAAGGACATGACCTCATCATATTCTGGTGGAACACCGATCAGATCGAGGTAGACGCGGCGCAGCTGAAGGTGCGGTTCGGCGGGCGGGCGGGCCTGCAGACGTTCCCGCTGTAAACGCGACAGGATAAAGGCATCCACAGCATTTTGCGGCTGTTCCATGTTGCCATCGATCGACGGAATCACCCGCTGCAGGGGCTTTTGAAATGCCCAGTGGTCAGTCGGTTTCGCTTCTGGCTGTTCAACCAATGGTGATCGAGCACCTGAGTCAATCCAGCGCCGCAAGACCTCGATCTGGTCGTTCGACAGCGGAGGCCCGTCGGGAGGCATGCGTTCGGAAGCATCTGACGCGGTCACACGGTCAACGATCAGACTGTCTGCGGCATCTCCAGCGATGATGACGGCTCCGCTAACGCCCCCCGACTTCATCAGGTCGACCGTATCCAGTCTCAGATTCGCCTCCTGCTTCAGGGCACCATGACACGCAAAGCAGCGATTGCGCAACAATGGCTTGACGGTCTGTTCATACGCCACCAGTCCGCTTTCATCAGCGGCTCCCGCAGGCGAAAGAAAAGTCAGTGTTCCGCCGGCAACAGCGATCGCATAAACGAACCAGATTGTTCTCATCGAAAACCCCTGATTCAGACCTGGTGATTTTCCCTGAAGTAGTGACCGGCCCGGCCGATCGGGGCAACTTCACGGAACTCTCGCAATCAGAATCCACTCATACTTCGCAGTAGCCAACACTTAAAACGCGCGAATTGCGTCTTCGTGGTTAACCTCAGACGTACACCTTGTGCCGACTGGCACGGACGCATCAAAATCCCGGGTCAGCGTTTCGTATGTTGCCGCGAAACTCCGCCCCTCACAAGCCCACTCGTGAATTCAGATCTCCCACGAGGCTCGTCGAGCCCCGAGAAACAAGAATCCGACAACCTCTGAGCCTGCAGAACGGCTTCAGGGACGCCAGCCGGAACAGTCGACGTTGTCCCCTCGGTCAATGTTACTACATGCAAACAGTCGCAGAACTGCGGTCGAGTTCATCAAGCAGGCGCAGCCCTTGGAGAGAGCGGACTACTGGGTCGGTTTCTTCTTCAGAAAATAATGAGCTTCCGACGGCCAAAACGAAACAGGCGTCTCAGGACCGTCCGCTTCATCAGCCTGCCGGATTGAAAGATCGTAGAGGCTTCCCTGACGCAGGTCTTCAATGCGAAGTTCGATGCTTTTTTGATCGTCGGCAATGACAACCGAAGAAATCTCGCAACTATGTTGTTCTGAATCCGGAGTTGCATAGCTTCCACCCCAAACACGAGTGTACCCCTGAACGGAATAACTATCCCTCCTGCTGAGACGACCGCTTCCATCAACCGTGTCGAAGAAATGAATTCGGAATCCATTGACCGTTGCTTCGACTTCACGAATACCATTCGGACGCGAGTTTACATCCGGAATCAGTTTTTCAATTCCCCCGGTGTTTGGCCCTCCCTGCCAGCCACTGTCCCAGATGCTTCCAACATACAATTCTCCGGCTGGACTAATGGCTGAGCAAATGGGGCCGATGAAATTTGAGCCGCCAGCGGCCTGATCCGGTAAGCTGAGTGGATAACTGGCTCCCTGCATGACGCCGTTGACTTGCTGGATGTTAAAGCGAATCAGAAACCGCAGGTCGTATTCACATCCCACTCCCTGTCCCGCTAATCCCATCGACTGAAACATCTTTGGAAAGAACAGAATACTATTCACACTGCGGGTCCAGGGGTGCGGGATTTGCAATGCAGGAGTCTCATGAGAGACGCTGTCGTCTGCAAAATGACGTGAAGGCACACCGTAATGGGCCCCCTGAACAATGTGATTGATTTCGTTAAAGGTGTTCTGCACGCCCTGATTGTCGGTCGCGTACAACCGCCCCGAGCCATCAAATGCCAATCCCATCGGATACCGAAAGCCGAATGCTATCGGTGTAATGATTCCGGACGGATCAATTTTCAGGACCGTTCCTCGCCAGCGATCTCGGTTTTCCGGTCGTCCTTTCTGTGAGTAATCGCTTCCCAGTCCCACATAAAGATTCTGATGGGTATCGCGAATCAGCCCGCTGGTCCAGTCATGGTAATCGTCCGTGAGCCCCCATCCTGAGGCAACGACTTCACGGACATCGGCTCTGCCATCACCGTCAGAATCCCGCAGACGCAGGACTTCGGGCTTGTGCGAAACAATCACAGAATCGCCGTCAACAACCACTCCAAATGGTGCGGACAATCCTTCTTCGAACAGCGAAAGGGAATCTTCCGCGCCATCGCCGTCCGTGTCGCGCGCGATCCAGACGTGGCCTTTCAGGGAGGTAAACACCATGCTCCCATCTGACTGCCACGCGATCGCGGTCGGCATAATGTTGGTCGGCAGTGGCAGGCGTTCGCCGCGGAATCCCGGGACGGTGGTGACCGGTTCCGCCGTCGTCATGATCACAGGCAATTCTGTCGCCACAACACGGGGAATGCTTTGAGGAACTATTCCGTTTACTTCAAGCAATCTTCTACCATCCGACTTTTCACCGCTTGCAGGATCAGGTCCTGATTGTTCCATTCGAGCAGTCGGAACATTGGTCGAAGCGATGGACACTCCAGGCATCGTTACAAGTTGCAGATTTGGATCGACATCCTCCAGATAGAATGCCCGAGTCCATCCGGTTTTCCCGTCGAAATCCAGAGCTTCAATTCGCTCACGAATCGTCACGGTGCGTACAGGGGACTGAGGATTATCCCAGGCCGTCATCGCGCTGTGGGGATTCCTGGTCTTTCCTTCGGCTGGTGATCGTGGCTCAGAATTGTCACTGACAGGGAAACGAATTCGGTGCCACAAAGTGACGCCTGTGGCGTCTGTCGTGTAACGCGTCAGTTCAGAGATGCGCCCTTCATCTTCAACGGGTGAAAGAATTCCGGAACCGTTTGTTCGTAACTGAAACAGAAATTCGGGAGGCCCCAAGATATTTGGCTGGCGAATCACCTCGATGCCAGCGGTGCTCCAGAACCAACTCTTGCCCTCTGTTCGCTGGCGAGCGAATTCTCCGATCGTCCATTGCCGAAGCTGAAGAGTGTCCAGATCGATCAACAGGTTGTGCCCATTTCCCAGACCGATGGCAAATGACCGAGCAACCCCTTCGCGGTTCTTATCTTCACCCAGCGTAAACACGTCACGAATGATCCGAGGTGGCTCTCCGGGACCAACGTTCACGAACTGTTCGTATCGACTGACCACAGTGGGTGCGGTAAATCGCGGGTCTCGAATCGCCTTCCAGATCACGCTCATTTGATTCGAAAGATCTTCATCCAGGACTCCCGGAGTGGCTCTTTTGATCGCAGGCATTTCAATCCCGGCGACGACGCGAATGGGATTTTTCATCCACCGCTGAAAGAATCGCGGCCGAAGTCGCTGCCCCATCGTCAACAGATCAGAACCACGAGTTCCCAATGCCACATTTCGTGGTTCGAAAGCACCAGCCTGGTGACAGGCAACACAGTTGAATCCGCCAGCCCCCGTTAACTGGTTGCCGATCAGCAGATCCTCCGTCGATGTCTCTCCGGCCACCGCAGCTTTGACAATGTCCTCGCGTGCGGAATCGGCAGAGTCCGGGATTCGGTCTGCGGTCAGGAAGTAGGCCAGCAATGATTCTGATTCCTCTGGCGTGTGTGCAAATTTCGGCATTCGAACCGACAACCATGGCAGCCGACCGGAACCCTGCTGACCAGCCACGGCCTTTGCAAGGTAGGCGTCATTCAGTTTGTCTCCAACGGCTGTCAGAGAAGGTGGAACAAACGCCTGACTTCGACCGCGAAGAGTGGCGAGCTGTTGCTCAATTTTGCCAGCGATTGCTGAAAGACCGCGAGATTGATCCCTGTCGTGACATGCGAGGCACTGCTTACGCTGAATCACTCTCTGGCCGTGGTCCATCGACGAAAGGCGGTGGACTCCATCGTCATTTGCGCCGCGACTTGAAAGAAATTCCCGATACCAGTCCACAAGAGCCTGGCGATCACGATCATCAAGTGAAAACCGAGGTGTTGACCCTCCCACGCTGTTCTTACTCAGACATCCCCCCGGCTCCAGGTTGTCAACGGACATCTGAACAGCCAAATCCACCCGTGTCTCACGCTCATTGTCCATCCCCGGAATTGCGTGACAGCTGTAGCAACGCAATTGCCGGACCAGTTTCCGACCCGCATCGACATCACCTGGCTCCGTGTTTGTCACATCGCGACCTTTATCGGGACTCTCCGCTACTTTTTTGGACCCCCATGTCAGCGAGGCAGCAATTTGCCGACGCTCATCATCGGACAGGTCGAACACGGGCATACGATGGTCGGAATTCAGGGAAGCAGGATCCCGCAACCAACGCAGGATATACTGGGCGTCACGACGAGCCTCGATTCCGTCGAACGAAGGACCGCTATAAGTGGCATCTCTGGTGGCAGGCATCTCGCTGGCAACCAGTCTTCTGGGCAATTCGTGACACGCGATGCACCCGGTTGATAACAGCAGCTCGTCGCCACGCTGAACATCATTCTCCTTAATCTTCAGAGGCTTTTCGCTGCGTGGCTTCTGCGCAACGGAGAACAGGAACGCGGCTATCTGTTCGGCCTGCTTCTGCGAAAGTGCGAAATGCGGCATTCGACTGTCAGTCAGAATCGGGGCCGTCGAAACAAGGCGATCAATGACGGCACTGGGCGTCGCAGCATCGGCGATTCGAGCCAGATTCGGTGCGGGAAGAACGGGAATATCAGCGGCCGACCGATGGCACGCAGCGCAACGCAGCCCGTCCGATAACTGCGCACCCCGTTGCAGGCTGTGAATCACCGAAATGTCCGGTGACGAAACTGTCTTGCCGAGGTCCAGTTGTTCAAGAATGTCCTGGCTGACGTAAAAGACATCGGCTGGAAGTGGCTCCAGAGTGAATCGATCGGATGACCAGAACAACTGGATTGAAGAGTTGTCAGCGCCTGAACGGAATTCGATCCGGACGGGAAACTCTCCAGCACTCAAACGGCAACTTTCCGAGGTCGCAAAGCCAATCGAATCTGTTTCCGTCTCCAGAACAAGTTGATCTTCGATGTACAGTTTCACCTTGCCCTGTACGCGACCATGAAATCGATACACACCTGGTTCGCGGATGAGAATGACTCCGCGCCAATCGATACGGTATGCCCCCTCACCCACACGAACATCCGGGCTGAAATTCTGCCAGTCGAAAGCAGGGCGTGCATCCAAACGGTAGACCGACTTCCCCGCCTGACTTATTTCCGCAAGGAGACCCGACTGAGGTTCATCATCAAACTCATCAGCAGCAGCGATGGAGCAGGAACCAGAAAGACCAATCCAACAAACGCAACACATCTGGAAAGCGAATGCGATCAGAGCAGTTAGGTCGCATCGGCGAATGGGCGATCCCGAAGAAATATCAGAGCCAATCATAGACAGCATGCGGATCTCCGTCTTTGTCTGGTATGGACGAGGCGGGAGCTCCGCAAGATGAACCAGCGGAGTGGAAGGTCAGTATCGGCTGACGACTATAACGCAGGCTCGGCTGATAGAAAACAAACACGCCGCGAAGCCCAGTATCCACGAAGCCCAGTATCCACGAAGCCGACAAGAGCAGGCACCCAAATATCCGGGACCGCCAACAATTCGTGAACTCAGCTTTCGTGTTGCCGTCGTCTGGAACATCCGGATCTCCTGCGGCGAAGGGGAGGTTCGGCGACAGGCCATCCCGGCGAAATTCAAAGCGCGTGCAATGCAGGCGTGGTATCAGAGTCGACCGGCGGGATGTCGCTGTCAGGAATTCTTTTGGCTATTCACACTTCCAGCAACAGTTTCCGGCGTCTTTGCTTCCTCTGCAGGTGTGGCTCCCAGCATCTCCAGGAATGCCAAACGCATTTTTTCGATGGCGGGTTTTAACGGGCCGGGAAGTGTGGCACCGGAGGCAAGTTTATGCCCACCACCGTTGAATTTTTCTGCTGCTTTCGCCACGTCGTGCGGAGGACGACATCGAAGACTGAACTTGATCTGTCCCGTTTGTAATTCCACCGCTATGAATGCAGCTTCAGATCCTGCAACAGTCAGACACTGGTTCACCAGGCTTTCCGTGTCCGAAGGGACGCTGCCTGTCTCGGCAAGATCGGATGAATCTGCATAAACCCAGTTCAGACGTCCGTCCGCTTCGGTTGTGATTCGCCCCAGAACACGTCCGGCCAGACGAACGCGGGCAAGTGAACACTGTTCATTAACGAGGTTATAAATGATGTGTGGTACAGCCCCTCGATCGACCAGTGAAGCAGCGATACGCATCGTCAGCGCAGTGGTTGACGGAAACCGAAACCAACCAGTGTCGGTCGCGATGGCAGCATACAAAGCGCTGGCCGTCTCTTCGTCAAACTGAACATTCATAGCTTCGGCAGCTTCGAAGATAAGTTCTCCTGTCGCTGCTGCGTTGACGTCTTTGAACTCGATCGCGTTCATGTCGTCCGAACTGACGTGATGGTCGATCACAATCCGTTTCGCGTCGGATGCCTGAATGATGTCGGCCATCGTCCCGATTTGCTGCCACGCACTGGTATCAACGATGATGACGACGTCCACCTTCGGGACATTGGCCTTCGTTATCGATTCGTTGAGTTTTAGAACATGGCCGTCAGCGTTCAGGAACTGCAGGTTCGCTGGCGGAGCCGAAGCATTGACGATGGTAACTTCTTTTCCAAGAGCCAGCAGGATGGCACGCATCCCAAGTTCCGACCCAAGCGCGTCGGCATCCGGCCTGACGTGACTGGTAATCAGAAACGAATTGTGAGATTGAATGGTTTCTTTCAGCAGTTCCCAGTCACAAGACGACACGTGCAGACACTTTCAGTGAGGATGATTTGGCCCTTGATCCGGGAATGGTCGGGGAAATCAACCGGCGAATCAACATTCAATGATGGTGAATTACCGATTCCACTGTGCCTTATTTTTGCCGGGGATTGACAAGTTCGAGATATTGCAATCGGCCAACATGCCACATGTATGACGGGCCGTACCCTGCTTGACGAGGCCATGGATTGAGAATGCTGTTCGCCAAATGTGGTTTTGCGGCTTCGTTTTTCCCCAAAACAACCTCATTCAGACCAACATACAATTCTGAGTAGAACAGCCGCGAATTGCGGTCAGGCGCATCGGCCGGGATTGCGGCCAGAACCTGGTCTGGGGTCATTCGTCCTTCGAACAACTGGTAGACTTCCGGAAACGGTGGACGGTCATCCTTCGCATATCGAAGGAGCTCTTTTCGAGCGAGGTCCGGACCAAAAGCACGGTGGTGCGAAAAGTATCGCCAGATGCCATTCTCACGATCAACGTCGTCAAAAGAATGGTATTTGTCGAACTGGCTTGCCGCTTCCTTTGGCTTTCCGGCATAGAAAAAGGCGATTCCAAGTCGCCAGTGTGACGCGTCCAGGCGGGGATCAATTCTGACCATCGCCCGGTAATCATCGACCGCCTCCTGAAATTGCCCGGAAAAGAACCGCACGTCGCCGCGAGCCGAATACTGCTGAACCGCATCCGCTGCGTGATCGTCGATCTCCATCGGCAATTTCCGGAGGGCTAGCTTTAGTTGCTCCGCCACCTCAGCCTGCAGCATGGCCACCGCATCCGGATCCACGGTTTCCCGCTCGACGGTTTCCCGCTCAACCGTTTCCGCATCGGCCACCGCTGCTCCCTGCCGATTCGCCCTCGATTCATCCCCGAAAATTATCGGCACATCGAGTATCAGAACAAGCACGACGAAGACGGCGTGATTTGTGAGGAATTTCATGCGATTTTCCGATCTGAGCAAAGTCTGGTCGGCCACACATCCAGTGATTCAGAAACGGAGATCCCGTAACCAGCGACATCAGAATTGAACCGGCAGTTTAGAAGAGAAGGTCATGCTCAAAAAGGAATGTCACGAATCCTCATGCCATTTCATCGCGGAATCCATGGGCTCAATTCTCAGGACGACCATCCCGTCCTGGAAGACACGCACCGTACCGGTCGACTCGGAAACAGCGATCGCAATCGCACCGGTGGCCTGAGAAATCTCTGCTGCAGCCCAGTGTCGCGAACCAAGCCCTTTCGAGAGCGTGAGATTTTCGCCCTGTGCCCGCAAGTGACGTCCAGCTGCCTGAACAACACCGTCCGCAGAAATCACGAACGCGCCGTCCATCTGTGCAATTTCTTTGATGCTTTCACGCACGCGAGGATTTCGGATCAGCCGTTCAACGCGGGCATAACCACGAAACGGATCATGAACCTGTTCTGTGGACAACTGCATGACTTTGCGGTGGTTGCCAACCACAAACAAGGTCCCAACGGGTTTTCCTTCTCGCCCTTCGCGACCGATTTCGCAGGCCAGATCCACTACGATCCGCAGGGTCTCAAGAGGCACCTTCGTTTCAAGACGCTGCAGGTCTCTGGACGTGAGTCGTGACAACTGATCAGCCAGGCGAATCTGACTTACGGTATCGCATCCGTCTCTTTCGTGAAGCGAATAGACACAGACAACGATATCCCCAGTCTGCACCAGCTCATCCGCTATGGCTTCCAGAAGCACCTGAGTCATCTGCAGATGACTCGTCTGCGGCTCGTGCAGAATCGGCACCAGTGTGATGTCATCAAGAGTCACAGCTTCCTGAACATCTGCCTTGTCAGCGGCAACAATCAGCCGCCCTCCGCTAAGAAGCTTTGCGACTTCTTTGAAGTCGAACGGATGGTTGGCCAACAGTATCACCGCGGACGCTTTGCTGGCCGCCGACAACTGTCCAGCAGCTTTCAAGACGTTTTCAAAGTGGGGTGATATGGTTTGCCGACTCATGGGGCAAAGTCTACGCAATTCCGCAAGGCGGTCAATGAACTCCCGCAGCTGTTCAAAGCCGAGAATGTACGCAATTGACACTCCGGGAAGTTCAGAATCTTCGCGGCCCGCTGGGAAAAAGAACCCGATGGCCCCATAGGAAATTGCGGGCCCGAAAACGCAAAAGCGTGTGAATATGTTCCTCGCCGGTGTTCCGATCCGCCTTTCGAATCGCTCTTGAAAGCCCTGTCAGAATTCGTCTGTTGAAATGATTTGCCCGTCATTCCGACCGCAGAGCGATTGAAAAACCGCTGGATGAATCATCCTGTCCAGCTGCCGCACGCTTCCATCACAGAAGGCAAAGTTAACACTCGTGTGAAAGCTGTCAAAGCTGCCGACGACCTGCCTGGAAATAACCACTGCGCGCTCTTCATCATCCATCGCGGCCAGTTGTTCAGCAGTGTATTCACCATCCGGAGGAGACTCACCGCGTTGCCAGCTACTATATCTGGAAATGCCAGGCATCGTTCCGCCATTTCGCAGCGTACTCCGATCGCCATAAAACCAGCCATCACCCCTGCGATCATTCGCGTGCTCCCCCAGCAGAATTGTGGTCGCCGTACCGTCCGGAACATCAAGCAGCGAAATTGAACTGTTCAGAAACAGGACACCATCATTGTCAGAACTGATCAGCGTCTCGACGGACGAATGGCAACCCGCGTAATTACCTTCGTATCCAAACCGACCAGGATTACGACTACCCGGGTCCGATGGACATGACAGAAACGGCAAATTGATCTCGGCACCGGTATAACTGAATTTGAAACGAGCAATATATTCTTCAGCAGATTCGATCTCCGGATCAAAATCATCAACTCCGCTGTAGCCCGAGAAGCCACCGCCAAAGTATTCCAGACCAGCAGCCGGGTACGGGGATTCATCCCCGGCAGCGATGTCCGGTTCATTCGCATCGGGCCCGGATGACTCTGCAACGGGTGTCTCTGCAACGGGTCTCTGTGTTTTCAAATACGCACTGGCCTTCGCCAGAGAACGAATTGTCTGATCGTCCAGAAATGAGAGCTCCGGAGACACAAAGTCCACGCGGCGGTAGACCGCATCCTGACCCATGTATGGCAGTATTTGCACGAGCCAGCCAATCCGATAGCCGTCCTTCTGGCCCGTGTAGACCGGGGACGAAGGATTAACGCATCCCGATGGCAACACTCGATGTGACATTTGGTAGCTGTGCAGAGCAACACCAAGCTGCATGAGATTGTTACGACACTGCGTCCATCGCGCTCGCTCCCGTGCCTGCTGAACAGCTGGCAGAAGCAGGGCGATCAGAATAGCAATGATGCTGATCACAACCATCATCTCAAGCAGTGAAAATCCACGCGATCTTCCATGCGGCCTGTTGTGGCCTTTGCAGAAAGCATTCCCCGGCGACAAACTCATCTTATGTCCCTTGCCTTAGAAATCCGCGAGGATCTGCATGTCGTTGCGATTACCCAGATACTGGAACATCCGCACATCGATATTCTCGCTGATGAACCGGACAGAACCATCAGCAAACAGTGTTTGGACCCCGCCGGTGTGTCGGCTGCTGAAGCCGCCGGTTTTCTGATCATCGGGCACTTCCGGCAATGGTTCTCCATCGTCCGATGAAATCCGGTTCAATCCCGCGCCTGGCAATCCGGTCCTTGCGTTCGCTTGCAGGTAATTTGGTGGAATTCCGGTACTTCGCAAGGTTGCAGATGTGCCGGACATCCATCCCAGATCGCCAGGATTCGAATCGAAACGCTTCTCTCCGACCAGAATTGTATTGGACGCTCCATCATGAATCTCTCGATATCCAACGCTGCTGTTCAGGAACATCAACCCATTGTTGTTCACATCAATGGCAACATCATCCCCCCCCGTGCATCCGGCATAGCTGGACCGAGAAATGATTCCTGTCGCGGCCGTATTTGACAAATGGCCGTAGTCGGATGGACAGTGCATGGTGGGAATACTGGCCGTACGCACTTTGCCGTTTTCAGCAGAGTAGGCGCCTTCGGCAAAATTGACGTTCGAGAACAATCCGGCCTGTTCCATCATTGGCAACAACTGCACGATCCAGCTGTGATGGTAACCTGTCGGTGCATTGGCAATGGGGCCCGTCGGATTGACTGTTCCCGGCGGCAGCATTTCATATCCCATGTCATAATTCTGCAGCGCCAATCCAATCTGCATAAGATTGTTCTTGCACTGTGTCCGGCGAGCAGCTTCGCGAGCCTGCTGCACTGCAGGCAGGAGCAACGCGATCAGAATGGCGATGATCGCAATTACAACCAGTAGTTCGATAAGGGTGAATCCAATGCTCTTGCGGCGCGGGATTCGTTGAAGGCAGTCACTGCTCATTGCGGAAACCTTTTCGTTCGAGTCACCTGACAGGGTCTGTTTGAATTTGAGGGGTAAGAGGCGATGACGGTCACCAGGCCATTACTATCTACAGAGATGATAACCCTGCCGGAATTTGTCTCATCAATTGCTCCAACCGGCACTTGCCAGTCTGTCCCGGTCCAGGCCTGATCGGTACGCAGACTGCGTTCCGCCAGCAGGAGGCCCGCATCGCAAAGACGCATGGTTTGCAGGTGCTGCAGTTCGTCCCTTGTATGGCGGCGTTCAGCAAGTACGCGGCGAACTTGCGACAGCACCACAAGTGACAAGACGACCATCACGACAATGACCATCGCCGAAACAGCGCCTCTTCGCAGACTTGCGTCAGGCACACTTCGATAATGAGACTTCATTCAGCAGCCCCCTTTGGCGGTACTTCCTGCTGCCCGGGTTTCGCCAACGGCCAAAGCGCGATGTCTGTCCATCGAGCTTTGGTCCCGACGCTCGGTAAAGGGCGAGCTTCCGAATGGCTGGGCAGCGCGTCGGTCAACCGAAAGATCACAGTTGCGTTTTCGCCTTCAAGAAATGCGGTGGCCGATCCCGTACGAAATACAAAGCGATCACGTCCAACCAGCGTAGCATCACGTTCGACCGTCCTTTCGACAGTTCGTCCATCACATCGCCATTTGACAATCCCTGCCGAAGAACCAGCATCGCCGGGCATACCATCCTCTGATCCCAGCGACGAATGGTTCTCGAAAACCAGCTCCGTTCGCGCAGTGAAATGAAAACTGTGGCGCAGGCAGCATCGTATCGCATCGATTCTTCAAGACGCATCAGCGTCAGCATAACACAGTCCGAGTCAGTTCGTCCCGTGAACCAAACTGAAAGATCGAATGAAGGATCATCCCCACAGTGACGAGCACGGTCCCTGTAAGAAGCAGATACATCAGGTAATAATGAAAGATGGCTCCCTTTCGAGAATACGGCATACAGCTCCGAAGTTGAGCATTTCTGCGGGTCCGTTTCATTCCTGATCCCCCTCGCGTTCCGGAACCACTTCAGGCTCAACAGGCTGCACGTTCAATTCCGCAGACCGGGCAGGTTGTTTTTCACTTTCATCTGGCTTCCAGATAACAACAGAAACCACTGCCGGAGGCTGATGGAGACCAACAGGCATTGAAATCATCAGGCGGTAACAACGCAGCGGAATAGCCGTCGACACTTCACTGATCGTGAGAGCAGATGACGGATAACGATGGCGAAACGACTCAGAGCATTCGCCGGGCAAATGATTCTGGTGAAGAACGGCCTGATGCAGATTGTTCAGTTCTATGCCTGCGTACTGCCGGAACAAGATCGCCTGCCGTTGCTGATTGATGCCATGCAACGATGGCACGAGCACCAGTGACACCACCCCAAGCAACACGGTGCACACAACCATCTCCACGACGAGCGAACCCCGTCGGCACCGAACTTTGCATGAATTTATTTTCAACCGTCGCTTCATCACTTAACCCACACTTCCACGCTGGAGGCTAATGGTTACTGCAAGACATGGGGCAGTTCTCGCAGCGCGTCACGCCACCCTTGTGATACTCACGAACTCCGCACCAGAAGACACCAACATCTGTGATTTCTGAACCACCCGCAGTGGCTTTCCCGGCCTTCAATTGCCATTTCATTGGGGTCTCCCTGACCTTATCTGCTAACGGTCCGCTGGCAAACCGGGACAGGCACGCAGGACGACTGTAAACGATCGTGTTTAAATGTCTCCTGGTCGAGTCAGTCCCGTTCTTCAACAGGCTGCTAACCGAGGACTTACGAAAGGTCATTCAACAACTTAACCAGAGGCATGAACATCGACACCACGACAAACATGACGACAAGCCCGAACCCAAGCAGCACACATGGCTCAAACACATTCAGCAGTCGACCGAGCCAGCGAAAGCGTCTGGTTTCGATGGAACGGCCCAGATGCTTCAAAGCCCAGTCCAGATGCCCGGACTTACCGGCCGCCATCAGAAATGCTTCTTCACGACCTGTGATAAAACCTTCCGCCTTCAGAGCCGTTTCAACCGCTTCGCCGTTTTCCAGCCGGAATCGCACCCCACTTAACTGTGTCGCAGCTCGCCCGGGAACCAACTGGCTGCCAAAGCTATGCACCGTATTGATCAGCGGCTGACTGGATGCGGCTGTAATGCTCAACATTCTCAGTAGTTCCGGGGACCAGAATCGCAGCCAGTGCTGAGACAGCGGAGGAGAACCTTTGGAAATCATTCGAATGGAATACTGCACCCGCAGGATCGCAATTGCCGCAATCATCGCCAGCAACGGCAACAGAAATATGATTCCCCCACTCACCATAAAGTCAGACAGGTCCACCAGCAACACGGTTGTGGCTGGTAATTCTGTATCGAAGTCCTCGAAGATCTTTTTGAACTTTGGAACAATGAAAATGATGATGAACGAAAGCACGCCGATCATCGTCACACCGACCAGCATGGTCCAGATTGCGAGATTTCCAAGCGAGAATCCAACGACGCGATGTGTCCCTGCGGAATCGGAAAGACGAATCGCTTCATCAGCCAGTACCTCAGCCAGACTGCCTGTCTGCTCACCCACTCGCACAGCGGCAATGGTTGTCTCTGGTAACAATCCAGGATTGTTGCTTAATGCCGTCGAAAGCGGTTGTCCCTGTTCCAGAAGTATTCTCAGGGAATTCACTCGATCCGACCACGGACTGCCACTCTCAGCGGCGTGGGATCTCAGACCTTCCAGCAATGAATCGCCATGCCCCGATCCTGAGGCGAGAACAAGCAACAGCGATGCCTGCCGGATCGGCTCAGCACGATTCATGGAAAAGAGAATTGTTTCCAGAACAGAACTCATAGGTTTATTCGATCATCAAGTCTGCGAACAAAAGTTCACGCGAGGTCGTTGAGCAATTTGATCAGGGGCAAAAACAACGAAATCACAACAACGCCAATCATGAACGCTGATATCAACGTTACGGAATACTGCAAAATCAGGCCGATGAAACGGCCGTGCCCCACACTTGCCTGTTCCAGCATTTGCGCCAGAGTATTGAAGTTCGCTGCCATCTTCTGGTCACTCCAGCCGAGGTTCCGGGGCACCGCGGTGGAAATGTCTGAGATCTTGTCCGACGAGTCTCCCGCAGCGACAGCACCAGAATGACTTTGTGGTATCGCCAGAAGACTTAGAGGTAAACCCGATAAGTCCCGAATGGGAATTGTGATCCCCTTTCCGGCTCGCACTTCATCGGCGAGATAAGCCCCCTTGGTACGGACATCGGGGAAAGCACTTGCTGCGGTCGCGGCGCGAAGGGATTCCGATCGATCAATTTCAAACTTCAGCATGGATGCCAATACCCTGGCAACGCGGGCCTGCATCAGCCAGCGAATGGGCGAACCAAAAACAGGGACGTGGCTCAACGCTTCTGCGACCGCCCCGATGGACATTCCAACATAAAGAAACACCAACAAGGTCAAACCAGAACCGGTCAGGAAAAGGAATCCAAACCAGCCTCCGGTTGCAAGCAACGTCGAGGCTCCCACGACGAGCTGTGTCAGATACGGAACTTCGGAACCAAAGTCTTCGAAGATCTTCCCGAATTCAGGCACAATCTGCCACACAATCAGATAAAGCCCCAGCACAAATGTCAGCGTAATCGCGACGGAACTAACGATCGTCATGAGAAACCGATGATGGTAGTACCTCGAGCCCATCAGCTTCGGAACGAGGTCGGCGACGGCCAGTGCCTTCTTCTCGTCGTCAACACCGGATTGAATAACCGCATTGACTTCGACAGGCAGTCCAGCGGCATTCACAAGACTCAGGTTTCCCTGCTCCAGTTGACTTGCCATGGATTCCAGCAAGGATCGAGGACGACCATCCAGATAGTAATGGCCAATCGACCACAAACAGGGAAGAACGAGTGCCGACAGGCACAACAAACAAATGAAAGGCAGATAACTTCCTGGCACAACCAGCGCCCACAATGCTGCAGGAATCAATGCAACAACGCTCAATCCAAACACCCAGGGCATGATACTCAACAAGGGATGCTGGAACGGCTCTGCAGCCATCGCACGGATCGCATCATGGGCGGGCAGTCCGGTCAGAATCGCTTCACGAAGGCGCTCTCCTACTCGCAACTGATGCATCCGGGGCAACTTAGCCTGCTCAGACGCCAGCCGCCGATCCAGTGTCAGAACGTGGCATTGCAGCAACCCGACAGATCGCTGAGCCAGTATCTGACGCAAATGTGGCTCGGATTCAGCCTCCATCGTGCCAAAAACAGGAGTCCCGTTTTCAAGTTTTCCGTTGTAGCGGTATGTTGGCATATTTCGGTATTTCACCGGGTCGATCAGGGGAATTGTTCGATCGCAGAATTCAGGATAAGCTTGCTAACTGCTGATAGATTTCGACGACCGGCCAGAAAATCGAAGCGGAATAGAGAACAACGGAACCACCAGCAACGACCAGAAAAATTGCAATCGGCATCACGACTCGGATCCATGCCGAATTAAAATCCAGCCGCGTCCGATAGTGTTGAGCAATTGCAGAAAGACGCAGCGAAAGGCGGTCAGCATTGCTTGACGCCTGCTTCAGACAAGCCTGAAGCAATGGTGGCATCTGGCCACGCTTCCAGCGTGAATTCACGCTTAAACCGGTCGCATCCCCGTTGAAAATCTTCTCAGCTGCTTTCTGGCAGGCCTGATCCAGATTTGCGGAGCCGCACGCTGCGCCGGCCAAAACCAGAGCATCCGGCAAAGGCATCTGTTTCTCAATCATGATCCCCAGAATGCGTGTCAGGGTGTAGAACCGCATATCCCGAACCAAACCTCCAACGCCGGGGCACAACAACAGCAATCGCTCCGGTCCGCGAAAAGCCATTGAAGAAGCACGGCCGGATATCACCCAGCCCCCCCACAGCAACAGAAACGCCAGGGGAACCAGAAACATAATCTCCGGGTAATCGACAACGATTTCGATGAACCGATCAAGAACAGGATGAAACTCAACCCCCAGGTCCATCGCTGCGGAATAAATCCGGACAAGGCTGAGGCGAGTAAACACGGCAAACATTCCCCACGCCAATGCCAGCACAATCAGTGGATACGTCATCGCATGGACAATCTTCTTCCGCAAGTCTGCCAGATCGCTGGCAAAGTCGCCCATCATTTCAATGGTTGTCCCCAGATCGCCACAATGTACTCCCGCAGCCACAGCCGCGGACAACATCCGGGAAGCTCCACTTTGTTCCTGATCGATGACGTCCGACAACCGTTCTCCATTATTCAAATGCTGAATCATGGATTGCGTCAACAACTCCAGCCGTTTCCCATGGCCCTTGCCAGCGGCAGCCAGATGCTGCTCCAACGGCAGCCCGGCTCTCACGATTAATCGAACCTCGTCGCTGAGATTGCGAATGTCTTCGAGGCTGAGTTGAGATGTCTTCACAGCAGTCTTTCAGAAATACCAAATTACAACTGGGCGACCGGTTCAGAACCAGGCGACATGCCAAGCACACGAAACACTTCTTCTTCCGTCGTCACACCCTCCGACACTGCGTTCAACGCGACATCCCGCAGCGTTTTTATGCCACAACTCTGCACGATACGAGCAAGCTCCCTGGTATCCGACTTCCGCATCACCGCTCGCGCCAGCTCAGGAGTCTCCAGTGTCAGCATTTCGGCAATCACCCGACGCCCTTTGTAAACGTGGTGACCAGCTGCTGCTGCTGATTTGTCTGATTGTTTCTCCAAATCTGATGGATTGACGATCTGACGAACAAGTCTCTGGCATACCACGCTGCGCAAGGAGCTCCGCAGGACATAAGGTTCCAGATGCATATCAAGAAGCCGCGCGATTGCTTCCACACAGCTCCCCGCATGAAATGTTGTCAGAACCAGATGCCCCGTTAATGATGCCTGAAATGCAGCTTCGGCCGTGGCGGGGTCGCGAATTTCGCCAACCATAATCACGTCCGGATCCTGCCGCATTAACGATCGTAATCCCGTCATCAGATCAAAGCCCGACGACGTCCGGACCTGAGACTGAGTCGTCCCATCAACAGCCACTTCAATCGGATCTTCGAGAGTCATCACGCTTCGGCCATCCCCGGAAGCCTGAAGGATTTCTCGCAGACAGGCGTAAACCGTCGTTGTCTTGCCGCTTCCCGACGGCCCTGTCAACAGAATGACGCCATCCGTAGACAAGAGCTGGTGACGCAGTGACTGCTCAATCGACAACGGCAGCCCCAGTTGATCCAGTCGTTTCAGATCATCACTGCCTGCAAAAAGCCGAATGGCGGCTTTCTCCCCGTATAACGTTGGAAACGTGGTCACGCGGATTTCCGTGGCAGAATACTCCCGGGAAACACGCCCCTCCTGAGGAAGATCGGTGCGATAAGTCAGGAGTCCGCAAATCACTTTGAGTCGAGCTACCAGCCGAGTCCCCGTCTCAGCATCGAAGACCGCGACGGCCTGCAGCACTCCATCAAGACGCCACAGCATCTTCATGCCGCCGGAGCCTGGCACCAGATGCACGTCACTTGCACGGGCTGCACGAGCTTCCTTCAGAAGCAGGCTCACAACCTGTGGAACGTAATCTTCCGCCTGTACCGGCAGGTTCGCCATCGCAGCCGTAAAGGATCCACCGGTTTCTTCAGAGATCACGTATTCGAATTCCTGCTGGTTGTCACCGCCGTTGATCACGCCAGGAAACAGTCGTGGTTCCAGATGAATCGCGGAGTGCTGCAAATCATTCAGAACAGCCATGCCTGCAGCAGGAGCCGATGACTCATGGCATCCAGAAACTCACTAGAACACGGGCAGGGCCCCGCATAATTTTTTCTGACGCATTCTCAACTCTTCCATCAGGAAATTGATCTGCCTCTGTTCCTGTGGAGCCTGAGTCTCCTGCCTTTGCCGTTCAACAGGACTCCTCGGTGCAGGAAAATGCATCTGTTCAGCCACGGGAAGATCCCGACTGGTCGAATCCTGATCCGGTGATTCATAACCTGGCGATCCACCGGGAGAACCCTCCGGATGGAATTCCTGCGGACCTTGACTTCCGGTTGGCGTAGCTTCCTGCGTCATCTGATCTGGCGGAACGGGTTGCCTGACAGCAACCATGAACAGCAGGCAGCAGACAATCACGACAACACCGCCGGCTGTCGACCGCGACTTCCACCTTGCAAGACGAATCTCCTGGCCACAACTTGCCATCACCTGCTGGCGCAGGCCGGAGGAAAGTTGTGGTAGTGACGCCGCATCCCGAATCAACTGATGCTCGGGAAGCATCGGATCTGGTAATGATTGCGGTTTGTTTTTCATGACCGTTTCTGTTTGTCCATTTATTTCATGAGCGGTTCCAAACTTCGCTGGAGCTTCTCCATCGCATAGCGGTACCGACTCGCCACTGTATTCTGTGACAAGCCAAGGGCTTCTGCGATTTCAGCGAAGGTCAGATCTTCCCAGTGTTTGAGAATGACAACTTCATATTGAGATTGAGGTAATGTGCCGAGAACTCGCCGGACCCGCTCATTGGTCTCTTCGAAAACCATGGCCGTTTCAGAATCTTCGGATCCTGATGGCCTCGCATCCAGCGAATCACTGCTGGTGATATGCCTTCGCTTCTGAAGAATCCGCAATGCTTCATTTCGAACTGTCCGAATCAGATACGGCCAGGGGGAATCTGCGCGGGCAAGCAAGCGAGGTTTACCAGCTATCCTCGAAAACGCCCCCTGAAGCGCGTCTTCGGCATCCGGCTGATTCCCCGTGATTGTCATCGCAAAACGAACGAGCCGCTGCGCCGTCAAATCAAACATGACTCCCAGCGCGCGCTCCGTGTCACACGTCAATAAATTGACGGTTTCCACAAAGGCACGCTGAAATTCAGAATTGTCTGGGGCAGCCACGGCAGGCTTCTGATTGCGGGGAAATAGAAGTTTGTCTGGCCGAATTTGAATTTTCCCGGGAGATCGATATTTTCCCAGGACCAACCAGACCAAAATACGGCATCGAACGTGATCCACCCGGTGCGGAATCGAGCCAGTCTAGCGTGCATCTCAGGCTTCGCACCAGTCCGGGTGGTCAGCCGTCTCTGTGTTTACACGTCAATTCAACGTAAAGCTCAAGTAAGGACAAGTTTGTGTTTAACACCGTAGCCGTTGTTGGCGCTACTGGCGCAGTGGGCCGAATTATTCTGCAACTTCTGGAAGAACGCCAGTTTCCGGCGAAGAACTTCCGTTTCCTCGCTTCCGCCCGCAGCGCCGGCCAAACGGTCACTTTCAACGGGAAACCGATTCAGGTTGAGCTCCTGACACATGATTGCTTTCAGGGAATCGACCTCCTGATTGGCAGCACGCCGGATGAGACGGCTGCCGAGTACTTTCCGTCCGCTGTGAAGGCTGGCTGCAGGGTGATCGATGAATCGGGCTACTGGCGGATGAAACCAGACGTTGCTCTGGTTATTCCCGAAATCAACCCGGAAGCAGCAATCAAGGCCAAAGGAATCATTGCCAGCCCCAACTGCTCCACCACACAAATGGCGCTCGCCCTGAAGCCGCTGCACGATGCCGCAAAAGTCAAACGCGTTATCGTCAGTACTTATCAGGCAACCAGCGGGGCAGGACTGCAGGGTACAACAGATCTTATGGATGGCAGCCGTGCTGCGCTCGAAGGCGTCAGCTACGAATACAAAGCCTTCAAACACCCCATTGCTTTCAATGCAGTCCCCCAGATCGGTGGTCATAAAGAGGATGGATACACCAGCGAAGAAATGAAAATGGTGTACGAAACAAGAAAGATCCTGGGGGACGAATCGATTCAGGTTTGCCCAACCTGCATTCGGATCCCCGTCAGCAATTGCCACAGCGAATCCATCAACGTGGAAACGGAACGCCCTGTCAGCGTTCAGGAAGCAAGAGAGTTGTTTGAGAAGATGCCGGGCATCACTGTCCTGGATGATCTCGACAGCGGTCTTTACCCAATGCCATCCACCTGCAGCGGTAGCGATGACGTTTTCATCGGCCGTATTCGTCGTGACATTTCAAATCCCAATGCAATTACCTTCTGGTGCGTATCAGATAATCTGCGGAAAGGTGCGGCAACGAACGCAGTCCAAATCGCAGAACTCCTCGCAAAACACGCGTAGTCCCGGCTTTTCAGCCGTCTGCGGTATAGTTTCCGCAATCAATTCGGCGGGACGATCTGTCTCGCCGACGTTTTTGATCAGGGCATTGCAGGACATGCGTCGACTGTTCCAACCCCGCCGATACTCTTCTATGCCAATCGTACCAACGGTCCTACTGATCGTTTGCGTTGGTATGATCGCGGGGTGTTCGAACCGATCCCCTTCAACAGCCAATGATCCTGATGCAGAACAGACGCGCATCAGGACGGTCGCGGTAACTTCCTGGCCCCTGTATGCCATCGCTTCGCAACTTGTCTCAGAGGATGCAACGCCGATCCCGAATGAATTCGGCGATGATGAATCAGGCAATGTCGATCCTGCACCGAGCGTGCACCAGCCGTTCCGCATCGAAGCGGTGGTTGGTAACGGCGAACTCTCGATCGACTGGAAACCATCTCTGGATGACGTCCGTCGAATACAGGATGCAGACTTGTTGCTGATCAATGGCGCTGGCTTTGAACCGTGGCGTGATCGGATCACGCTGCCGCGTTCACGAATGATCGACACGGCTTCCGGTTATTACGACCAGTTCCTTCGCATACCGGATGCATTAACGCATCAGCATGGCCCGGATGGAAAACACAGTCACCCGGGCACAATCTGGGCAACATGGTTGGATGCAGAGCTAATGGCGTCACAAGCCCGACAGGTCGAAGCCGCACTATCGAAACTGGCACCGGATTCAGCAGATGCTATCGCCAGACGAGCCGCTGCACTGCAGCGACAGATTGATCGGCTGGAACAGGCGATCAACAAGCTGGCTGCCGCCACGTCCCGAAATCCTCCTAAAGTCCTCGCGGACGGTCCGCAGTTCAACTATCTGGCCAAGAAACTCGGATGGACCGTGAAATACCTGCACTGGCCATTGCCCTCGACAACAGCCGAACTGAGTGCAGCGGAAGTGGCTGAATTTCAGCAGGCTGTGCAGGATGAGCAGTTTGATGTGTTCCTGGCGGTCACAGGACGCGGACAAGATGTCCAAAACCTGGCAGAATCCGCTCAGCTTCCACTGGTCAGCATCGACCTGTGCGAACGAATTCGCGATGATTCCGGCAGTATCATCGATCGACTTGCGGCAAACATCAAACGTCTGTCTGCGGTGTGCGCCAGCGACGATACCGTCAACAAGTAACTACGAAGCACGTCTGCTCCTTGTGCAATTCAGAGTGCAATTCAGAAGATTCTGAGGCAACGAGTGTCCCCCAATATCCCCTATACTGACGCACAACTGGCAGAGCGAGGGCTGCTCCGCCCGCGCCTGCCCGGCCACATTGCCATCATTATGGATGGAAACGGCCGATGGGCGCAAGGACGATTTCTGCCCAGAATTGAGGGACACCGCCGTGGCGTTAAATCCGTCCGATGCATTGTTGAGGAATGCAGTCGACTCGGCCTGAAACAATTGACCCTGTACTGCTTTTCCAGTGAAAACTGGAAACGCCCCAGGCAGGAACTCAGCCTGTTAATGACGCTGCTCCGGCAATATCTGGTCGAAGAGCGGCAGGAGATCATGGCACAAGGTTTGAGATTTCGAGTGATTGGTCGCGTGGAGGAACTGGATCCGGTTATCCAGTCGGAGATTCGCCAAACGGAAGAAGTCTCTGCAAACAATACCGGCATGATGTTGTGTCTGGCCGTGAATTATGGTGCGAGAATGGAGATCGCGGACGCTGTTCGCCGCATCGGCAGGGAGGTCAGTGAGGGTCGCCTTGAACCTGAAAGTATTAGTGAAAAGACCATCACAGACCACTTGATGACTCAGGGAATGCCGGACCCGGATCTGGTGATCCGAACAGCGGGCGAAATGCGAATCAGTAACTTCCTGCTGTGGCAGATCAGCTACGCAGAGTTGTGGGTTACGAATAAATTCTGGCCCGAGTTTCGAGAGCCTGATCTCTACGATGCTCTGCGGGACTTTGCCTCCAGAGATCGTCGTTTTGGCGGCCTCGCAAACATGCAGGGCGCAGTCGCCAGCGAAAAATCCTGAGGTCGAGTCACCAGCAGACGACGACTCAATCAGCATCCCCCCTCGCCATATTTCACGAAGGCCCTTCTATGCTTGGCTGGCGCGTACTCGTTTCGGTGATCGTTGTCCCGTCATTGATTGCACTCTTCTGGTTCGATTCGACGTTGGGTAGCGCAGCCTGGGGACTGCTTGCATTCTGCCTCGCAGCAGCGGTTCGCAATGCTTTCGAAATGTCGACGCTGATGCGAGTCCGATCGATTCGCCCATCGTTCAGACTAACCGGCACCTGCTCGGCGGTTGTCATTCTTGCAGCCTGGATGCACGTTCTCCTGCCGGGGCACGAGCCGTCAGTCCTGATATCAATGGGATGGATCACAGCAGCCCTGATCAGCTCCTTTCTCGTTCTGCTGGTCCGTGAAGCTGTGGTCTTCTCGGAACCAGGCGCATCGATGGAATCTCTGGGCGCAAATCTGCTGACCGTTGTATACGGAAGTGGATTGCTCGCAATCGTCGCCCAGTTCCGATGGTTTCCTGATGCGTCGATCGCATATTTTGCAATCGGATCCATGGTCATTGCGGTAAAAGCAGGAGATATCGGGGCGTATACCTTTGGACGACTCTGGGGCAAACGCAGGATGGCTCCAAAGCTGAGCCCGGGAAAGACGTGGATGGGCTTCAACGGAGCCTTGTTTGGCAGTATCGCCGGTGGAGGCCTCTGGTTGTGTTTCGGCGGCCAGCTTTTCGAGTCCGCCCCAACACCCGGTCACCCCGTTGTGGTTGTGGCCTACTGTGCGTTGATGGGAGTTGTCGGGCTGTTAGGAGACCTGTGCGAATCATTGATCAAACGGGACACAGGAAAAAAAGATTCAGCAGCTTTGATGCCCGGATTTGGTGGACTGCTGGACCTGATCGACAGCCCGATTTTTGCAGGCCCCATTGCTCTGGCATGGTGGCACTGGCTCCCCCCGGCTGTCCTGCCTTAAAGCGGTTCTGCACGCCATTCAGGACATCATTTCACCGAATTCAGCTTGCCCCGGAGGACGACGCAGGGCGTGGTCATGATTGGGAGCTCCCAGATCGATATCAGCACCGACATCAAAAGCTCTCACCATCCGTGCCATCCGCATCGAAGAAGAACTTGTTTCTTCGCGGATCCTGCAGATCGTTTCATCCGTCGATCTTACAATGGCTTTGACTTCATCAAGCTGGCGGGCAATGTCGTCTGTGGTTTCAAGGCTCTCTCCGACGCGTTCTTCACAAAGCCGAGCCGTCCTGGTAATCCGACTTGCCGCAACGCTGGCCTTGACTGAAAGTTCCTTCACCTGACGGGCAACGACAGCAAAACCCGCCCCGGCAGAAGAATTCGAACGGGCGGCCTCGATCGTCGCATTCAAAGCCAGCAGTCGAGTTTGCTCCGCAATCGTATTAATTTCAGCAATCGACGCCGAAATTTCTTCGACACTGCTGTTGAGTCGGCGCATTACCTCGCGCGAAATTTCCGCGCGCTCAGTTCCGGTTTCAACGACATCCACCGCAGAACTGGCCGTCTGTGACAACACCCCCGTTTGAGAATCAATATCGCTGACCGAGTGCTGCACCCGTAGCATTCCGTTTCGAATCAGCAGCAATCCCTTCTCAACAGCCTCGTGGCTCAACAATCCTTCCGCGCCGCTTTGAATCGCAAACTGAGCGTAGTCCGGATCGATATCCATTGCTCGAACGCAGCGATTGATCGCAGCAAATGTCTGATAGAGGCTTTTGTACTTGCTTCGACTCTGCACGATTGTCAGGATCAGGATCACATCTTCAAACACGACCCAGAGGACATGTTCCAGAATTCGGAGCAGCTGGACTTCGGCAATACCGAATACGGATTGCGGAAAATAAATTCCACGGACAAGATGGTCCAGAGCAAGAGTCAGCGTCGCAGCGACAATCACACCGACATCCAGATATGCGGCAAGAATGGCAAGAGAAACGAATGCATGGAAGTGCATTTCGATACGACCGCCACCGACATGGATCAACACCGCAGTGATCATTGTCTGGGCAACACCGATGATCAATCGAGTACTCTGCTCCCCCGGACGTAGCCAGGCAAGGAATGCGGGAAAAGCAGTAATCAACATGCCCAGCGTGGCAGAAACCCAGACATGAACATGGATGGACGATTCTGTTCCATTCCATGTGTATGGCGTGAGCAGCACAGCCATCAGAATAAGCGCGAATCCCTGCAACGGCAGCAGGTACATGAAGACCCGATCGGTCTGTGCATGCCTCCCCCGAAATGCGTTTTTGACAATGTCTTCCGATGACGTCCCGAGCCGAACCGTTGATGCAGACTTCATAACCAACCGACCTCAATGTACTTCGGTACTGAACGATTTGGTTTCAAACCCCTGACTTCGCTTTTCAACGAGACCCGCCGAATTTCGCTCGTCAGATCCAGAGAACATCAGGCACCCAAAGACGGGAACGTTTGACGTACAGGCTCGCCCGGTCTCCAGCGCGCGAAAGAGTTGCTCTGAACCGGCACTTGGACCACGATGGCCTCGCGACTGCGTAATCCCACCGATGTACAACAGATTCTCATGCGGACCATACAGGGCCAAAGTGCCGGAGGTTGTGATCCCGAATCGACGTGTTTCCACACCGTTCGCGTCGAAATAGACATGGCCTCCCGCGAATTCTCGACACATACGGACAATCGGAGTTTCATCCCAGCCCGATAATTCTTCGGGAGTTCTGACGACGAAAGTCAGGGCAGGCATTGGTGCAACTCTTCGCTGACTCAGCCTGGACCAGAGGGTCTTCAGTTCCTCAAGGGTTGCGATGGTGCATGCGCATTTCGGGTGCACGAAAACAAGAAGTAGTGAATGCTCGAAGTCCGGCGAGAGATCCGTTTCACTCGGCAGCATATTCTGCGTATGCGATAACTCTGCACTGACAAATGTGTAGTTCCAGAACGCACAGATGCCGGAAACGGACAGAACCAGCCAGACGGCAGTCATCCCGTTGATCAACCAGCTGCTTTTCAAGGTTTCCTCCACGTCTTACGTTTGACCACCCGGGTCTGCACCGTCCGCGCAAGGGAAAGATGCAGAAGGATCATCGAACTGCCGTGGATACACTTGTGTGCTATTGCAATCTCCAATGGGCAATCATCACATCGGAGATTTGTTACTCAAAGTTGTAGCAGTGTTAACGAATCGGGTGCCCTGGAAACCCGTCAGGGAAATTACCCCATGATCATCCAAACCGCCTTCAGATACTCTGTCTCGGGACAACTCGAGATGACGGGATGGTCCGGCGCTGCGCCGGTTTTAGCAATGATCTGCATGGATCGGGACGCATAGCGAGCAGGACGCCCGATGGACTCCGGCTCAGTTTCTTCGCCAGCCTGGCGGGACGCAGCGATCAGCAGATCTACGAATTCCGGTTCCGGCAGCAAACCCGCACAGGAACAACTCAGCAGCAGCCCACCGGGTTTTACCAATCGCATCGCCAGCCGGTTCAGGGCAAAGTGCTTGCGAGTACCATCCTCAATTTCCGTACGGGTCCGAATCAGTTTCGGGGGATCCAGGACGACCACGTCGAATAATCGGTCATTCCGAATCATCTCGCGCATGTAACTGAACGCGTCCGCCTGAACGAATCGCACTCTTGCCTGATTCAGATTTGCATTTTCCCGGGCAACTTTCAGCGGCTCTTCATCCAGATCGACCCCAATGACTTCGTCAGCCTTTCCCAGTGTCTTCGCCTGAACCGAGAATCCGCCCGTATAACAGCACAGATCCAGAACACTCCGGCCTTCACAGAACTCCGCCAGTTTCCTTCGGTTCTCTCGCTGGTCACAGAAGAAACCAGTTTTGTGACTGCCATCGAATCGCACTCGAAATCGCGTCCCGAACTCATTAATGGTCACGTAGTCCGGGCACCCCTCTGATTTGAGCTCTGCCGGGTCACAACCCTCCTGAGACAGAAACTGCGGACTACTGCGAACAAGCCAGTGTTTCGCTCCAACCATGGGCGCGAGCTGTTTCAGTAACAATTCCGATCGCTGATACATCCCCAGCCCGAATGCTTCTGCAGAAAGCACTTCACCAAATCGATCCACAACAAACCCGGACAGCCCGTCCGATTCTGCATGGATCACCCGCCATGCGCTGGATTGTTCATTCAGTCGCAGTGTGCTTGTCCGAAGATTCACAGCCGTTTGCAGTCGATGGGTCCATGCCTCCTCCGACGGCAACTGTGGGGTATTCCAGAGTAATCGAACGGCAATTTCACTTCGCGGATTATAGACTCCGTAACCAATCAACTGATGATTGTCCGAATAGACAGCCACCAGGTCGCCGGCCCTGGCATCTTCAATGCGATCAATCCGCTTGCGATAAATGAACGGATGCTGTGTGAAACCTTTCAACCAGACGCCGGGAATTGATCCCGATGCAGGCGGTGAGAGATTTTCGCGCTGGAAGGCCATTTTTGAAGTTGAAGCTGCAGCATCGAACTTAGACTGACCTGAACCTGGCCACACAGGACCAGCAGTGGACTGACGGCGATCACGTGAGGATTTTCCGGGGCGACGCGATTTCAACGGGACGGCTTTCAAGTGGAGACAGAGGGAATTCGATTCAGGAATCGCTGCATATCCATCGGCCAGGGCGATTCGAAATGCAGCAATTCTCCTGTGACCGGGTGCACAAACCTCAGTTGCGTTGCGTGAAGTGCCAGTCGCGGGACTCCACTTTCATCTTTAACGGGTTCACTTCCCATCGGACCGCGGTACTTGATATCTCCACAGACAGGGTGGCCAAGTTCTGCCAGATGAATACGGATTTGATTTGTCCGACCGGTTTCCAGCGAACACTCCAGCTCCGACAGTGCTCCAAGCGAACGTAAGGTGCGGAAGTGTGTGACGGCGTGTTGCCCGGTCCGCCCATCAGGTGAACTCCCCCGCAATCCATCGCCTCGATCCCGGATGAAACAACTTCGTACACTCTGGTCTTCGATGCTTCCCGGAATCAGGCTGAGATATCGCCTGACGGCATCATGTGCGGCGAATTGTTCGATCAGTTTGTACTGCACATTCTCATTGCGGGCAAAGACCAGCAATCCACTGGTATCCCGATCGATGCGATGCACCGAATGCAATTCAGAATCACTCTCAGATCTTGAACGAACGTACTTTGCATCGACCAGGCGAGCAACACACTCGTCCAGAGTGGGTTGTAACAGCTTTCTCTGCGGGCGCCAGTTTTTTTCCGTTGAGCGTCGCAGAGTCAGCATGCCCGACGGTTTTTCGACAACCACCAGCGACTGGTCGAGCCATCGTATCACAACGTCCTTGTCGGAAGGTGGCACCGGCAGCGAGTCCACGTGCACCTGAATGACTTCTCCGGCGGCCACTTTGCGGCCCTCATCCAGGCACAGAACGCCGTTCAGGGACACGCGTCGAGTATTCAGTAATCGTCGAACATCCTTCCAGGACGATCCTTCGATGACTTTTCGTAACACCGACAAAACCGCTCCGGCCGCATCGTCGTCAACAACAACTTCAATTGGCAATACGCTCGACACTCAACAGCAATCTGTAAAAAAACGATTTTGCAACCAGCCCTCAGCACAGGCAGACATGGCGGGCCGGTGCTACCGGCATCTTAACGAGGAAACGGGTGGATTCTCGGGGGCTGGTAGCCGGGAGGCCATTTTCCTGAGATTTCAAACTCACCCACCTGATCTTTCGACGTCAGTTGATGCATAAGATCAACAGCGGTCAGCCCTTTCTGATCAACCAGCACCCTGACCAGATAACGCCCCTCCTGCAACAGCGGTTCGCTGATCTGATCGCCGGATTCTGATGCCCGCTGCACTTCATTGTCCGAAGACCGAACCAAATCGTCCGAAGACCGAACCAACTGGATCGGATTCTGCCACACATTGCCTTTCGCATTGACTCGACTGAAGGCTGTTGCACAACGTTTCTCAGCCCAATGCCCGGTCTTGTCATCCCATACGAAGAAGTCGACCTGAATCGCCATCCCACCGAATTCAGGAGGAACGTTCCTCAATCGAAGCTGTTGCTGAGTCAACTCGAACGTTTCCTCAGGAACGTCGGGCAGATCCTCGACCCTGCTGTAATCCCCATTCCGAGTAGCCGCGTAATCGGTCAGAAAATGGGCAAACTTGCGATAGGTGTCACTGCCGGGAAAAAACTTTGGGCCGCCTCCGTGTTCTGTTAACCCGGCTGCCTTCGTGAGTAATGAACTTTCAACTGGATGCTCCAAATCGATGGCTCCCGTTTCAACCAGTCTTTCGAGTGTTGCAGCCGGGTTACGGGGAACGATCCAGGAAATCGCGTCGACTTCTTCCCTCGTATGTTTGGCATTGATCTTATTACGGTTCAACTCCGGATTATGGCAATTCGCACATCGCCCGGTTTCATTCCAGATACTGTCAATAAAGGCCCTGGTGACCCGGTCGCGTCGCGCGTGATGGATTACTTCCGGCGGAAGAAATGTGGGCGGTTGTGAATTCGCGGACGGACTCAGCAGCGAAGGATTCCGGACCGCGGCCTCGATCCATTCGCTGAATGCAGCGTGCTCTTTCGAGCGGACCGTATCGCGAAGGGACGACGCCTCATCCGGTTTTCGGGCAATAAATGTCAGCAGCTTAGACTGTCCGGGACTTTTGATGTTGATCAGACCTGCTGCCCTCAGAGCTGTAAATGTCGATGCTTCGTCGTGCTGAATGTATTGTGCGAGCTCAACGCCACTCAAATGACAATCACGGCAACTCGAACCATCAGGGGCCGTCGCCAGCGGCAGGATCCGTTCCTGAAAGACACGACTGTCCTGCGCATTCAGGATAACGGGCGTAGCCGCAAGCAAACAGGCGACGGTGCACGCGAAAAAATGGCCACGTGCGACGCACAAACCACGCAGGACGCCTTGTTCTTCGAAATGATCGGGATGGCATGCATTCATGAATGGTCGCTCCGGCAGATGAACGGATTTTCGTTCTCCAGATTCAACTCCGAAGTATGCGGTCAGCCGGTGTGATTTGGAAATGCGCCGAAACCAATAAAACCAACATCTTCATCGCAAAACGACCTCAGCAATCCCCCCTCTCCTAAACCAGCAACCTCCCCCGTCTTCAAAGGATCTCTCTCGTTAACCATGATGCACATTAGAATCAGGGTGAAATGCTGAGGAACGACAAGGTCAGGGCAGCTCGAAAGACGCGCGGAATGACGGAGACATTGGCTCCCGGGACTTTCTCAAGCCGGGTGAAGTCGGTTGTACCACCAGTTCAAAATCTCGATACTGCGGGGCGGGCCGTCCCAAATCAAGCATGCCGGAAGACCGCTGTGGCTGAACACTCCGAAAACTCGAATGATGGTTCACCCCCAAAACGCACCCAGCGTCTCGGTGATTTCGAACTGAAGCGCAAGCTTGGCAAAGGTGGTATGGGCGAGGTCTTTCTGGCCCGGCAGACCAGCCTCGATCGGCTGGTCGCCCTCAAAACCCTCTCAAAAGAGCTTGCGAAAAGAGAGGACTTTGTCCAGCGCTTCCAGAGAGAAGCCAAGTCAATGGCAAAGCTCGACCATCCCAACATCGTCAAAGTCTATGCGGTCGACACGTTCAAAGGCCTGCATTTTGCTGCCATCGAGTACATCGATGGTAAGAGTGCACAGGATTGGCTGGACCAGCTGGAAAAACTCGAAATCAGTGATGCCACGCACATTGCGCTGATCTGTGCCGAAGGGCTGAGGCACGCTCATGAGCTGAACATGGTGCATCGTGACATCAAGCCCGACAACATACTCATTACCAGCAAAGGAATCGTCAAAGTTGCGGACTTTGGGCTGGCCAAGGCGATGGACGAAGACGTCTCAATGACTCAAAGTGGAACCGGGCTGGGTACCCCGCTTTACATGGCGCCAGAACAAGCGAGAAATGCAAAACACGTCGATCAGCGAAGCGACATTTATGCACTGGGAGCAACCCTTTATCATCTGCTGACCGGTCGACTCCCGTATTGCGGGACTTCGACGCTGGAATTGATCATGGCCAAAGAAAGGGGAATCTACCCTTCGGCAAAAAGCCTCCGGCCGGACATCCCGGAGAAGCTGGACTTGATCATCGACAAGATGATGGCAAAGGACCCCGCTCATCGATACAAGAACTGTGAGCTGTTGATTCGCGACCTCAGTGCACTGGGCCTGCACAGCTCCGTGCTGAGTTTTATCGAGGGAGCTGAACCTGTATCTGTCGTGCTTAGCGGAGCGCAGACGGTTGTAGGAGGTATGACCAACGTTTCACCGACGGCCCGCACATCAAAGTCGGTTGCCCGTAAGAGCAGGGCGGACTCGAATGCAAGGACGCAGCTGGCCACAACACCTTCGCGAGTCTGGTTTGTTCAGTTTGAGAATTCAGAAGGCGATCCGGTCGTCGAAAAACACTCGACGGGGCGAATTCTGAAGATGATCGCTGCAGGAATCCTCACCGCAAAAGCCAGAGGAAAGGCAACCGCCGACGGCACATACCTGCCTCTCGCACAGTTCCCCGAATTCACCGAAGCGATTGAGAAACAATTGGCACGGCAGACAGCCGCTGTTCGTAAGGAAGACCTGAACAGCCTTTACTCAAAGGTGGCAAAGGCAGAGGCAAATCGACATAAGTGGCGGACTGCAAAGAATTTCCTGCGAAACCTTGTCGGTGCAACATCTCTGATTATCTGGATTGGCGTCATTCTTGTCGTTGGCGGCCTTCTGTTTGTCTATGGCGGCGAACTTGTGAAGTCTGCCGCTGGCTCCCTTGGGTTTGATCTGCCGGCAGACAGCTCATCAAACAATTCAGCTGGCGAAGTTGAGCAATAGAAACGGGAAGATCGGCGGCGAATCGCTGGTGTGATCACCCAGAGTTTCGGAAAATGCTGGCAGAAGATCGATAAGCCGGGTTCTGTCGAGGGCGTTCATTTATCTGCGATGCCGATTGCTCGGCACCTGACGCGGCCTACCCGAAGGTCAAGCGAAACGGACCGCTTCGCCACCGTCGCAGGACGGTGATTCCTTCTGCTTGGCCTTGCTCCCGATGGGGTTTACCCAGCCGACTCAGTCACCTGAATCGCTGGTGCGCTCTTACCGCACCGTTTCACCCTTACCACGCCGAATACGAAGTCGATACAAGCTCGACATCGCATTCGCGTTCGGCGGTTTGCTTTCTGTTGCACTTGCCCGATCCTCGCGGACGGTGGGCGTTACCCACCACCGTGTCCTTCGGAGCCCGGACTTTCCTCCAGATCCTTTCAGATCCAGCGAACGCCTGATCTTCTGCCAGCTCCGGGAGTCTACCGCCTTTCGCGCACACATGCACGCAATCCGTTTCGACATGCCCCAGCTTTGACTCGACTGCTCTGAATGTTCAAAATGCTGCCAAACGACGGGGAAGGCGGTACGCCCCCCGAAATCCCCGTCCCCGTTCATTCCCCACACAGCCACGACCCGGAATTAACAAGTCATGTTCGGCGAACTGAATCCAACCGGCGGAGGTGATCCAATCCCGCTGCTCGGCCGTAAACTGTTGATTGGACGAAGATCATCGTGCGACATCGTCCTCGCATTTCCCAACGTCTCGTCCCACCATTGTGAGCTGGAACTGAAAGACGGTTACTGGCATGTCCGCGATCTTGGAAGCAGTAACGGGGTGCTTGTGAACGGTGAAAAATGCATTATGAAGCCCCTGTATCCCGGCGATGAACTGGGGGTTGGGAAGTATCACCGTTTTAAAGTTGAATATGTCGTCGGGGCAGATGCGAAAGCCCCGGCCGAGGAAGAAGAAACTTCGATGAGCCTGCTTGAGAAAGCCGGCCTGCAGGCGCAGCAGTCCGAAGATGCCAGAAGCCCGGAAGCGCGGGAAGAGTTGAAACGTCGAAAACAATCCCGGCGTCTCTCTGCTGAAGACGCCTTCATCATCGAATGGTACCCGGAAATCTAAACGGCAGTTTCAATGCGATCTGTCGGTACGACTGTCGAAGGCTGAGTACCGCAGAGCCGCATCCTCTAAAGGATTCAGAAATACATGCTCACCAGAACATCCCCGCCACTGAGGGGAAGTTCTGGTGACAGTTCCAGGCCATCCGACACCTGCGGTCTTCGCGACAAGTGTCCGCCAAATGGCCCCGGAACATCGGACACGATGACGCCACGGTCCGTTGCTCAGTAAGTTCGGGGAAGGATCTCCGGCAACATCCCGGTCCGACTGTCGGGCACCGATCGATATTGCCCCACCTGAGCAGCTCGAACTCGTTGTTCGCCATCGAGACGCGGCCAGACCGGCAGTTCTGTCTGGTCGATCGTGCCGGGTGCAACAGGCGCTGCTGGAACAACGTCCTGTGGAATGCTGTCTGTCGGCGTGAGCTCAACTGGTGCCCCGGGTGGAACCGGTGCAGGGACCAACGGAACGGTTGGTGTCAGATTCGGCACTGCTGGCGGTGCGACGGGCGCGGTATTCTTTTCCAGAAACGGATCTGTCATGGATTCCGCGATGCACGGCTTCTGCTGGTGAGCATCGAGCTGCTGCAGCGTATACAACGTATCGCCGCAAACACCGCAGGACTCGCTGGCACAGCTGTCCGTGCATCCGGGTTCTGTTGTACATCCCGAATCCGATGATCGATGGAAGCAACGAAGCTTCCTGAACAGACAACTTTCACGATGTTTGAATACTTTCAGGACGCAAAGCTTCCGGAGTCGGCCGCCGTCATCATCACACTCAGGATCACCGCAGCCTGAGTCGCTGCAGCTCTCTGTGCACCCATGATCGTCCTGATCGCGCCATGGTGAGCGAACCTTCGCTCCCAAATCGCGAATCAACCCGACACTCTTGACTCGAGAAACGCCGATCGCGGGTGGAACGGGCGGTGGGGTGACTGGACCCGGCTCATAACTCCGATCGGAATCCTGTGAAGGACTGAGCTGCGTTGGTGGCTCGTATTCCCGTGTGTGGCGGGGCGGTACAAAAACCTTCGTTCCGGGTGAGCTGACTCCTGATGATGAAGCAGCTCTGTTCGCTGCACACCCGCTGAACAAGATCGAAGCGGTTGCGCACAAGAGCGAAACCTGTACAAGTCGCATGGTGAGATCCTTACTGCGACGCGTCATGGGACACCAGGCAGACGCGGTTCCGGCATGACACAATTCCAACAAACCTCCTGCCATGACTTTCATCGGCAGCATTTGCTGGAACGCAACCTGTTTCCTGCAGGAAACTGCCGCTCTTTAATTTCAGCAGTCCGAGTGTTTTGGGAAGCGCGAAAAACACGCTCAAGCGGAGCATTCCGGTCGTAACAATCAGGCAAACTGCCACGATCGGCAGCGATCTCAAACAATCCGTCCACAGACGCCGAGCAATCCCTGCCTCATCGCATTTCCGGAATTAAGTCGATGATGGGGTCAGCAAACCTACGATTGCCTGTCAAGCCTGCGGAGTCATCTCTTCACCAGAACCACAATCTGAAAAGTTCACCTCTGAACGTTTGTCCGGTTGCCGGAAAAACTCTTTAGCATACCGCACGTCTGATTTATCGAATGAATCGATGGGCCAACATTCATGACCACTCCCGAGAACACGCCGGATCCTTTTTCCGGCGCGAAAAACTTCACACTTTCCGATCAGCTTGTGACAGGACCGTCAAACTGGTTTCAGCTGCGATGTCCAGCCTGGTGTGAAATTCAGCAAACGGAATCCAGAGTCGAAGTCCGACCTGCAAGGTGGCGCCGAGGTGCAACGGCACTCAGCGACCAGCGAACGACAGACTGCCGTCCGGTATTCACCATTCAAACAGAATGGCTGCCTGCTGTTTCAGTCCCAGAGGAGAGCAGCCTTTCCCGAACCTTTCGCCGTTTCCCCCGCATCGTCGCATCACGCCCCGAATCGGACTCGCCATCGATCTATCCTTCCCAATGCTGGTCCGGTTTGTCACAGCAACCAGCTCAGGGTGGATTCTTTCAGCGACTGTGGCATCGCCCTCAGATCTTTCAATGGTGGTTCTGCATACTGCGCAACGCACAGGTTCAGATCACCGCGTCTGTCCAGTCGGCACCAGGACTCCTCATTGATGAACAGTTCCTGGCAACGTGCATGTCGATGATGGACTCACTGGTGCTGCCCGACTACCCGGCGATGCCAGCTGAAGTGTTCCGTCAACGTGTCATCGATCTTGCGAACCACCGATTTCCCCTGCTCAGATTTCAGGCCGGTGACGCTTTTTCCGTCCAACTCGATCATTCACGAATCTGCCTCAAGAATCTTTACCAGAGGTATGTGGAACAGCCGGAGTTTTTCGAACAGATTTCGCTCCGCGCACTGACCGACATTGTCCGGATGCACGAACTTGGGCCACTCCAGCTCTCTCCTTCGCTGAGTGAAACAACGACCAGGATTCTGCCCATCATCGTCCCGCTTTCCGAAGCGACTCGCAGCGAACAGGTCTACATACCATGGGTCGGCGACCTCGCCATTTCCTTTATTATCGACGACCGATCGACCTGTCGCATTGTCGACTACTCACTTGCTGGCCACTGGCAGATCTCGTCGGAACATCTTTATCAAATCGCCGTCACCAATCTTGCTGAACTCGACCAGCGTTGCCCGCTGGAATTCGCAGTCACCGAGAATCGATCGACACCACTGATGGCGATGCCCGTGACCCGTGATTCATTCAATAGTTCCCGGCTGCTGTGTAACGAGTTCCGGGAACGACTGATCAATATGCTTGGGGAGCAGGTAGTGGTCTCTGTTCCGGAACAGGAATTATTTCTTGCCACTCCACTCCATTCTTCCCCGGAAACCAAAGACGCTCGACAGCGGGTTGACGCCCGCGCGACGAATCCGCAACATCCGCTCTCAAAATGCCTCCTGATCATCTCTGCGGACGGAGTAAGTGAATACACCAAAGAGCGGCCACTCAACTCCAATTAAATCGCGACTTCGTATTTGCTTTGCGGGAGGTGGTTCGGGTGGGCATATCAACGCCGGAATTGCCATCGCAGAGGCCCTGATCGCTGATCGATCTGTCGACTTGCTGTTTCTGACCAGTGCCCGGGAAATTGACAGCAAGATCACGTCTTTATTCGCAGGTTCCCTGCCTGCATCATCCGTGTGTCATCAGATAGCACTGCCACTGCGAACAAGCCTGCCTCTTCCCGCCAACACGGGACGAACCTGGTTTTCTCCCTCCGCCGTTTTACAAGCCGGCAAATGGACCGTTAGCTTACTGAATTCATTCAGAATTGCCGTGAGGGCTTTGAAACGCCATCAGCCGGAAATGATTGTCGGGCTGGGGGGATTTGCCAGTCTGCCAACGGTGGCTGCCGCGAGCCTGCTTGGCATCCCGGTTTATCTGCTGGAGCAGAACAGCGTTCCGGGAAAGGCGAACCGAATCTGCTCTCGATGGGCCGCCGAAATGTGGACTGGCTGGACCATCGATCCAGCATGGTCTCAGACAATTCGTTGTCCCCAAAAACAAACGGGCATTCCTCTCCGACAGGGCTTTACCTGTCTGCAATCGCGCAGAAAGGAAAAACCCGCGCATACCCGTACCGCCACGCGAATTCTGATTACCGGAGGAAGCCTTGGAGCAAGGAGGCTGAACGAACTCAGCCTAAACGCACTTCAGCAGATTAAGCTTCCGGACCATCGCGTCCACGTCATACATCAGACAGGGAATCAATGGTCAGCCGGAGATGCGAATACCAGAATTTCTGACAGTGTCGACTACTTGGCTCTACCATTTCTCAACAACCCTGCTCAGGAAATGGCGGACTGCGATCTTGTTATCTGCAGAGCGGGTTCCATGACGCTGGCAGAAATTGCCTGGATCGGTATCCCCGCCATCATCGTTCCGCTTGGACAATCGGCAGACCTGCACCAGCAGGCAAACGCTCGCGCCTATCAGAACGAATTCGAAGCGGTCGTCATTGACGAGCACAGCCCGGAAGCTGCTGGCCAAATTGTGCGCCTTATTCTGGCCTTCGCTGAATCGGGACATCTGATGGATACCGGCTGCCCACAAAGCCATTCTGTGGGAACCAACAGCGATCGCACCCCGTTCAACAATGCAGCGCAACGAATCGCATCATTGATTATCGCAGCGGCAGAAACTGCCGACTGACGCCTGAAGCATTCGAATCCAGGTCACATTTGCCGCTGAAGACAGCGTCAAAGTCGCTCCAGACCTCCAAACCGGCAGATTCGTTGACATCGAAAGAATTGGGGCAAAGTTCAAAGTCGTCAGGATCCGATATCGACGACAGCGGACTGTGCCAGTGGTTTGGTCCGCATCCGTCAGTGTCTGCCGAGCTGTTTGTTGTCGGCCCCCAAACCTCGAGCGAGTTCCTTCGCAGCGAAGTTCGGGATTCTTCACTGACGACCCATTGTCTCCTTATGCAAAGGTCCGGTTCGAAATGCTCCGTCCGAACCTGTACTCGCTGTTGGCCTCCGTGGTCATCCTGATTTCTGCATCCAGCCAGGCAGCGGCACAATACGGGCCTGCCCCCTATGGAGGCATGCCGTACGGCTCATACGAGTCAGGACATCAGCCATTCATTCAGATGCCGCAATCCGGCCGTCAGGCGCCGATCGTCGACCATTATGTCGAGAGCGCACCTGCATTGTGGGACGATTCCCGGCCAATCGAACACTTCCTGACGGAAGTCTCTCGACGCAGCTGGATCAGGGTAGAGTACCTGCACTGGAATGCCCGGGACCTTGGGAACAGTAAGATCGGAGCTCCCGTTGCAGGGCTTCGGACTGAACAGTTTGAAGGTTTCGACAACCTGAATGGCGGACTGTCTGTAGGTACTTCGATCATCGAAGACAACGGACAACTTTCACTGAACAATATTCCGGGCGTTCGCGGAACCTGGGGTCTGGATCTGAATGGTGGTGCGGCCGAGTTGAGCTTCTTTGGCACGTCGGATCGCGAAGATACATATGCCAATCGCAATATTCGCAACTTCCGAAGTCCGCTCGCACCGGAACTGGGAAATGTGTTCTCGCCGAACGTCATCATTCCTCTGCTGAACAACGGTGGTGTTTCGGATGTCGCAACACTGAATGGGATTGTCATCGACAAGAGCATTGAGGTTTCGATGAGTTCACAGATTTGGGGAGCCGAAGCCAGTCTTCTGACAGAAGCATATCTGCCGGGCGAAGGCTTCAAATGGCAGTGGCTTGGCGGATTCCGCTACCTGAATCTTGACGAAGCATGGAATCTGGATGGACGTTACGATGCGGGCGGAACTGTGACTGAACGAGTGACTCGTGTTATCTCCAATACGTCGAATCATGTCTATGGCCCGGAAGTCGGAGGACGAGCCTCCATTGTCAGTCGATGGATGACACTGAGTGTGACTCCGCGAATTGCATTTGCCCTGAACGACAACTCTGCAGCTGTCACCTCAGACGCTCTGGGCACTGGTATTGCAACCCGATATACCAAAAGCGAAGTAGACTTCACGACCGTGACACAGGTCAGCTTTGCCGGTGAAGTCCATCTGAACCCGCACTTTTCACTCTTCGGGGGATATGACTTCATGTGGATGCCAAGGATCACTCGTCCCTACGAGAACATCAACTGGAATAGCCAGAATGCCCCTGCGGGCGGTTTCATACCAGACATTCAACTGGGCAAGCGGATGAAGAACTACGTACTGGACGGCTTCAGTGTCGGTGCAGTATTCCGCTACTAACAGATTCCACCGGAACTGCATTTAGTGCAACCAGGCCCTGCCGGACGGATTGTCTGGCAGGGCCTTTTCATGCGCAACTGCCAGGTTCACCACGGCCAGTCAAAGCCAAGATCCAGTGCGGTGGCCGAATGTGTGAGACCGCCAATACTGATGCGATCAACTCCCGTTCGGGCAATGGCACCAACGGTTTCCAGCGAAATCCCCCCGGAGGCCTCCAGCAGCGTGGAAGCTGAAAGCTGGTCGCGCAGTCGAATGGATTCTTCAAGCTGCTGGATCGACATATTATCCAGTAAGACGATTTCCGGGTGTTCAACCAGCGCAAATCTGAGTTGATCAAGCGTATCTACTTCGATTTCGATGGGAATCGAATCCCCTCGACTCGCAAGAAACGTGCGGGCCGATGCGACCGCAGAACCAACGTTTCGATCGCCGCGTGCAGCAAGATGGTTGTCCTTGATCAGGATCCCATCGAACAACCCCATTCGGTGATTGTGGCCGCCACCGCAGCGGACCGCATACTTGTGCAGTAGCCGGTATCCGGGGAACGTTTTTCTGGTGTCAAGAATTACAGCCTTCGTTCCGTTCACTTCCCGGACGAACTGCGCTGTCCTGCTGGCGACCCCGCTCAGATGGATCATGAAATTCAAAATCGTCCGTTCTGCCGTCAGAAGTGACCTGACATTACCAGACAGCGATGCGATCACAGTTCCCGGCTGGACTGCGTCACCGTCGGGCACATCGATTCGAACCTCCACAGCTGCATTCAATTGCTCAAGGACGATCGGAACGATGGCCCCTCCGGAAATCACACCTGACTCACGGGCCACAATATTGACGGATGCAGAGAGGTCGGCAGCGATCGTTGACAGGCTGGTGATATCTCCGACGTCTCGCAGATCTTCGTCCAGAGCCATTCCAACTAATCGTTGTGCTGAAGACCTTGTGGCTTCATCGAACACGACTACCATGCTTTATTCTCTTTTCGTTGCCACTCTGTGACGTTCATTCAACAAAAAAACTCGCGGAACATAAACACATGATTGTCGGACTCCCTCGCGAAATCAAAGCAGATGAATATCGAGTTGCAATGTTGCCGATCGGGGCCGAAGAACTGACGCTCGCCGGGCATACCGTACTGGTAGAAAAAGGCGCTGGTCTGGGCAGTGGAATACCGGATGAGCAATACATCGAAGCCGGGGCTCAGATCATTGAGACCCACGAAGAGGTCTTCTCGCAGTCAGAATTGATTGTGAAAGTCAAAGAGCCTTTGGCCTCTGAATGGTCCCTGCTGCGAAAAGGGCAGATTCTGTTTACCTACTTCCATTTTGCCGCGGATGAAGTCCTCACCCGAAACGTGATGGAAAGCAAAGCCACAGCAGTCGCCTATGAAACACTGCGAGGTCGCAGCGGAGACCTGCCACTACTGACGCCGATGAGCGAAGTAGCAGGGCGCATGAGCATACAGGAAGGTGCCAAGTATCTGGAACGACCACAGGAAGGCCGAGGAATTCTGCTGGGTGGCGTGCCTGGCGTCGAACCTGCTCACATCGCAATTCTGGGTGGCGGTGTCGTTGGAAAAAATGCCGCCCGAATTGCCGCGGGCTTTCAGGCGGATGTCGCAATCCTTGACGTCAACGTGGATCGATTGAGGTACCTGGAGGATATCATGCCGCCCAACGTGAACACCCTCTTCAGTGATCGTCACAATATTCGAGAACAGTTGAGGAAGGCGGATCTTGTGATCGGAGGCGTCCTGATACCCGGAGCACGCGCGCCGCGACTGGTCACTGCAGAAGACCTGAAACTGATGAAACCGGGCGCGGTGGTCATTGATGTCTGTATCGACCAGGGTGGGTGCCTCGAAACATCCCGGCCAACAACACACGGCGAACCAACGTACATTGTGGATGACATTGTGCATTACTGTGTCACAAACATGCCAGGCGCTGTCGGCCGAACCAGCACGTACGCCCTCTGCAACGTCACATTTCCCTATGTATTCAGAATTGCCAGCCATGGTCTGATGAAAGCGTGTGGCCAGGACCCCGGACTTGCCGCCGCGGTCAATATTCTGGAAGGAAATGTCACCAACAAGGCGGTTGCCGAAACATTCAGCATTCCGTGGAAAGAATTCAAAGCGATCTGAAAGCTGTTCCCCGGAGATCACAGAACCATTCAGGAGCAGCGTCGCATCTGGTAGCCGTTACCGCTTTGAACAATTTCAAGCAGAATATCCTGCAGTCGGCCACAAAGTCGTACCCGATGCCGTTCAAGATTCTTCTCATTGACGTTGGGGTCAAGGTCCAGAAATGCCTCGCGGCTCAATCGATGACCGTGAGCCCGCCAGAAGGCCATGAACATCGGAATATTGCTTGCGCCTCGAATTCGAATGCTGCCGTTCTTGTCGCTCTTGACAATTAATTCATCACCAAAATCCTCAATCACCGCTCCCAGAATATCGCTTCGGTTCCCAATGCGTTCTTCGGCCCGCTGCTGCATGTCCGCGCGTGCCTGAATTCTTGCCACCGTTTCGATCACATCGTGAAAACCCTCCAGCAGAACTTCACCCGTTCCATCACCTTCCACCGCCTCCCTGAGCGCATCCAGTAGTGGCGCGAGCAAAGTCTGCCTGACGCGGCTGTTCTTCTGGCCGCGACCGAATTCGTAGACCGCCAGATCCAGAGGCTCTGAAAGCTCAATCGCCTCTGCTGCACGAGTCGGAGAGACAAGAAATGCTCGGCGTTTACGATGGGCCGGATCCACTGGCGGAATCAGAACATTCTGCTGCAGCCACTCCACAAGCCGTGACAGATCTTCAGCCATGATCGCTGGAGATTCATGCCATAACTTCGCCTGATTCTTTGCATCAATTCTGGTTGACATATTCTGTTACTTTGTCCGTAGTCGAGTCACTTCCGCAGTCTGAGTTAACTGTCCGTTGAAAAACCGAGACAGGCACGCAGGACGACGGTAAACCATCGTGCTCTAAGGTCTCCTGCTCGAGCCAGTCCCGTTTTCAACAGGCTGTTAGGTTAACGTTGGTCAGGCATGCTGACCGTGCCGTTGCCCCCCTCCGGCTGAACCATCGCGTTTGCTGGTCATTTCAACAAACCCGTCAATTGAATTCACGTCCAGTCGGCAAACCTGACGAGAGTTCTCGCCAATTCCGACACTTCCATCGGACGGGACAGAAAACAGCCATGTCTGAGGTATACAGATTTCCGGCCTGCGCTCTTGCGTTTCCAAGTTGGATATCGCATAGAATTAGCGATTGGTATTCCTCACTGGCCCTGGTCAGCCGCAATTCTCTCCCTTCAGGCCGCCCCAATGCGATGTCCATTTTGCATGTTTGACGAATCGAAAGTCATCGATTCCCGCACGAGTGCGGATTTCTCGATTCGTCGACGACGGGAATGCCTCTCCTGCGCACGGCGATTCACGACCTACGAAAGAATTGAGGAATCGCCGATCAAAGTGATCAAGAAAGACGGCTCACGCGTGGCATTCGATAAAGATCGAATCCGGGCGGGCGTTGAAAAAGCATGCTACAAGCGGCCCATCAGCGCAGAACAAATCGATCAACTTGTTGGTGATGTCGAAGCAGCCATTTACGAAGATGGTCTGCGAGAAGTCCCTTCCCGACGGATTGGTGAGCTCGTCTTTAATCTGTTACGGGACCTCGACAAAGTTGCGTTTGTCAGATTCGCCTCGGTTTACCGCGAATTCAAAGACGTTCACGATTTCGTAGATGAATTACAACCCATCCTCGAGAACCGGCGGCGCGAGCCTTAGTTGTGAAGTTGAGCGTCCCGATTATCGTCGCCTGTTGTCTGGCAGGCGGTATCTGGTTCGGCAGCATCCTGCCAACTTCGCATGGGATGATCGGGGCACTCTGGCTGACGCTTTGCGGACTTCTCGTGGCGTCCTGGTTCGGGAAGGCCCGGACGCATCGAATTCTGTTCATCGGCAGCTTTCTGGCAGGAGCATTGCTGCTTCAACGGCAAGACGTCCATCTTCGTGCGCAAGCCGAACTCTTACCACACAGCGATGAGGGGGTCACAGTTCGAGTTCGCGGACAGATTTCAAGCATCCCCTCAGTTCGAGAAAAAAGAGAATCGTGGCAGACGACAGAAGGACAAAAGCCACTTCAAACGGTGTTTATTCTTCAATCGCAGGAGATCGCCGGGCTGTCAGACGATGGCAACGCGTCTGGAATATCAGTTCGCCCACCGCGATTTCGAGTGATCGTCGACGGAAATGCGCTGAGCCGCGCTGGGTGGGGTGATACCGTCGAATTGACTGGAAAGCTGCTGACCGTATTCCCTCCATCAAACCCGGGAGAAATGAACTACGAGAACTTTCTGTTCCGACAGAGGCTTTCGGGAATCCTTTTTGTTCAGCATCCGTATGCGATGATTCCGGTGGACTCACTTTCGTGGTGGAATCCGCGCCGCAGACTCAATCAGGCAAGGCAGGAGGCCAGCCGTTTGATTTCTCAACACCTGTCACCACAACATCGCCCCCTGGCCGAAGCGCTGCTGCTCGGCAATCGAGGATTTCTGCAGGCATCCTCCGAACGACAGTTCATCCTCAGCGGCACACTACACCTGCTCGCAATCTCCGGCCTTCATACCGGAATTCTGTTCCTGTTTATTCGACGCGTGCTTCATGTACTGCTGGTGCAACACAGCCACGCCCTGATTCTTGCGGCAATCAGCTGCTTACTGTACGCGTTGCTCACAGACCTGCGGCCCTCAGTTCTTCGAGCAACGGTCTTCCTGCTGTTGTCAACGATCAGCCAACTGACTGGTCGCCCAATGCGAACGTCAAACCAGATTGCCGTGACGGTCATCCTGCTTGCGGTTTTTGATCCGGCACTGATCTTCGATACCGGAGCCTGGCTTTCATTTCTTGCAGTTTCTGCACTGGCCTGCGTCGACTCAGCCCGCGGCGCTCGACAAACAGAGCAGGGCGTCCCCATTGACGCAATCACCTGGGAGGAATGGTTTCGCGAACGAGCCGGCAATGCAGGATTGTGGCTGGCTTATCGATATCGACAGATGCTGGCGGTCACACTGTTTTCGATGCCAATGGTCGCTTCACAATTCCATGTCATTTCGCTTTCGGGAGTGCTGATCAACGTTTTGCTGATTCCGCTGACTGCTTTCACAATGGTTGCCGGTTTTCTTTTTCTGCTGTCAGGATTACTGCTCCCCTGGCTGGCCATTCCGCCCGCATTCGTGTTCGGAAGACTGCTTCAGGGACTTCAATCGATCGTTTCATTTGCGGCAGGCTTTGACGCAGGAGCTGTCACAATTGCAGATCTACCGGCATGGTTTTGTCCGACCTTTTACGGGATACTGGCATTTCAGATTCTGACAAGACGCCCGAGACGGCGATACTGCTTGCTGACCATTCAGTTAGTTTGTGTGGTCATCGCATTTCGATTGGCATCTGCGCCGCCAATGCATTCCGGAGAACTGCACTGCACCGTTTTGAATGTAGGGCACGGAAACGCCGCCATCGTGATCACTCCGGAGAATCACGTGATCCTGATGGATGCCGGGGCCTTGAATCGCGGGCATCGCACTTCTGAAACCATCGCCAACTGTCTGTGGCACCTGGGATATCGGATGGTCGATGCGGTGATCGTCTCCCATGCAGATGCAGATCACTACAACGCTCTGCCGGGACTGCTGGAGATGATTCCTGTCGGACAACTCATCACAACGACCGAATTCATTCGTTCCGATGCAGCCCCTGTTCAGGAGTTGCTGGAAGACGTCAAAGATCGCCGGATCCCTGTCACGATCGTTGCGAGCGGCGACCGTATGACACTCGGCGAAACCATGATTACGTTCTTTCGGGCCGATTCTGCGCTCTCACAGGAACTGAATGACAACGAGCTCAGCCTCCTTTCCGTTGCAGAATACAGAGGTCATCGGATTGCCTTTCCGGGAGATCTGGACGGGCGAGGATTCGAACAAGTCAGTCCAGAACTTCCGGAATGCGATCTGCTGATCAGCCCGCATCACGGAAGCTTGAATTCAAACAATTCTGACACGAAACGGGTTTTCCAGCCGGAAACGGTAATCGTCAGCAGCCGAAATGATGCCACAAAGGCTCAGCTTTCCCGGATCTTCGGCGAACGTACGAGATTTCTGTTCACATCGGTCTGCGGTGCCGTCTCAATCAGGATTACGGAGCGACCGCTCGGCAGTGAAGAGTTTCAGGGCAAATCCCCTGGCAGCGTTCGGGTTTCCGGAATGCGTTAGCTGTCGCTGAAAAATCGGGACAGGCTCGCTGGGCGACTGTAAACTTTCGTGTTTTCAGGTCTCCTGCTCGGGCCAGTCCCGTTTTTCAACCGGCTGTTGGACAATTGCATTTTGACTCGCGCAAACTGCTGATTGATCCAGGAATTCAGATCCGAGGACGAATTGCATTTCGAAGTGAATCCGAGTTTCAGAACAGGCCCCCGGCAGAAATGTCATGAACCTTCTGGTACCGTGCTCTGACGAATCCGGCGAGACCCATCCGTTTCCAGTTTGATGAACAAAAAGAACCGCCCGTGGCAAAAGTCTACTGCGTCGCATGCAACGAAGTGTTTTCCGCACGGACCGCGAAATGCCCTCGCTGCGGGTTGAACACCACCCATACGCCCAACGGAACGGCGACCGAAACGCTATTGCTGACCCATGATGGGAAAACATCGGACGAACCGATCGAAATCACGCTCGACCATGATCTGCTGGATGGGCAGCAAATCCACATTTACACCTGCGAACGAATGCTGGGGCGTGGCGGGATGGGCGTCGTCTACCTTGCTCGCAATCAGCAGCTTCATCGCTTTTGCGCCCTGAAAGTTCTCTCCCCGAAACGAGTGTCCAGCGAATTCGACTATATCGCACGATTTGAAAATGAAGCCAGAGCCGCTGCGGCACTTGTCCATGGCAACATTGTCACGACACACGCAATTGGTCGATGGGAGGACATGCACTTCCTGGAGATGGAATATGTCGCGGGGACGTCCCTGCAGCAGGAAATTGACAGCTACGGCGCACTGGGACCGATTCGCTCGACAGCCATGGCCGTCGGAATTGCCAGTGGACTTGCTGCAGCGCACCGAATGGGAATTATCCACCGTGACCTGAAGCCGGACAACGTCATTGTGACGCCGGCCAGCGTTCCAAAGATTGCAGATTTTGGCCTGGCAAAACGAATTGTTGGAGATGACCTTCCGACAAATAACCTTGCAGGCACACCGTACTACATGGCTCCGGAATTATTCGAAGGCAAGCCGGCAACGACCAGCAGCGATGTGTTCGCCCTGGGCGTGTGCTATTACCAGATGCTCACCGGCTGCTACCCCTTTCAGGGTGAATCGATCTCGGAGGTCATGAATGCAATTCTCGCCGGAAACTGCATCAGTGTGCGACGTCGGAATCCTGATATTCCACTCGACATCGCCGAATGTGTCTCACTGCTGCTGGCGCCGGATCCTGACCGACGTCCTCGCGATGGCGGTGCCGCCTCACAACTACTGCAAGCGGTCATGGGAGCGGTGCGCGACCTGGAATCGCTAATCTACGAAGCCTTTCATGACCTGCCTTCGGTCGAATGCCACGAGGATGAGCACGCCAAGTTTCAAATCCGGCTCACACTGCGGAACAATCGCCATCAGGTTGTCTACGTGGAGAATAGCGAGCACGGAGCCGGAGACCGTTTGCTGCTGATCTACTCCGTCTGCTGCGACGCGCGGTCTGATTTCTTCGAACAAGCCCTGAGGCTCAACGCAAGCGTACATCACGGTGGCATTGCAATCCGCGAGATTAACGGGCAACCCTGTTTCGTCATGATCGATACCTATCCCAGGGCCACCGTGGCGGCCGAACAAATTCGCCGCAGTGTCCTTGAAGTGGCTGCTCAGGCAGACGAGATTGAGCGAATCCTCACCGGCCGTGATGTGAACTGAACGGATACGACTGGCTCTTCGCATTCTCACGTCGTCATTGCCGGAAACACCGCCGGATGTCGTAATGACTGCAATCAGTTCTCGACTTCTGCAGTGACGTACGTTGCCAGTTGCCAAAGGATCAATTCGAGTCCGTCCGGACGATTCAGCCATACCGCAATGGCTGCTCCGGTCCCATTAAATTTCCCGCCCAAATGCCGGACCACACTTCATTTCGCCATGCCAAAGTTACATCCAGCTAATCAGCTTCATCCTGAGGTAGTTGAGTTCACTGTCTGAGCAGTCAGTCCGGCGGAAGTCTCCATCCGGGGAAGACAAATTGATGCTGGCAGCTCCAGAATTCATCGCGATCGCTTTCTTCATTCGCTCCAGAATCACCATCGCGCGGTGACGTTCCGTCAGTCCTGCGCATTTGGCCAGATCCACGCGGTGGAGCTCAGAGCAATCCATCAAAGCCTGCTTGACCCGCGTTAACGGAATATCCACAACCTTGCGAATGTCGCGAATCGCTTTGAGTGAATCACCTGATCTGACGACAGTCAGAACCGCAATCAATGAATCACAATCCACGCCATCGTAACACCCGAATTCCTTTTGTGATTGTTCAAATGCAGCGTTGGCCTGAGTTTGCAGACGGAATTGTTCAGCGGTTTCCATGTCTCAATCCAGTTCTTTGATTCAGTACCAGAGGGACGACCAATCAGCCCAAACAAAATCTAACCCATGATCCAGCCTGCCGTCGTACAGAGTTCCTCCACAATTCCCATTCAGGCAGAACCGTCTATTCTGCTGGACCACCATGGGCGACGGCTGCAAGAACGGATTCAGGGTGCCAGAAATCTCGGGGAACCCAACCGGCGTGCTGTTTCGAGGCTGAAGGGCCAATTGAACCTGTTTCCCGGTAAATCTCCCGGCAAACCTGGCTTCGGCCGTCGGATGGCGGAAAAACGGGCAGTGGCCTTCTCAGTATCGATGCCGGTTCTGCAGGCCACGCAAAATCTCAAAAGTCGCGTAAGGAATCCGGCACAGCTTTAGTCTGAGAATCGTAACGATCGATTCTCTGGTTCCATCCTGTTGTCCATCGGTCCATACACTTGGGAAGTCACCCCCGCGACTGCTAAACTGCCGCCGTTCACTCTTTGAAATCATCGACGGCTACAGATTAGGAGGCGAGCTGTGAAGCTCGTGATTTGTTGCTCGTGGTGGCGGGCGGAGGTCAGCAGTGCGGGAGCAGTCTAAATCCGACAATGATCGCGATGCGATCCAGGAGGACGGTACGTCCAGTGATTCCGTTCATGGGTCCGGTGCGAGTCTGTTGATCGATCCCGACCAGTGGGTGGATCTTCATGGCGACTACCTCTACCGCTATGCGTTCGCACGGCTGAGAGACACAAATGCATCAGAAGAAGTTGTGCAGGAAACTTTTCTTGCGGGAATTCGCTTTCAGGACCGCTATAACGGGCGTGGGACGGAACGGGCCTGGCTGCTGGGAATTCTGAAACGCAAGCTCATCGACCATGTCCGCATGCGGGCCCGGTTTAATCGCGATGGAGTTGCTGACGATGGAAGCGATCCCACTCAGCAATTGTTCGATGGAAAGGGTAACTGGAAAGCCGGAGCGATGGCTTTCGATTTACCTGATCAAAAAGTTGAACAAAAAGAACTGTGGGAAGTGGTCAGGAACTGCCTGAATCATATGCCAGCCGGTCAGGCTGACGTGTTTGTCTTAAGTGTCATGGAAAACATGGAATCTGAACAGATCTGCCGTGAACTGGATATCACGCCGTCCAACCTCTGGGTGCGGATGCATCGCGCAAGGCTCGCCCTTGCACGATGCGTCGGTGCAAGGTGGTTTGACGATTCTGCGGACTCGCAATCAGAAAATAAACAAGCTTTAAACGCTGGTGCGGAGGTAAGTGATCATGGGAAGTGATCGTGAGATTTCAGATCTGATTTCGCGGTCGTTGTCCGGCGAATTGTCGGTAGATCAGTCAGGGCGGCTGGTCGCCGGAGTCGAACGCAGTGAACAACTGCGCAACTTCGCACGCCTTTCGAGTTTGATACAGGATTCAGTTTCTGACATCGGCAGAAAATCAGGCAGCGACGAAGCCAGTTCCGTTCTGCCAGGACTTTCATCGGACGCCAGAATTCGTATGAAGCGTTCGATGGCACTTGAACAAATGAAACGCAGCCGAACCGGAAATACCAGCACCGGCGCCAGTCTGGTTCGTACTGTCGGCTACGATGGAAGGACGTTGCCGGAAGTCGAAGCACCTCCTCCATCCAGCCGAATCATGACTTCCAGCTTCGAGTTCATAAGACAGCTGGGAGAAGGTGGTTTGGGAACAGTTTGGCTGGCACGGGACGAACAGCTCCGTCGAGTGGTTGCTGTGAAGGAGATGAACGCCGAAGCTGCGGAAAACCCTCGGGCCTGGCAACGATTTCACCGGGAAGCCCAGATCACCGGACACCTGGAACACCCCAGCGTCGTTCCGCTCTACCAGTTCGGAACAGATACCCGTACCGGTCAGCCATTCTACGCGATGCGGTTCGTCGGTAAACGGACCCTCGTGAACGCGATCGAGGAATACCACCAGCGTCTTGCTGCGGGAAAAGACGTTTCGATGGACCAGCACTACCTGCTGACGACGTTCATCTCCGCCTGCCAGGCGATTGCATACGCCCACAGTCGAGGCGTGATTCATCGTGACCTGAAACCGGAAAACGTTGCTCTGGATAGTTTTGGTCAGGTGATTGTTCTGGATTGGGGACTGGCACGCGTTTCTTCGGATTTTGAAACCTCCATGGGGGCTCCGCTGATCCCGATCAGTCAGGACCATGACTTCGGTCGGACCCTGGCGGGAGAAGTGATTGGGACGCCACTTTACATGGCCCCGGAACAGGCCATGGGCGATCAGGACCGTATCGACGAACGGACGGACGTCTACGGACTGGGTGCAATCCTTTTTGCCATGCTGACCGGTCAGGCCCCTCACCAGGCGGTGACTCAGGCGGATGGAAAACACATCGGCATTCAGGAAATGCTGAAACAGATACCAACTCAGCCAAGTCCCTCACCCGAATCTGTTCGGCCTGCCGTGCCTGCTGGTCTGGAAACAATCTGTATGCGAGCGATGGAGCAGCATCCGCATTCACGGTATCAGTCGGCACTGGAACTGGCTGAAGCAGTGCAGCGCTGGGTGGCCGGAAGAAGCGAACAGCGAGAACAATACAGCAATGCCCGAAGTGAAGGTCGAGAACTGAAGACGAGCCTGCAGTCGACAGTTCGGGATCTGGAGCGAAATGTACGCTTCATGGCGGGCATACCACCCATTCAGGAAATGATCGACGCGCTGGTTGCCGGCTCAGCATCCGGAATGCAGGCGTGGCGTGAACGATTATCCCAGATCTTTCAGGGTCTTCTGCACGCGAACACTGATTTTGCTTCCGTTTCATTCTGTCAGGTTCAGGAAGAAGAATGGCGGGAACTGGTTCGTGTGGAACGCCTTGCGTCTGACTTCAGTACCGTGCGTGCTATTCCAGGCAGCCGCCTTGGATCAGGGCCTCTCACGGATTGTATGCAGACCGCACTCAATCTGAATCCGTTTGAAGTCCACGTTGCACTGTCAAACGATTGCGCCAGTGGGCCGACAACGCCACCCAAACGGCAACAAAAAGTCAGCATGTTGTCCGCAGGAGTGCCAGTGTTCGACCAGAAATCGGAGCATCTGTTTGGCTTTGTCCGCATCGAAACCTCACTCGATCGACTGATTGAAAATGAAATGCGAGAACGCCTGCGTTCGACGTCAGATCTGATTGTTCTGGATAATGACTGCTCTGTTGTTCTCCACCTGAATCAAAACAGCGGACGCAACCGAACTTCAGAAGGTCGGGCCATGACGGACTTTCTGTCAGACTGGCCCGAAATCCGCTTTGCTCTGCGAAACACCGGTGAATTCTATGACGAGCAGAATCATGCGATTCATGCGACGAAAGTCGATCTGATTCCCGGACGCTACTCACTGGCCATTGTCCAGAGTATCAAAGAAAAACTGCTGCCGCGGAAAGAGTGTCAGCGAGTGTCAAACTGCGATGTCCGGGCGGAAATCTAGAACTCGTTCTGCTCTGGTTTGAATCTGCCACAGGAACACCAGGCGGCAATCCGTTCGTCCGATGATTCACTGGCCTTGCGGCACATGGACCTGCACACCTGAGTACGACAACACTGTTGAAACGGGAGTCGTGAGACACTTGAAATTCCCGGTGACTCCCGCAAAACCATGGCCAGCGGGACTGACTGAAATACGCATTGAATTCAGCCGCAAGAACGCCCCTGTCAAATCCCGGCCCGGGCTGGCATCAGGGAGTCGGCAATCGCTGTTGTAGCTGGGCGCGATACTGATACAGCCCATCCTTGTTAAGCGAGGGAATTGGTTGTTCAATCAGCCAGTCGATATCTTCGATTGCTTCAGTGATGCGACCTGTGCGAGCTCTGATTTCCAGCCGTTTCACTCGAGATTCCAGGTCACCAGGATCAAGCAGAACGAGAGTTTCGAGATACCTGAGCACGTCTGAATTGTTTCGATCTGCTTCTGCCAGATTCAGCAGATTGTGCAGCATTCGAACGATGATTTCCGTGGGGGTCCTGGACGCAAAATATTCCGGCTCCAGTGGCAGTCCACGGGACGTGATGATCTTTTCTGCCTCCGGCCGCGTGAGCCGCCGCCCCCGGTCAAACACATCGATGATTTGGTTTTCTGAGGACCCGTCCGTGGGTTCGAATCGCACGACAAAATGCCCCGGCAGGGCGACACCTGCGACTGCCAAATCCAGCCTTCGGGCCAATTCCATGTAGAGAACGGAAAGTGTAATCGGGAGACCTTCCCGATCATCGATGACTTCGTTGAGGTAGCTGTTTGAGGCAGTGTAGTAGTCACGTTTACTGCCCCGAAAGGCGTACTCCTCAAACAGAATCCTGTCCATTGCCTGCAAGGTCTGTGTCTGAGTTGCTTTCTCGGGTAATGTGCCTCTGACTTCGTCTGCCAGCTGATCCAACCGATCGATGTACGGGGCAGGGTCGACCTCTTCGTTATCAAGCACAGCAATAAGCAATGCGGCTTTCATCAAATCCGGCGCGGAATCATTGACCGGATTCAGTGTCTGCAGAAGTGCATCACGTACGACGGATGCATGGACCTCTTTCGCCAGCTCACGAACACGCTCTGCCTGTTTCTCCAGACGTTTCGCCCGAGCCTGCAACAAAGAGGCATAGCCCTGTATTTCCTGCAGTTGTTCAACATCCTTCGCTTCCGGTGGCCGATTCATCGAAAGTCGACCGACCACCTCTTCGATGGTGGCAGTTCCATTTTCATCGGGGAAACCTGAGGGGAGATCCGATGCCACCTTGAATCGCCTGAATTCAGCAATTGTCCCGCGGAATGTCGCCAGGCCAACTCGACCAGATGTGAGGCCATTGTCCTGCGATTCGAGGACCAATTGCTGGTTTAACCAGCAGATCATTCGACCTTCTTCGACTCGAACGCGAAATGTGTTCCATTCCCCGGGGCGATAAGCATCGTGCGGTTCGTTGTGCAGAATGTTCCACGAATAAACATCCGGGCCATCAAAGCGAGTCAACCGTATATTTCCGTCGCTGGGATAGTAGCCATAGTGGCGATCTCCTCCATCCGAATGAAACACCAGGCCAGCAGCTCCGGCTTCGTCAGCGAGCTTGACTTCAACCTGAACATCAAACGGAACGGGGGGAGGATTCGACGTCTGCAGGCAAAGTGATCGGCCGCCAAATGAATTACCGGGCCCATCGACTTTGATCCGCCCCGCGCGCTGACTCCACGCTGCGTCGAAAACAATCTGCCATCGTTTGGGATCCAGCGCACCAATCGTAATCCAGCGTTTCATTGGAATGGGCGTTGGCTCTGCAAGCAGGTCTCGCAAATGTCGAACCGGCACCGCATAGCCGAGACTTCTTTCCAGCGTGGACTTCATCACGACAACTCCGACCACTTCGCCAGCGCGATTGACAACCGGCTCGCCGCTGCTGCCGGGTTCAATGGGCATTGCAAGTTCCAGCAGCCGAATGCCATCAATATCCTGGGTCCCTGCGATAATGCCGCTCACCGTTGTATTGGTCCGGTTGCCGGGATGGCCCACAGCAACCACAGATGCACCCGTTTCAATGGCATCCTCCTGACACAGGGGTAGGGCGTCCATTTCCTTTCCGTCAACTTTGATGATCGCGACGTCAATCGATTCGTGGACGCCGTAAACGTGAGTCGCCTTGGCGGTCTGACCGTTCGGCATCACAACTGCAACCTGTCGTCCATCCCCAATGACGTGGCGTGCTGTGGCAATAAGTCCGTCGGGGGAGATCTCAAATCCTGTTCCGTGCCCCTGCATGCTTCCGTCGCGACCTGTCGCCTTGACGATGACAAGCGACCGATTGATTCGCCTGGACAATTCAGGGATCGTTAGTTCCTTCGGTGCGTCCGATACCTCAACCTGAGTCGCTTCCTCTGCCGTTGTCGGTGGCGTCGGCATCGTCGGCGTCGGGGTTTGTGGTGTGGGCGTCGGTGGAAGATCCTGCGATCGCCCCCTGTCGGCAATCAAAAGCAACGCGACAAGAACAACTGAGACAGTGGCAGGCTTTCCGCGGGATAAGATTCGCAGATTCATAGGACGATCTCTGGTGATTCTGTTTTCCGGGGAATTCAAACGTCACAAACTCAGAAGACAAATTCCTGAATCGCTGCCTCTGTGAACTGCACACTGTATCCCGGTGCAGAAGGCGGCATGTATCGACCGTTCTTCATGCTGACCGGATCGCAAACATGCTCGTGAAGATGATCGGAATATTCCGTCACCCGGTCGTCCATCGATGCCGACACACAAACATAATCTATCATGCTGAGGTGCTGGACGTATTCACAAAGTCCGACTCCGCCTGCATGCGGGCAGACAGGTACCCGAAAACGTTCCGCCAGCAACAATACGGCGAGTACTTCATTGACACCACCAAGTCGACAGCTGTCCAACTGGCAGACCTGCATCGCTCCGCACTGTATGAATTGCTTGAACATGACTCGGTTATGACACATCTCTCCGGTCGCCACGCGGATCGGTGCGATCCCTTCCGCAATCGCTTTGTGACCAAGAATGTCATCCGGCGAAGTTGGTTCTTCCACAAACCACGGATTGAACTCCGCCAGATGCCGCACCCACTCAATGGCCTGAGGAACGTCCCAGACCTGATTAGCATCGATCATCATTCGTGCATGATCACCCATCTCACTGCGCAAAACCCGACACCTCCGAATGTCATCGTCCAGATCTCTCCCCACCTTAATCTTGAAGTGAGACCATCCTCGCCGTTTCAGATCATCACACTTACTCCGAAGAGAGTCGTCCGAATAGCCAAGCCAGCCAGCTGAGGTTGTATAACTTGGATACCCGGAATCGAGCAGCTCCGCGATTCTTGACGCACGTGTCGATTCATGTCGACGAAGCAATTCCAGTCCCTGCGCGGGAGTCAGTGCGTCTGACAGGTATCGCCAGTCGATGCTTGCGACGAATTGCTCCGAAGGCATTTCACACACATACTGCCAGACGGGAACGCCCTTCATTCGCGACCACAAATCCCAAACCGCATTGATAACGGCAGCAGCCGCCAGATGAATCACACCTTTCTCAGGCCCAACCCAGCGCAGCTGACTGTCGCCGGTCAGTTGTCGATAAATCACGACGGGATCCGCCATTAACTTTTCAACACTCGTCCCCACCAGAAGGGCGGCCAGCGAACGAATGCCGGCCACGCAAAGTTCGTTGCCGCGGCCAATCGTAAACGTCATCCCATAACCGTTCAGTTCCCCGGAATTTGTCCTCAGCACGACGTAGGCGGCAGAGTAGTCGGGGTCCGGATTCATCGCATCAGAGCCGTCCAGATGTTGCGACGTGGGAAATCGAAGATCGAACGTTTCGAACCCTGTAATGACAGTATTCATGAAGAAATTTTCGTTGGCGACATATAAACAAAAACAGCGATCTCGGGGCACTCAGTTTCATTCGACCATGGAAGGTCAGTGACGCGGCACGAAATTGCGAAGAAAGGTGTGACTCTGAACGAGCGATGCACAGCGTGCATCCAGGCTGCCTTCGTACGCCCGATCCTCAACTTCAACGCAGACCGGCCCCTGGTATCCGGTGTCCGTGAGAGCAGAAAAGAATTTGCCCCAATCGACATCACCCATGCCAGGCAACTTGGGGGTATGGTAAGAATTTGGATGGGCCAGAATGCCTGCCTGATCCAGTCGATGCCGATCAAGACGAACATCTTTCGCGTGCACATGGAAAAGTTTGTCGCTGAAATTCCGAATCGGCGCAATGTAATCCATCTGCTGCCAGATCATGTGCGATGGATCATAATTCAGGCCGAAATGATCCGAAGGAATGTCGCTGAACATTCGCGTCCAGATATCAGGGGATATCGCCAGATTCTTTCCTCCCGGCCATTCATCTGCAGTGAACAGCATGGGACAGTTTTCGATACCGATGCGCACATCGTTTTCTTCGGCAAGCTGAATCAACGGCCGCCAGGTCTGAAGGAACCGGCTCCAGTTCTCGTCGACCGACTTCGTCCAGTCTCGCCCGATAAATGTATTCACTCGCCCGATATTCAATGCCGCCGATGCCCGAATCACTGTCTCCAGATGCTTAACGGCAGCATTGGCTTCTTCATGATTCGGACTTAAAGGGTTTGGATAATACCCCAGTCCGCTGATCCGAACACCAGAAGAATCCGTCAGATGCTGGATCGCTCGAATCATTTCCTGAGAGATATCAGCGACGTCAACATGAGTGACGCCGGCATACCGACGTTCTGCTTTCCCAACGGGCCAGCAGCAAACTTCGACGCAGTCGTACCCGATCTCCGATGCTTTCTGAAGGACATGTTCGAATGACAAGTCCGGCAGAATCGCACTCACAAATCCCAATTTCATTTTCACGTACTCCCGAAACGGTCATCGTCGAATCTGGCAACAGCAATGCGACGGCAGCAATCCGAATACTGGCCCAGCAAAGATTGTCCTCGCACCGGAATACCGCATTGAAGGTTCAGCCCGATATTCTGCGAATAACCTCTTCAGGCCAGACAAAAGTCACGACATTCAGGACCGGTACAATCAACCGCCGGAAATGCTAGTGGATGCAGCAGCAAAACAGAATTGATCGATTTCGATAAACCCGATCACCAGGTCCCTTCGCGACTGCCGCGGGACTTCAGTGTCAAGTCCTCCCTTCGCAACATTTCTGCCAGCGTCACGAACAACCCTCGTTGTGACCGCTTCTTTCGAACCGTCGACACAGGCGGATCTTCGCCCCGCCTTCGCTGATCGTCCCAGACCTCAATCCCGTTGCGTTTGTTGTCGGCGTGAGTCAATTGATGCCATTTTTCCACAGTCCCCGAAAGTTCTGATGTTACCCTCAATAATGGAAGGCGAACTGGCGCGCTGACGATTCGCCGGACGCTCAACCCTTTACCTCTGCAGCGGCTGCCGCCATCTTGCGAAGAACGAACTGACTGATGGATCTCGAACGACTCAAAACCGATCTGCTGGCACTGGGGCTTCTGGCCCTCGTCGTCTTCGTCGGCTTGAGTTTCGTCAGCTACGACTACGCAGATCCCCCTTCCAGCATGGTGTTTCCTCAACGGCAGGTCCCGACAAACCTGTGCGGAAAGCCGGGCGCGACGCTCGCTTTTCATGCTCGACAGGCCATGGGACTCGGGATCTGGATCGCTCTGGCGTCTCTGATTTCATGGGATCTGAAACTCTTCTCGCGCGAACCATCGCGCAGAACGTTTATCACCGTTCTGGGCATCGTGCTGCTGGTAATTGGTGCGTGTTCGATGCTGCACCTCCTGATTCCCGGATTCTCCTCAGGATCAGCCTACGGAAGCGGCGGAAAAATCGGGGCATGGACAGGCATCCTGTTAACGGAGCAGTTCTCCCCGACCGGAGTCATGCTGCTGGCCGGAAGCGTCTTCATCGCAGGCTGGCTACTCACACCACTTTCAGATCTGACTCGCCCTGGATTTCAGCTGGCGGCAGCGCCCGTGCTGACGGCCTTCAACGGAGCAAATGCGCTGCGCGACCACTTGAAGTCATGGCAGACGAAGCGTGAGAAATCGCCGGCACCACTGCGTCCGCGATTGACCAAAACCGAAGAAGCCGTCAGCGAGGAAGATCTGCCTGATATTCCGGTCCATCAACCCATCGTGGTCGATCAGGATTCTGAGCCGGAAGACGAAAACTCAATCCGCGTCAATAAGCCCGCGGCCCTGACCATTCACGGGGCCGACGATCACGTTGACGAGAACGAACAACGACGCTACGAACTCCCTGATCCCGAAATGCTGGAGTTACCAGAAGACTTTCCTTACGAACTGCTCGCAAGAAAAGCACGCATCGCAGCAGCAACCCTGGAAAAGACCTTCGAAGAATTCGGTCTCAACATTCGAGTATCCGAAATCGACACCGGTCCTGTCGTGACCCAGTTCGAACTGGAACTGGAAGCCGGCCTGCGTCTGAATAAAGTGACCGCCCTTGAAGATGATCTTGCCATCGCACTGCGAGTTCCATCGGTACGTGTTGTCGCCCCGATTCCGGGCAAAAATACCGTGGGCGTCGAAGTTCCCAACGACAAACAGGTCATGGTTCGTCTGCGGGAACTTCTGCAAATCTCTCGCGCAAGCCGTGACGACATGTCCATTCCGCTCTTTCTTGGCAAAGATGTCAGCGGCCGGCCACTCACTGTGGACATGTGCCGAATGCCACACCTGCTGATCGCCGGACGAACCGGAACCGGGAAGAGCGTGTGCCTGAATACCCTGATCCTCTCGATCCTGATGACTCGCACCCCGGACGAGGTGCGAATGCTGATGATCGACCCGAAGATGGTAGAGCTCAGCCCCTACAAACGCATCCCTCACCTGATGCATCCCGTTATCACGGACATGAAGAAGGCCGAAGCCGTCCTCGCATGGGCGGTCGATAAGATGGAAGAGCGTTACGATCTTCTCGCACGAGTCGGTGTACGACACCTGGACAGCTACAACAAGCTCGGCAAACCCAAAGTGCTCGAACGTCTTGGAGTGAATCCCTACGACGACGATGCAGAAAGCATCCCCGAAAAGATGCCTTACATCGTGATCGTGGCAGACGAAATGGCCGACCTGATGATGACGTCCGGGAAGGACGTCGAAGCGCACATCATTCGACTGGCTCAAAAATCGCGCGCGGTCGGAATCCATCTTGTACTGGCAACGCAAAAACCAACGGTCGATGTCATCACAGGACTGATCAAATCGAATCTGCCGGCCCGAATTTCGTTCCAGGTGGCAAGCCGAATGGACAGTCGCGTCGTTCTGGACGAAGGTGGTGCAGAACGACTGCTGGGCAGTGGAGACATGCTCTATCTGGCACCGGGCACCAGTAGTCTGACTCGCGCTCAGGGCACGTATGTCAGCGACGAAGAAATCAACTCTGTCATCGACTTCTACGGCGATATGGAACCGGAGTACAGTGCCGAACTAGCACAGCTGACGTCGGCCGGAGCCGGGTCTTCTGGTTCAGGCGGTGGTGATACAGCAGCCCGCCACCATGATGATCTCTACGACGATGCCATCGACGTTGTCATTCGAGAAGGACGCGGAAGCGTGTCTTTGCTTCAGCGAGCTCTTGGAGTCGGCTACGGCCGAGCGGCTCGAATGATCGACTACATGGCCGAAGACGGTATCGTGGGAGACTACAACGGAGCACAAGCTCGCGAAGTCCTGTACACACCCGAACAGTGGGAACAGACAAAACGCGACCGCCAGCACGACGATGCAGAATAAAGGCAGCGTCTGAAAGCACTCCGGACTGTACCGCCTGCAAACAGGCTTGAATGCCTCGCATTGCCGAATCATCGCGGCGTCTGGTGATGACCGAAGTCGATTCGCCAGCGCAGAAGCTCTGCAGGCCGCCACAAGAATCACACCGCTGACTCACCAAAGCCGCAGACAGAAAACCGTCACCTGCCGCTGGGCGGTCGGCAAATTTGCAGGACTTCCAAATCACCAAAAGCAAGTGGGCGACCGCCTACTCTACCCAAAATCGCCACCATTGGAGATTGCGGCAAGGAAAATCCCCACGGAGCAATTGTCTTGCAAAACCGCGCAGTGATGTGGCAACTAGTTTTGGTTGCCCGTACCAGTCGGAATCAAGCATCCATACTCGCAGGGAACCAGTTTTCTTGACGAAATAGTATCCACCACCCCCATCAGCACCTATCGCAATATACTTTTTGAGCCAAGTCGGTGGAGCAGCCTCAACACACAAAGAAGCCTCGATGGCTGACTCGTGGATATCGCAGACATCTTCTTCCGCTAAGCAAATACCGGCTCCAGTCTCTCGCGTGCATCTGATCGACGATAGCGACTCTGCATGCTCCGCGAAGAACTCCAAAACCGTGCGCGGGACCCGAAATCCGAGTCTTTCTTCAGCTAGAGATTTGGGTGCCATAACTAGCCAAGTTGTTTTCAGGTGTGAGGGAAAAACGATTTAGCCGAAACGACAGCCCTCACCGAGCACGGAGAGACGAATTTTCATTTGTGAAACCTGCAAGCCGTGCTCCGCGTGCACGGATTGGTTACGTTTCTGATCCATTGTCAAAACTTCAGCCACGAATTGCAAGTTTGGGCTCATGCCAGACCAAGTGTGCCTGAACAACGCTCGCAACGGAGTCTGCGGTTATGCCCTTACGTTGGCAGTAGTCAGAGCAAAGCCAGACCACCAAGTCTTTTGCTCCCTTGCTTGCGTTGCATGAATTGCAACACAATGCGATGTTCTCCAGCGTAATGATGGTAGCGTCATTTACGATGTGCTCCCATGTCGCGACACGTTTTCGCGAACCATGATTCGCGTCCGAGTCGAGGAATGCAATCCCGCAGTAAACGCAAGTCTGATCGCGGTCGCGGATTGCACACTCCATTTCGGTAGGGAGTCCCCATCTGTTCATTGTCTGGTCGCGTAACGTCCCACATCAGCAGGTTACGGGAGACGATTTTCCAACGTTAAAAACCGAACCACTGCAACCCTGCTGCATGCGATTGTTCTAGGAAGCTGATTTGTGGCCGGGTTGATTGTAGCGGTAGAAGTATGTGGCGTCATCACGTGAAGTGTGAGTAGCACGGTTCTTTTGGCAACTTCGATTTCCTGCTCGAAAGGACACGCGACGAACTCTTCCAACTGGAGCGAACGAATGGTGTCGGATCTGCTGCTGGCCGGAAGGCCTGATCCGAACTCGGCAAGCCTATGTTGTGGGCCGTGCGGATGCTCAGCAAATTCTTAAACGACAGCGATCCATCAAAGCTCACCGAAGAACAGGGCAAAGACGACAGGCTCTGGATGAGGCATGAACAACGCACTGCACCGGGGACTGAAAATCAAGATCGGCGGCTATCCGTTTCTTTTATCACCTCACCTGCGGGCTGGACGGGAGGTGCTCGGGCAGCTGTGGTTATCTGACACTTGTTTCGGTCCACGGAGGCTTGCAAATCACTCTCAAGGCAGTGATGCAGTTCAAGCCGGATTACGCCCCACATCTGCAGATCGTAAGATATGCGTTTCCAATTTCAGGACCAGTCCACAGCTCTCCTGCATGCGATCGTTGACGTGCGATCCTTGACTTGCGATCTCTGGAACACAGCGCCTGGTTTGCTCAAGTGCATCGCTTAAAAAATGGCTTTATCCTTTATCAGCACACCGTCCAGATGATCCATTTCATGCTGAATAATCCATGAATCACAATTGGGCCCATCGCCCCTTCTGCTGCCATATTCAAGCTCAATGTGCTTTCCATCCATGTTGTACCCGGAAATCACTACATAAGTCTTTCGTTTGACAACACAGGAGAAATTCGGAATTGAACCACATCTTTCAGTGCTGTTGACAGACTGCCCGGCGAGCTTTTCGTACTTTGGGTTGATGACAGTGACGTACGTTTTGCCGAAGGGGACCCAGAGCATTCTGACTGGAAATTCCGTGGTTTCCCAGTAGATGTTATTCGAGGAGATCCCAGCAAAATCATACAACTGCTGAAAGTGAGTCATTATTCTGCAGAGTGCCCAGGCAATATCCATTTCATTTTCAATATCCAGTTCTCTGGCCCTTGCTCTCACCCATTCTTCGTTTTGATCAACGGTCGCAAGCAAGGCACCATGTCTAGTCACCGTCTTATTACCCTTCATACCTGTTCTTCCCGCTATCGACAACAGGCGACTAACGATTCGGCTCTGTCTTCTGGACACCGACAAGTCAAATCGGTTCCGTGGAGGGAGACAAATTTCCCATTTGAAGGCCAGGCCGAGCTCGGATTGCTTCTTTCAGTGTTCGTTCCGCAATTGAGCGAGACCGTCACGATTGGCGGGCGTGTTGCATGCATCGCTTCTGCAAAGCGAGAACATTACGTGTCACATGGCCGGAGCAAGCCGATTGTTTGGTGATGGCGGGTGGGCGAAGGCCCCGGTTGACCCGATTGGTATTTGGCCGCTTTCCTGCAGCATCTGCGTGACGAGAGTCCATGAAACGGCTTGATTTCTACACATACGGAGCAACCCACAGGAAGCCCTGGTGCAACTCTGAGCCGAGTACAGGAAACTCCTCAACTTCAATCCGGAAATGCGTTGATAACTCCACCCAACACACCGCACTCTGAAAACGTTCGTCCGATCCCACGACGACTTGTCCTCAACTGTCGCTTGACGACTCACCGCAAACCGTCGCAGCAGTCAAACGAGGACACATCTTTAACGAATCCTCAGGTGAGGACGCGGCTACCCTCTTATGCTAGCCTAGCAGCCTGTTGAAAACGGGACTAGCTCGAACAGGAGAGCTCAAAACCCGATGGTTTCGAGTTGTCCTGCGTGCCTGTCCCGGTTTTTCAACGGATAGTCCGCACCTGGCTCTGTAACGGTGACCTGTATCTCTATCGGTATCCGGCGTGCCCCGCCGCTGTTTGTGATTAGGATCATCCTGGTTGTTTCAGTTCCAGGACTTTGTGCTTTGAAACGATAGGTGATATTTGATGAAGTTGACGCAGGAACTGCCATTGGCAAATTGACGAACTGGCCGCATCCGATTCGACTGCAGACAACAGCGTTCTCCACTCCAATTATGCGGTAGGCCGTTGATTGCTTTGGAACTGGAATCTGTGCGTCCATCTCCTGCCCTGCCGCGACAGTGACGCTTATGCGAGAAGGACTAAGCTCAAACTCACCGGCCTCAAACGAATATGCGAGTGTAGCGTTGGCGATGCCAAAAGCAGACGGCTGAAATCGATCTTCTTTCACACCGTTGAACTGAAAGTTGTCCACAGTTGCAAACTCAATCACTGTACGTCTCTGACCCTCATCAACTCGAATCTCGACCTTCGATGGTACGTCAAATCCGCCCATGGGATATTCCTCGTACTCAACGTCACCGGAGTAGACTGCCACATTTTGTTTTTCGTCCGACGGATCGGCTGAATAGAACAGCTTATAGGCAACCACCTGATATGTGTGAGAGGGCTCAAAGGTAATCAGCGCGCGATGAAAGCGAAAGATTGTGTGGTCGAGTTCAAATTCGGCAGTGACTGTGTCCCTGTTCTGGCGAGTAGCGGTGAACGCACGGAGAAGCTTTGCGTTCTTACTGTTAATCAGAGTATTCATTGACACGTCAAAAACGTGCGTCGCCGCCAGTGAAACGGGTTTGTTATACCGACGATGATACCGCTTCAGTACCTCGTCATTCGATGGGCCGATGCCACTGATAAAGAATGCAGCGGCCTCGTTCTCTTTGGACAACTCATATGTTCCATCGGGCGATTCTGATCTCACGTGGACCTGCGGATACCCTGCTGGGCGCGCGCATTACTATCGGTGCTGTACTGCTGGGCAGACAAAAAATGAGCCCCGTCAACTGCGTATTCAACAATGGCATCGTACGTTGGGCGTTTATGTTCCGCTCGACACGTAAAATTGGAAAATCGATCTTCAAGTACCTTGAGGGCGGGGCGGTAAGCACTCATGAATTCAACTGGGGCGATCGGCTGGGAAGATTCATCCGCCAATGAAGAAGCTGACCACCACAGTCCTGCAAGGATGAGTATGGACAATCGCGACATGGAATTGGGTCCTCTGATGTGATGCGATCACGCCGATGGTCAGCCAGTTGCCACGGTTGATCTTCGAATGTATGCATGACCGTTCGGCAACTCAGATGCAGCTTCCTGTTACGTCCGCGACTTGATCATTGTTCGAAATCAGACCGGGAAAGAGCCAATAAATGACGTGTCACCGCGGCGGAAAACTCTTCGATCCTATCAACCACCTGCAATCCGGACTGTGGCGCATTGAATGCTACCCGCACCATCTCTGAGCATTGCGCACAGCGGTCCATAGTTTCTGCGATCAGCGTAGCACTGTTACGGTGGTACCAACAAGTGAGTAAGAGGTCGTCGCGTTCATAATCGAGGGTTATGGTCCCTTTCGTTGGCGGGTGCGATTTACTGACAAACTTGAAGCCGGTCTCTGCAATAACTGCTGCAATGCCTGTCTGTACCCGCTTCATCAGCGTGCCTTCATGCTTGATTGGGTTCGGATCGCCGTGCCCACTATGTATTCCAGCGTGAACCTTTCGACATTCCCGGCACCGAACTGCGGTCGCGTACAAAGATCCCCTGGCAACCTCGTAATACCATTGCTGCTGCTGTGCCGACCAGATCTCGCTCTTGCCGCAGTCGATGCAAGTAAATGGCTTGTCAACGTAGAAGAGGACAGGTGCACCACAGGAATTGTTTGGGACTTGCTTCGAGGGATCGGCGATGACGGCACCTTCGGGAAACAGTGAGCGCTCCGCTTTGCGTTTGGCTTCCCGCTTCGCGTCGATCTTGAGTCTTTGACGTTTTCCGCTCATTGCATCCCCTTCAACACGCCTTTGGACGTAACGCCTAAGTTCACGCGGCGGGCTTGATTGTAGCGGTAGAAATATGTGGCGTCATCGTGTGAAGTGTGAGTAGCACGGTTCTTTTGGCAACTTCGATTTCCTGCTCGAAAGGACACGCGACGAACTCTTCCAACTGGAGCGAAAGAATGGTGTCGGATCTGCTGGTGGCCGGAAGGCCTGATCGAACTCGGCAAGCCTATGTTGTGGGCCGTGCGGATGCCCAGCAAATTTTTAAACGACAGCGTTCCATCGACGCTCACCGAAGAACAGCGCAAAGACGACAGGCTCTGGATGCGGCATGAACAACGCACTGCACCGGGGACTTTGAAAACCAAGATCGGCGGCCTCCGTTTCTTGTATCGCCTCACCTGCGGGCTCGACGGGAAAGTGCTCGAACGCTGTGGTTATCTGACACTTGTTTCGGTCCACGGAGGTTTATGAATAGAGGATGACATCACGTCATTGCCACAGCGGGCCGGACGAGAGGGTTGGGCACGGAGAGCCAAACTTGCATTGCCCTGACAACAACCGACAGGCCAACTGATCCAACCATGCCCGACAGTCGTTAGCGAGAATCTCCACGTTGATACCTGCGGTACAACAATTGGTAACCTGACAAACCTGCCCATAGAGATCGCTCGATAAGTCGACGAAAATTCCATCAGGGCCACGGTTGGCGGTCATGGGTAGCCAGTCATTCTTCCACCATGACGCTTCGGGGATTGAAGGCGTCCCCAATCGTCTGCGTTCGTCTTCCAACCCATTCCTCAATGTAGCCCAAATGCCGTATGCGCTGATTGCAGCCTCGATCGCGTAAATGCGATGCGAATGTCGAGTTGAATTCACGGGGTAGAAAAATGCCGTGCCGGTGCCGTTATGGGTTAAGTAGAATTCCTGCAGAGCGGCCGGCAGCGTAATCCCGAGCTGTTCTTCAGCAAGACAAATCGCTTCAGTCGATGCCCCGGCAGGCAGCGCAACACCATGGGGCAAGTGTTGCATCAGAACATCCCAGCTGGCGGATATTGAACGCATAAGTCGTGCAGCGAACGACCCGCATCAGCAGGTTGCGGGAAAAGATTTTCTAATGTCAAAAACTGAACCACCGCAACTCTGCTGCATGCGATGGATACCCGTCTTGAGCGATTTGGCTAATCATCACTCAGTTGGCTGGGCAGAGGCTTGCTGTTCTGCAATCGCTCCGCGTCTTTAATTCGGCGACACTCAGGACAATATGAGATCTTTGCGGATTCAACGAATTCGTATTCACGATCGCGCAGTGCAACCGGCATGTCGTTCGCGTATGGAAATCTGTTGTAGTCTTCAAAGTCAAAAGGCTCAACGTAGCTGACGGTGCCGTACCATGCTGGCTTTTCCTCGGTTTGAAGTGGCGATCTGTGCAAAGAACACACCTTGTTGGGCTCCGTCAATCCGCGACCTTCAGAGCGGATGTGCAACCAGCGAAAGCTGCAAAGAGTGTCAGTGCACAGCACAGGTGCTTCTCGTTGATTTGCCATCACAATTTTCGGTATGCGAATTGATGTGCCGTCACTGGGAGGCGTGAGAGCAGAAGATACCGCGCGGCTTCGGCCATTGAAAGATCGCATTGCTGCGGTGTTAAAGGGAAACAGCACACGTCGCCCGCGAAGGATGTTTCATTGAAAAAACGGGCAATCGCGTGCATAGCTTTGTTACCCGACATTGTCTCGATCTCGGAACGGGGCAGCGAGCATCGAACGAATGCAATGCGTGCTGGAATCATCGAATCCCTTCAATCCATGTGATATGGTCTCGGAAGACGTTCCAAAGGTACCGAAGGTGCGGTCCCAAATAGACAGGACAGATGAAAAGTTGCGTTCGAAATTAACAGGATCACGAGAATGATGCACTGAATGCATCGCAGGTGTGACGATGATTGTGCGTAAAATTGGATCGTATTTCGCGAGATCAATTCTTGAGTGATGCAGCATTGAGACGCCGACAAGTGCAGTCTCGTACACAAGCAGCAGATTCGGGTTTACGCCGAGCACGCACAGAATCGGGAGTCGGATGATTGCACCAACTCCGAGTTCGAGAAAATGAAAGCGGCCTGAAGTTGTCACATCCATTGCGTCGTCGGAATGATGAACTTCATGGAATCGCCAAAGCACGGAAAACTTATGGTTGGCTCGATGCCAAAGATATCCGAAAAGATCGAGCCCAAAGAACGCGACAACCGGAGAGGCAATTCCGAACCAGCTATGATGGAATTTGCCACAGACAGAAACGCTCAAGAGACCGATGGAGAAGAAAAGCAATACGCCATTGACAGCAGCCAAAGAGAGGTTAGCAATTCCGTGCCGAAGACGATTATTCTGCGGGCGGGAAAGATACGTTTCGGCTGTCCAGATGATTGCAAGCCACAACGCTGCTGGTATCAGGCGACTCGCTGCGTGATTGATCCCCATAGCGAAAAGGCCGTTCAGTGCTCGAGAGGCATCTAGTTCGACGGGTAACGAATGGCGATCTCCGCGACGGCAGGGTGCACGCGTATGGATCGAGCGCTGAACTTTGCCGCTTTACGAGTGCTTGTGGTTCGGTTGTTGGCTTGCGGGATTCATCACGATAATGGATCCGCTGCGGAGAAGTTTACCGATGGGGCGACGGGTTGTCACCCTGGGATTGGCGATTTGACGGTGGTTCGGTTCCGGCGGATTCTGGGATTGATTCGGATACGAATTTTGTTCGAGCAACGAATGGGGCGGCATCTTCGGAGTGGCGAAGAGATCGGTTTCTGATACGTTTTGTGTCCTCTTTTGCCGCATTTAGTCAGCAAGCGATTTCAGCTTTGACGACCATCGCAGGTAAAACAGAAAGTATGGATCCACGATGTCAAGAACAGTTTCATCCGGGTCCCATTCGACAACGCGTTGATCCGGATACATGTCTATTGCTAGTTTGGATATTTGACTGCAGGCCTGATAGATACTGGAATTTGACGGAATCTCATCGCGACATGTGTTCGCCATTCGATTCGCCAAGTCTTTTTGGTTGAACGAGAGAGATGGAGGATCAGCGGCCAAAGAAAGAAGGACCGCACGGTAAACATCACCGTTAGAGTTGTCGCTAAAGTCAAATTCTTTTCGTTCCGTTCCCCTGGTATTTGGCCCTTTATGGCACTTTGCTACCAATGAGCTAAAGTCTGTCCTTGACGAAGTCTCCTCTAGTATTTCCCGTCGTGCGTTGTCGTCTATCTCTAATTCTGTCAATTCCGACCGGTAATCACGTTTATCGAGCGAGAAACAGGTTTGCAGGCATAGTGCCTGCATTAGTTGCGGTGACCCAGAAGCTTCTCTGGCGAAAAACTCAACTGTAGCGGGATCGATCTGGAGATTAAGGAGCGGGAAGCCAATTGATGCAATTGCGACAAGATGGTTTGTATCCCAGTACTCCGAGTCTATCGCGCGAATTCGACCTCTCAATTCCGGGTTTCCACGAACGACATCATCCGATCGATGTGGAACCGACGCAGTACAGATCTTGATCCCAAGTCTCGCAGCTTCTTTTATTTCGCGAGCAACTGCCGACTGCACATCCCGGGGCATGTAGTGGAAATCATCGATTAAGATTACGAAATCGCTGTTTGCAATCTCTTTGGCTACGTGCTGCAGACCTGCTCGTGATTTCCTGGTTGATCGTTCGTTTCCTTTACTTCCAGAAACTGCAGCCGACCCACCAATCTCACCTTCTGCAACAATTGGAACTCCGGTCTTCCCTGAAGCTGATGCAGAAAAAGTTCCCCCAAACTCGGTTGATGACGACTCACTGGACTCGTCAGGAACCCCCATCCAATTCAATACACGCTCCCAGAGCATCGCACCGCTTTCCAAACCAGCACCGGTGACGATGATCAATTCAGCTTCACCAACTACCCTCTGAACGAGAACAGTTTTCCCAGATTTTGAAGGCCCAGAAACCGATACGATTTCGCCAGGTGTCTCGAGCGCATCGCGAAGACGACGTTCCATCGCTTCGTCATCTCGAGCAACGTAGGTCTGTACGGGGAAATCACTCGGGGTAAAGACATCAGTAGCTCGTAGAGTAGTCATAAAACTTCGGTCACTTGAGCGGGATAACGAATTGCGATCTCTGCGACGGCAGGATGCTGGCGTATAGATCGCGCGTTGAACTTTGCCGCTTTGCGAGTGATTGCGGCTCGGTTGTTGGCTTGCGGGATTCATCACGATAATGGATCCGCTGCGGAGAAGTTTACCGATGGGGCGACGGGTTGTCACCCTGGGATTGGCGACTTGATGGTGGTTCAGTTCCGGCGGATTTTGGCTTTGATTCGGATGTGACTGTTGTTCGAGCAACGATTGCGGCTGCATTCTCGAAGTGCGCAGCGGCGAAGAGATCGGTTTCTGTTTCGAAGCGATCTGAACATCGACTTGTGCTTTCAGAGACTCTGGCATCCATCCGGCTCCCGCGATCGATACCATGCTGGCCTCGCACCGCTGCGAAAGATGTGTCGCCAGCTTGTGCGACGGACGTATTCCACACGTTCCAATTCCTCACCACAGGGCGGACAACATCGGCCTGGCGAATCGGTGGGTTCCGTCTCCTGATCGAATTCGTGCGGCCATTCTGAAATCAATGGAGGACGTGGAATCGGATCTTGAGCTCGAACAATGGTCGCCGCCGGTACTGACTCGTACGCCAGACAACGGCCTTAGCTGTCCGGTCTGCGATCATCCACTGCGGTCGAATGCTTCACCCTCATCCGCCCGCCGCCGTTGGAACTCCGTGGCCGTTCTTTGGATCTCGCGATCACTCATTTCGAAAGCATTCAAAACTGAGTCCGCTACCCGTCGGCACTGATCCCGAAAAGATCGTCCCAAAGCAGCAAAATGCCGGCCGTCAGGCAACGCAAATCGGCGTCCTGATATTCCATCCACCAAATCTCGCAGCAAGAAAAGCCCGAATATCCCTCCGGGCTCCTTGAACAAACAATTAGAACTCGGCCACGCGAGTTTCTAATCCACTAGGGTTATGTAGCGCGGTATCTGACTATTCTGCCGATCTAAAATGCCCAGGAAACTGAGAGCGAAACTCCTCCCGGAAGCCAACTACGAACGCCTTCATGTGATCGCGTTCGGCTAGAATCGTTAGTATATCATCGACGCTCTGTATGCTGTTCTCTGTCGTCGCCTTTGAGGTTATTACCCTGACCCGGTTGAGCATTGAGGTCATTTCTGCGTTGGAGATGCGCGAGTGATCGGGGTGATACGTTGCGTTCATCCAAACATTAATTGGAGTGCTAATCGCACTGCGCCAGGACTGGGAATCTACGCCCTTTGGTGGAAATTTTTCGAGAGACGTAAACGCTTGAATTTGTTCAGTCTGGATACGAAACCACTCCCACTGTTGCCTTATATGTGAAGTTGCGAGGGCGACTATCACTACGACTGCAACTGATGGGAGCATAATGGAGAACAGCTTTTTGCCATCCACGACGTTCCCCTTGGGGGGCATAACGTCTGCCGTTACCGGGCACGAACGGAAGACTTTGATTCCAGTTGCCGCGTGAATGAGTGCTCCGGTTCACGGCTTTGTTCTGTCGCGGCTGATCCAGAACAGCGATCAGTAATGGAGTAATACGTTGTCTACCATTCTGGCTTGGCCAACCAGATCGTCCCATCATCAATTCCGTACCGGTGTGTGCCAATGCCCGCAACTGTTCCGTCTTGGCGGATAGCCAACACCAAATTAGAATCTTTGAGTCCGTACGCATGCTCAGTTGGACGGTCGATTTGCAACTCCGTCTTCGGATTCGGAGAGATACGCTTATGCACAGTGGAAACATTATCGTCGAGTTTGACGTACGAAGCGAGTTTTTTCAGTTTCTGCTGCGGTGATGATTCGGCGAGCAGAATCGACTCGATGGTTGCACGCGCAGTCGCGTTTGGACGACTCAACCGGAAGGCAACAGTCACAACTAGACAAACACACACGAGCAAAGACAGGTTAATAAGCTTGCGACTCCCAGTGCGTGGATGTGTCATGTTCTTGGCCTTTGTTGGATGCGGGATGGTCACCGACAGAACGACTGCCATCAGCCGATAGCGGGAGAAGAGTATCCATGTCAAGACGCGAGGTACCGCCAGTCCGCTGCATGGCCTTGTTCTGCTTTTGTCGCGATTGTCGAACCAAATGCTTCAGCCCTACTGGTTCTTGAACTTAACTGTACTGACAATCTGTTTGAGTATTGGCCAATCCTCAGTGCTCCGAGTTGAAATCGTGCCAGCGTTGAACTGAAAAATGCTGTCGCCGACATAGTAGTGTGCAGCAAGCCCTTCAACTTTTAAACCCTCCGGGCCATCAAGTTCGCTTTTAAGCCACACGATTCCTGTGGCCTCATCGAGTACCGGCACGCCAACAGTCATGGAAATATTGATGCCGCTTTGCTTCGCAGCCTCTTTTGCCATGGCACTGCCAGAGGCTTCAAACAGGTCCTGTGCCGCCTTAATCTTGTCTTTCGGCATGAGTCGAGCAGGAAGCTTTCGAACAAGGATGAATGGATGCACAAAGAGATCCGCCGCCAACACTTGATATCCGGCGATATAATCAATCTTCATTTTTGGCCCGGAAACCGCCTTGCCTTGGGCGGCCAGTGCGTCTGGCGAGATAGGACCCCAATCCTTTGGGACAACAATTGCGTATTGATTGTTCGATTCTTGAAGCTCTACCCAACCGTCAGGAATCACATCGGGCGATTGCTTCTCTGCTGAAGGTTCCTGCTCGGTTGGCGTAGTGGACACTGGAGCAGCGACGCTGGACTGTTGCACCACAGGTGCTGAGGCGACGTTAGAGGCAGGATCATCACCCGAGGTGCAGCCAATGAAACTTACGGCCAACAACGACGGCACAATGAATCGATTCATTACAGGCTTTCAGACAGAACGACCGCAATCACCCGGCTGCGGCGAGTGATGTTGTAAAGTGTGAAACACGCACCACCGCAGCTCGGTGTGCATTGGATTGTTCTGCGGTTACGAATTTCTCCAGACATCCGTGACCGTTGGGGATCTTGATTACGCGACAACAGCCCCACAATCCCGGGCGCAGTTTGATGGCAAAAGTATCACCAACACTCGGGAAGATTTTTTTGTCAGTTACCATGGATTTTGCCGCAGAACGACGGTGGTAACGGGGCCGCCGCCAAGAACCTATGATTTCAAGACTCGCGGCATCGGTGGCTCCCGTTCACCGCATGGTTATTTGGCTTTGTGCCAGCACTCGGGTCACTGTTCTTCGCACAACGCTGCGGTCTGGGCAGGTGTTTTTGCATTTCCAGTATTGTCGGCGAAATTCCAGTCCTCGCCAACCAATTCGGCGGATTCGTTTCGAGCGGGATATTCAGCCGTGTCTGGTTGTCCTGTGACGCGCATCCACGCGCGATGTGCCGCCGCATAAATTTCCGCCTCGGCATCAATACTTCGGCGAACCACACCGGCGATGCCACATCCGCAAGACTGTCAGGATTCGCGACAGCGTCGTGGTAGATTTGCTTGCCCATTCCAATGAGCCAACACCGAAAATAGTAGAAACCATCGTCGGACGCGCCATTAATAAGATACGCGGCCGCCCATAAATCGGTGCGATACGCTTGAGCCGCGAGACAGTCAAATTCGGTGATTCCGCTGAGCGATCTCCTCCGCGGGCAGTTGAGCTAGCACATCGGTGAGTCGTTGGTCCCAGTCTTCGGCGGATCGTGGATCAGAACAGCACGCGGTGTCGATGATTTGCCAGAACTGATCGTGGGTCATGCTGTTTGCCAAATAACGCTACGGTCAACGTGGCGGCGGCCAGAAACCGTTGCTTCAATTCCGACGTGATCCGCCGCTCACAGTTAAGCCGTTTGTTCTTCCGCGGATTCAGTTGCCACCTGGGCCGACTGAATCCGAGAAGTCAGGATTGGAGGATAGCTTAATCGGGAGTTTTGCATCCACGACGGCCTCCATTACGGACATTGCCTGTGGCGGCGGTTCGCCCGCCCCTTTTTCACGGTAGTACCAAACCACGCCGTTCTTTTCTTTGAGTTCTGCGAAAGCGGTCTTAAGTTCGTCAATGACGACCTGTTTGTCATTCAGCAGGAAATCGTCCCATCAGCGAGCACCTTGACCTTTGCGACATTTTTATCATCAAACGGAGTTGTGTTTGGTCATTCGAACCGAACAGCGGACTTGAAGACCTTGATTCGTTGCCGTCTGTCTGTGGTGTTTTCCGGAGCCGCAACCAACAAGCACAATGCAGACAACAGCGGCAATTGTGATTCAAGCACGTCAGGTTTCAGCAGTGTCATTTTCTCACCATTGGTCGCGTGAGTGGTTAGCGGAAGAACGTCTAAGCTAACCGGGTGGCGGTGAGCGACGTTCCACGTCAATTCGGTTGTTTCGCCACTCGGTTCAAACTGCCGTTCCGGCGTGCCTTTACTGTTGCGAAGTGTTCAGCCGCTGTTCCAGCGAGCGCACAGCCGATTGGTACCACCAGGGCTTTTACCAGGGCTTGGGCATCCACTGCGACAGCCACCAAGGTCGTTCCGGGAAGGTCGGGCGTTTTGCCAGCAGAGGGCACATCATCCGGCCCATTTAGCAACGTGGGGGCAAACTCAAGGTCGCTCCCTTTTTGCCCCCCTGGCAAGGGCGTTCTCGACCAACGCCAATGCACCATTCCAGCGCTGGAGCGTAGCGAACATCGTCGGCGACTCTGCCACCACATCTGGGCCAGCGTCTGCTTCGCGGTATATCAGTTCCTCGTCAGGCGTCGGTACTCGCGGATGCAGTTGCGAGAATCCTTGCGGCGATGGTCGGGCAAACTCACCCCGGAGTCCGACAACGCTATCCCGCCACGAACGCCATCGGCACGAAGTCTGCTAAGGCGTGGAGGGTCAGCTCGCCGAGGCCATCGCCACTTTGGATCGCATCGCCGAGACGAGCATGGCTCGTTCTAAACCTTCCACACCAAGCCTTCCGCCCATGAGTTGCTCGGCGTCTCGTAACATCAGAATGGTCTCAGCTGCCGTCCGAACCAACACTTTCGTGTCATGCCTTCCGAAGATTTCCCATCCTGCGAACCCATATGTCACAATTCCTGCTCTGACGCCGAACGACGATTGCGATGACCGCGGTCGCCGCGAGCGATCATCCCATGGAAAAACAGGCCGTTCAGCGACTCGGTCCATCGCTTGGTTCGTTGCTTCTATCGCGGACCCGGAAGCCGACGGGCAACTCCCATACGCTCACGAGTTCAACAGAAGAATCGCAATCGACACGAAAGTTAAATTGTCCGGCCGGAAGTTCAGTGTAGCAGGGGCCGTCCAATTTCCAGACCCGACCTTTCATCTCGTAGCTGCACGAGCCACTGAGCACATAGACGTGACACGCTCGCGAAGCGCATGCAAACTGAGTGCTGCCTTTGTACAAAGAAGGTGATATTCGAAAATCCCCATTGGCATAGTTGAACGAATGGCCTCAAGAGTCAAGGGCCCGCTGGCTCGATTACGTTCCAGGACGTGAATGTTTCGAACTCACTCGGCATCAGGTGGCCTTGTTGAAGCGGCGAACGACCACAATCACCAGGTTGCCGCCAGCGGCGACAAATTCAGATTCGACCCGGACGGCAAATCCGGTGCATTGTATTGTTAGCTGGCGTTTTCGGGATACGGATACAGTTGGGTCGACGTCGTGCCGTGGCAAAGATTAACCGTGGCCGACCGAAGGTCAAACTGCTTTATGAACCAGTCCGGAAAAGTAGTCCGATGACCATGACTTGAACCAAAGATGTCCAGGATCGGGCTGGAAAGTGATCTGTTGCCACTGTTCTGCGGCGGGTTCGATTTTCCGGATCGGCCCCGTTGCCTTGCCGCATGAATAATCTTTGTCGCCCAAGGCAAACCATGTTGAACCGTCTCGACGACCAGTGACTTGCTGAGAGCGTTTGCCAGCGAAGATACCAATACCGCACAGCGTTTCATTGACGAGTGTTGTTTTTGCTTTGCGACGTGCAGTTGCGTGAGCAGGAATTTCGGTGTGGTCATACCGTTGTGGGAAGATTTCGACATCGAACCCGGGGCCGTCGTCGCGGACGGTAGCGGCACCTGCATCGTCGGCTGCCGTTGTGATTGTGATCGCTGTCGCACAACCGGTTATTGCGTTGTCGAGTGCGATGCAGAGTGATTCAGTGAGCAACGTGTTGATCGCGGCAGGATCGTCGAGCGGACCGACGAACATCGCAGGCCGTCTTCAGACTGCCGTTCAGCCCGTCAATGATCTCGATATCGTCAGGACTGTACTCGGGTGTTGCCATGTGGTTTTGGTTTGCCAGCTAACGCCAGATCAGCCGGTTGGCGCGCGAGTTGACTTACCATGTGAAAGCCGCCGACGCCAACTCGGCTGCATCTTGTTGTTACTTGCGTCCCGCTATTTCAGTATTCGCCGTACGGCCATACCTGCTACGTTTGCGCCGTCAGATGATTTCCGCCGCCAGACGCGGCTCATTCGTGATCTCCCTGGTCCGACCTTGCGCATGAATCTTTGTGGTGCCATCAATCTCTTTGCATCCTTGTCTGCCAGTGACAACAATTCGGAAAAGTCTGCCGCAGATTTTCCAGCAGATCTGGTCTTTTCCACTAATCGGCCGCTGTCTCGTTCAGAAGTTCATCTTACATTTTCTTGGCTTTCGTCAGCGAATGCGATCCATAGCCGTCGTATCTGGGTCACGTAGCACCTGAAACTACAAAAGTCGACAGTAAAACGGTTGCCATCTGGGTGCGCTACAAATGGGTTGCCGACATCGCAGGTTCGCTCCGGAGGACCACAACGACCAAGTATGCGCCAGCAAGTAACGACTACGCTAACGGTTGCCGCAGGTGCTTCATTTCCAAAACCGTCATCCCGGCAACTCGGGTTCAACCGTTTTGTTCGTCGCGACTTTCGGGTTCCAATATACAACGTAGCGCAACGTAGACCACACGATACCGGTTGCCAATTTCGTCACAAAGTGCATTCCATTCGCGTCCGCATCTCGAAAGGTTGATCCAACGTCCCATAATCGACGCATTGTCGAACATTCAGCATTGCCGAAGCGCTCGTGTTCTTCATTGCGCATCAATAGGTGGTTGGTGCTATCCAGTTGTTTTTGGCGTTGGCTTAACTATGTCTTGTCGGAGAAATTAACTGAGCGTAATGGCGTCTGCGTCCACCTGATGTAGGCTGAAATTCAGTAAAGGCCATCAGCAGGGCATTTACAGAAGGAAGTTCGACCGCTTGAGTCGCAATGCATAAGTGAGTCGATCAAACGCCAGTCAGTAGTATGCCCTTGCCAGCAGAGTTAATGTCAATCTATTGCCAAAGATATAGCTCTTTGTTCCATGCAAGAACGAAACGGTCGCGAATCCGACCATTAACAGGCGTTGCGGTGGCAAACGCTGTCATCGAATGGCTGCCTGGAACCGGTTTCCGCTAGCAACGAACGTAAATCCGATGAGATCTTGATCGCCAGTCATCAGCAATGCCTGCGAAGTATAAATTTGTCATCGCTAAAGAAGGCCATCTTATTTCATCGACGAACGCTACACGGAGTAACGTGGCGTGAAACCGTTGCTTCGTTCAGGCAATGATCTGCCGCTCACGTTCAACCGTTTGTTCTTCCGCGGATTCAGTTGCCGCACGGAATGATGATTAGTTCGAGAAGTCAGTTTGGAGGACAGCTTAATCAGGTTTTGCATCCACGACGGCCTCCATTACGGACATTGCCTGTGGCGGCGGTTCGCCGCCCCTTTTCCTGATAGTACCAAACCACACCGTTCTTTTCTTTGAGTTCTGCAGCTTGATCTTAAGTTCGTCAATGACGACCTGTTTGTCATTCAGCAGAATCGTCCCATCAGCGAGCACCTTATTGCTTTGCGACATTTTTTATCATCAAGTGAGTTGTGTTTGGTCATTCGAACCGAACGGACTTGAAGACCTTGATTCGTTGCCGTCTCCGGTGTTTTCGGAGCCGCAACCAACAAGCACCATGCAGACAACAGCGGCAATTGTGATTCAGCTTACGTCGATTTCAGCAGCGTCATTTTCTATACCATGGTCGCGTGGTGATTGTGGAAGAACGACAGATCGTACAGTTTGCGCGGTTGATTTTCCAATGTGTGCACCAGTCCATCAAACACGCTCCGGCTTGCATCTTATTGTTGCCTCTTTTTGACTCACATCAACATCGTCTGCAAACGTCGATGATAGTTTGAACTAACCAAAAGCGGTAGTCACCGCGTAGTTAAAATCGTTCCTGTGACTTTCAGCTCCATACCATTGTCAGGAAGATAGATCGACAGCTGGTAGTGCTGGGTGAGACACGTCGAATTCAGACCGAACTCGTGTCCTTCTTCGGTTGCGCTGAGTCGCTCCAAAGGAGACGGGCGACCCGTAGTCACGAACGCCGAGTTTGCCGGTATGCTACCTATACGATCCACTCCGGATAGTCCATGGTATGTGGCAAAACCGTCACTCGTGAGCGTGATCAACTGCGTTGCCGCCCTCCAGTTTGATTAGATCCGGCCCCCAAAGCCTGGAGTTCGATTTTGGAGAACGGTAGAGAAGCACGAGCCATCTGCTATAAATCAGTGCATCATGCAGCCAATGAATGCGTATTTGCCAGTCGGCTCAATGGGGAGCTGCGAACCATTTTTCGCTGGGTGTATCGACCTGCATAGTGCCAGCACTTTTCTTTTGAACCAATCAGCAGCTAAGAATGGCAGAAGACAGGCAAACAAAATTCGCATCGGATGGCTATGGAAGACATCAACCCAATTGACAAGTAACTCTTCATTATCTTCATAAGCGTGATATCCTGATATTGGAAGGGAAAAAACGCGCGAATAGGCGGTAATATTCAATATCACGCGTGGGCAGATATTGTGCGATTGACGTCTAATCGACGGGTATCACAATACCCGCATGGCTTACAGGTGTCAATGTATCGCCCTTGAATGCTGAAGTTCGTACAAAAAGGGGTGGGGTGGATGTCGCTGCAGCCATGGAACATGCGTCAGCGCGATTCACCTGAGCGAGAGACGCACGCTGGTTTCCGCACTGGTTGGGAGTCGATGCTCTGATAGCTATCCAGCCGCCCGAAGGAAACCATCGAAGTCAACGCGTCGATGCTGATCCGTCGCTGGACCCGCTGCAGAGTGCGATCATAAAGACGTTCATCTTTTGATGTAGATCGTCGGAAGAACGGCGGTGAGAATGCGTCTGATCAGGCCTCCTTTGGGTCGGGTTAAACAGCGGCAGGCACTGTTCTGGAATAGAATGACCGTTCTTGATTGGTTCAGTCATCTGCACTGGCTCGACTGTGACCCGAGGGACGGATGGTTACGCGAGTGGTTGATCCTGCTCACGCTTTGGGTTTCCTTGTGGCACTGTCTTGGAGCACCTGTTGGAATCAGGCAGCGATCTTCGAACGGCGCAGGTCGTGAAGAACTACCGTCGTGAAGAAATGTGTGAGGCCGCTTGTGCTGAGGCCACCCTTCGGGCCGGTTCGGCAATTAGGGACAGACACCTCGCGTGAAGCAGCCTCCCCTTTCGGTCGGTTAAACGAGCAGCGAGCATAGCTCTGGAATGGAACGAACATATGCACTGGCACGACCGCGACAGATGGTCAGGGCAGTTCATCCCTCGCTCACGCTTCGGGTTTTCTTTTTGGCATGTGCGGGGTGATGTCTCACCAAAAGACGCCAATGCTGCCAAAAGGCGGACAACAATTCTGGGGGAACTTGAGGGGTCCAGACGGATGCCTCGAGCCTACGGACTGTTCTTCTGGCGTTTCGTCTTCGCGTCTTCGCGCCTTGGCGACTTTGCGTGCTCGCTCTCCGGTCCCTTGCTGACGCATCGGGTTTCCCGCTGGGCCGGTCTCACGGCGGTGCTGCCGGTTCCCGGACTGAGGCTGTCTCTCGCTCGCTTCGCGGTTCACGCCTGAGTTTACTCGTTCATGTTTCGGGTTTACTTTCGTGTCGTTTTTTGCAGCGGCCTGCTGAAAGACGAAAAGGGTATCGGCACCTGTCAGGCATGTCCCTGGTAACGCCGATAGCAGCACCACCATGATCTATTTTTACATCCGACAACAAAAGCCTCGGGGCATTCAGAGCCTGCAATAAGGCACTCGTCCGATGCATCAAAAATGAAGAATTCCTGAAAACTCTTATCAGGAAACCGGAAAACCCACGCTAAAAGGCCGGTACGTCTTCTGGTCGCGCCGTGTCAGTGGACTATCATTCGGTCTGTTCACTGATCGAGACATCCACTCATTCCGTTCCACCCGGGCGTTCAGAACCGTCTGACCGAACATCGAGACCTATGAGTACCGCCGCCGTTCGTCGTCCGGAATCGACCCAGCCTCCCGTACCGCCGCTGAAGACTGCGGATTCTGACGCCGCCAAAGGTGTCGCACTGGGATTGCTGGCAGCCGTCGGATATTCCGTAGCGAATCTGGCCTTGCGTCAACTGGCGAAAGGGCAGGGCGGTTTCTTCTGGGATGTCTGGATATCCGGAATGAAGGCACTGCCGACTTTTCTTGCTGCGGCTGTCCTGCTGGCGATGAATATTTCGAAGGGCAGAACAACTTTCCCGGCATGGTCTGCCTTTCGACCATTGATCGGGGCGGCGTTGCTGATGCAGTTTGGCGGTAACCTTGGCTTCCAGCTGGCACTGCGTGAAATTGGTTTGGCGATCACAGTTCCGATCGTGTTTTCTTCAATCATCGTCAGTGGAGCGATCGTCGGCCGCATCGTTGTTGGCGATGCCGTCTCTGTGCGCACAGCAATCAGTATGGGACTGATGGTCGCTTCAATCGGATTTCTTTCTGCCGCGGCTCATACCGGCGGTGGAAGCGTTGACCCATCGAAGAGTTCCGCATCCTTTGGAATTGCCATCGCGCTGGTATCCGGCGTCTCCTACGGACTGTGTGGTGTCGTGATTCGGCGCGTGGTGCAGTCAAAACTCCCGATTGAGGTCACTCTTTTGGCATTCAGCGTGACGGGGTTGTTGACTCTTTGTCCCATCAGCGCGGCAAATCTGGGGATTTCCGGGCTTAGAGCGATCAGCGGTCAGGACTGGTGGACAATGATTGCGGCTGGAACGTTCAACGCGGTAGGATTCTTCGCCATCACACACGCTCTTCGATTCCTCACCATCAGCCGCGCCAATGTGGTAAATGCCTCCCAGAATGCCATGTGTGCAGTGGGGGCATTTGTATTTTTTGCGGAACCGCTGACTTCCGTCACGCTGGCCGGAATTGGCCTGACCATCGTCGGTTTGCTGATTCTTGACCGCAAGTAGCAACAACCGGCGGCCGTCATGGCGTCCCGGCGTCTTCTCCCGGGATCCCTGCGTTCAAAACCAGGAATGGTTTCCGGGCAGTCACAAGTTTCCCCTGAAAACGTTCGTCTTCTTGTGATTTAGGCTCGTTACGCTTAGAACACGTGCCCCGCGGATGCGCAGCTGGATGAAAAGGAGCTGCAACCCGCCCAACACGATCCAATCACTCAACCAAGATTCAGAGATTTGCACGTGTACCGAGTTCTCATTACCGACAGTCTGTCCAAAGCTGGTCTGAAGATTCTGGAAGAAACCGAAGGGATCGAACCCGTTGTCAGGAGTGGCTTGACGCCCGAACAGGTTCGCGAAGAACTTCAGTCGTGCGATGCGATCATTATCCGAAGCGGAACCACGCTGACTCCGGAGATTCTGGACGGACAGAAACGGCTGAAGGCAATCGCTCGAGCAGGCGTGGGCGTCGACAACATCAACCTGGATGCCGCCACAAGGGCCGGAATTCTGGTGATGAACACACCTGCTGGTAACACCATCAGTACGGCCGAACACACCTTCGCCATGATGCTGGCGCTTTCGCGCAACATCGGCCCGGCCCACGCGAGTATGAAGGCCGGGAAATGGGATCGAAAATCCTTTCAGGGGCGACAACTGGCCGGAAAAACGCTGGCCGTCATTGGTCTGGGACGAATCGGGCTCAGCGTTGCACAGCGGGCCGTTGCCTTTGAAATGAATGTGCTGGGTTACGACCCGTTTTTGTCCGAAGACAAAGCCAAGGAATTGGGCATTGATCTGTTCCGCGACGTCGATGAAATCATCACTCGATGCGATTATCTCACCGTGCATACGCCGCTGACAAACGAAACCCGCGGCATGATCAATGCCGAACGCCTGAAGAAAATGAAGCCGGGAGTTCAGCTGATCAATTGTGCTCGTGGAGGCATTATCGACGAGAATGACCTCGCAGATGCGATCGAATCCGGCCACGTTGGTGGCGCGGCGATTGATGTTTTTGTGGAAGAACCTCCAACAGACCGACGATTGGTTGATCTGCCACAGGTTCTGGCCACGCCGCACCTGGGTGCGTCCACCGAAGAAGCACAACAACTGGTTGCCATCGAGGCTGCCGAAATGGTCTGCGGCTATCTGCTGCGAAACGAAATCCGCTGTGCCGTTAATATGGCACCGGTTTCCGCGACCGAGATGCAGGACCTGAAGCACTACCTGGACCTCAGCCATCGACTGGGTTTGCTTGGATCTCAGATGATCAAAGGGCAGGGGCTGAAATCTGCTGAAATCATTTTCCGAGGTGATGCAGCCAATCGCAAAACACGACTGATGACATCTTCGTTCACAGTCGGCCTGCTTGAAGGGTCGCTCGACCAGTCTGTGAATATCATCAATGCCACGGCAATCGCTCAATCGCGCGGAATTCCGATTACAGAATCCTCCAGCGGTGACTGCGAAAACTTTTCGTCAATGATCTCGATCGTGCTGACCACCGATCATGGTCGGTTCGAAGCGTCAGGCACAATCTTCGGTAATCAGTTCCTGCGTCTGGTGCGACTCGGCGAATTCCACTTCGAGGCCTATCTCGACGGACTTCTGCTGATCTATCGCCATCGGGACGTCCCGGGCCTGATCGGGTATATCGGTACGATCTTCGGCGAACACAAAGTCAACATTGCGCACATGGCTCTGGGCAGAAAACATGCTCAGCCGGGTGGAGATTCTGTTGCTGTGCTGAACCTGGACAGCGAACCGTCCGCCGATGCCATCGCGCAGGTGCTCAAACATCCGGAGGTCAGCGGTGTCGAGCTTGTGCGACTTCCTTCTGCGGCAGCCGAACTCCCGTGGCAGGGCCAGAGCTAAGTAAAACATCCACAACACCATTCTTTGGGGACGAGGAATTCACGCTGAATGCCGAGGTATTGCACTGTCTTGCGTGAATCCGTCCATTCTGAACGCTCAACAGCAGGCCGATCATGTCGAAGCAGCTGAACATCGCTGACCGGCTTCGACAATCCGCAGAAAGGGCGCCTCAGCAGCGTGCGGTGGTTTTCCCGGAGGGCAGGGATTATCAGGGGCGAGTGGCCTATACGCATCTGACCTTTCAACAACTGGATCAGGAAGCAGACCAGATCGCCCGCGGGTTGATCGAAATGGGCGTGCGACCAGGTCACCGTCTGATCCTGATGGTGCGTCCATCGCTCGAATTCATCGCACTCACATTCGGAATATTTCGATCCGGCGCTGTCTGCACTTTGATTGACCCCGGGATGGGTCGGTCCAGCATTTTCAAATGTCTGGATGAAGTTCAGCCCGATGGATTCATCGCGATTCCCGTGGTCCATGCGATTCGTCGCAGTATGGGAAAACGATTCGCAGATGCCCGGTTCAATGTCGTGGTCGGGCGAGTCAATCACCTGTTGCGCAAGACAATTTTAAAGGCGTCGACCTACCAGCAGCTGATCGATGGCGGACGCAACTCTCAGGCACAATTACCACAGACACAAGCAACCGATCATGCCGCCATCATTTTCACCAGCGGAAGCACTGGCCCGCCGAAAGGTGTCTGTTATGAACATGGGATGTTCAACGCGCAGGTCGATTTGATTCGAGATCGCTTTGACGTCCAGCCCGGTGAAACCGATCTGCCCGGATTTCCACTGTTTGCGTTATTCAACATCGCAATGCAGGCGACGACCGTCATCCCGGACATGGATCCGACACGGCCCGCGAATGTCGACCCCGTCAAACTGCTGGAGGCGATCCACAATCAGAATGTCACTCAGGCCTTTGGTTCACCGGCATTGTGGAATCGTTTTGCCCGCTACTGCGAAGATCAGAACATTACGCTGCCTACCATCAATCGAACTCTTTCCGCCGGCGCGCCAGTTCCGAATCACGTCGTCCGCAGAATGGTTCGTTCGCTTCGCGACAACGCAGATATCTTTACGCCCTATGGAGCAACTGAATGTCTCCCGGTTGCCGTCATTGGTGGTCGACAAGTCCTGAATGAAACAGCTGCACTGACGGCTGATGGTCACGGCACATGTGTTGGCACCATTTTTTCCGGAATGGAAGCCCGGATTATTCAGGCGAGTTTCGAACCGATTTCGGAGATCTCCGAAGCGGTACCACTTCCGACAGGCCAGATTGGCGAGATTATCGTGAAGGGTCCCGTGGCAACTCGCGAATACTTCAGACGGCCTGATGCCACGGCCATGGCGAAAATCAAAGACGGAGATTCATTCTGGCATCGGATGGGCGACGTGGGTTATTTTGATGACCAGTCCCGGCTCTGGTTTTGCGGCCGCAAAGCACACATCGTCTTTGCGCAGGATGGCCCCATGTATTCAGTTTGCTGCGAAGCGATCGTCAGCAACCACCCCCACATCTATCGATGTGCGCTGGTCGGAATTGGACCGAAGGGGACTCAACTTCCGGTCATCGTTGCGGAACCCGAAGCAGGACACTACCCGGCGACGCCAGCTCGTGTGGCGGCGTTGCTTGACGAACTCAAGCAACTTGCCGCCGCGCACCCGCTCACGAGGTGTATTCAGACATTTCTGCTTCACCGAGCCTTGCCCGTTGACACGCGTCACAACGTTAAAATCAACCGCGAACAACTGGCCGAATGGGCGGCAACTCGAGTCTGACGGGGCAAGCGTCCACATGCACTCCGGTGATGTCAGCGATAGCCGGTTCAATCCATCACTTTGATGGTACGTTGTTCCGTGACCAACTGGCGCGTTGGAAACCGTCGCCCCTGGACTGGAAGCCTGTTGAAAAACGGGACTGGCTCGAGCAGGAGACCATTAAACACGATGGTTTCCAGTCCTGCTGTGTGCCTGTCCTGCTGTGTGCCTGTCCTGGTTGTTCAACGGACAGCTAGGCTAGGCTAGTGGTGCCGCGTTTCGTCACAGTCGACGCATCGGGGATCCGGCTGTCGAGCGAGGTACGAAGGACCATACTGGCTTCGTCCCGTGTTTAATGTGTAAGGAGAATAATCCATGCGATATCCATCGCACGGGCGAGCGAACAGATGCCCGAGGCCGCGGGGCCGGAAATCGTCCGGGGCACAGCGTTGACATTGTGTCAGGGTGGCAGCTCTGGGGCGGTACCAGGTTCCATATTTATCAAGAGGCATCATGAAATGACTGAATCCATGTGCCGCGGAACCAGGAGCACCCAAATCGGGATGAGCTCGATAGATGGAGAACCCATTGAACTCCGGAGATCCCTCAAGAAGTTCCGGGGAACTGATCACCGGCATCCCTGAGGAGTCAGGGACAGGAGCCAGAGGGGGGGATTGAGCCGCCGCAAATGGCTGCAGAGAAATGAAAGCGGCTGTGAAGGCCGGCAAGAATCGAGCGAGTCGCATCCTGCGTCTCCCGTGGTTAGAGCATCCGTGACATCTGCGTGACTGCAAAGCGCAACATCATCAGTTTCGGATGATTCCCGCGTCGGAACCAAGCCGTTCCGGCTGGATACAGAGCCTCCGGGTCAGACGGCCGCGGATTGTGGGACTGGTTCTGATTATTCGCAACGTTCTGCCCATCCAGCGCAAAGCAGTCGTTCCGGTTACAACGAAAACGGCCGGTGACAGTCGTGGAAAACGACGGAACGTACCGGCCGGGTACCATGACAAATCGAATCTGTTGAAGAATCTGGTTGTAACGGTCCGGGGATTTCGATCAAATCCCACTAAACAGATCGTTACGGCCCCCCAATTCTTCCCTGCGTCAACTGCTGGAGTTTCGCGAATGTGTCCACCCGATGGTTGCCCAGAGAATCAAGCGCTGAGCACACATCAATCGCTGAGCAATCACCAGTGGAAGCCGGAGCCAGAGGCCGCCGAATGGATTGGCCTGCAGTTGACTCGACTTTGTCACAACAACCCTCTGCTCAACGATTTCTCCAGACTGCTGAATTCCCGAGTTTCCGGCCGACTCATTGACTGGATTGACCACCTGGAGCTGCAGTCGTTGAGTGGCATTGAGGAATCAGGTTACCGAGAAGTTGGCAACGACTGGTACACCCATTCCGGAGCCCTGCTGCCGCCGGTTCAGTATGGTCATCGAGACAACGTTTATCTGAAAGTTGATTCGGTCACTGATTTCGTGGCAGCCAATCGATGGCGTTTTCCCTTCAGACTACACGGAGGCCCGCTGGATCCCGTTCGCTCGGCAACCATTGAACTGGACGCTCCGGCCGGTCTCGGTGTTGTTGAACGCCACGGTATCTCTCCGACAGCCAGCTCCATAACGATTCCTGCTGAGACACGAGTGAAAACGCTTTCAGTTTTCGACGAATTCGTCAATCGTGAACGGACATTCCCTTCCGAGGAACATGGCTTTGATGCACTCACACGACTTGTCGATCAGGCCATCCTGGACGTCGGGCAGGAACTGGCCTGTGATGCTTTCTTCCGTGCCGAAAGATCTTACTGGCAATCGCGTAACCGAGCTGCTCAGGTCCAGTACATGCGGCAACAATCACTGGGACTGGGTTGGGGCAACCACGATCACCATACTTATCGCAGCAGTCGCACATCTTTCCACCGGCTGATCGCGGTGTTCGAACAGTTCGGATTCCAGTGTCGAGAGAGGTTCTACGCCGGCGCGGAGGCTGGCTGGGGTGCTCAGGTGCTGGAACACGGTCCCTGCGGAATCGTCATCTTTGCTGATGTCGACCTGTCCGCTTCGGAACTTTCGAATGATTTCGCCCACCAGCCGCTGGATGAAACCGATACCCCCGGAACAATTGGGCTCTGGTGTGCGCTGCATGGAGAAGCTGTGTTTCAGGCAGGCATGCACCATCTTGAGTGTCAGTTCGATTTTGATCTCGCCCGCGCACAGCTGCTGAAGCAGAAAGTGCGGTGCATGCCCCCGTTTACGGAAACACCATACCTGCAACAATGCTTTACGGAAGGCGAACGCTGGGCCGTTGCTCCATACAAGATTACCCGAGCGCTGGAAAACAATTGGATCACTGACGAACAGGCGCAGCGTTTTCTTGCAGAAGGCGCAATCGGCTCTCACCTGGAGATTCTGGAACGTAACGATGGATATCGCGGATTCAACCAGTCCGGTATCAATGACATCATCAAACGCACGGATCCGCGGGCTTTTGGTGACGATCTCTCGCCACAACAGATCATTGGCCAGATTCTTGATGTGAATGAATCCGTGGCCGATCTCGAGGACTCCAGCGAATTCATTCTCGGTGACTGATCCCCGGTGAATGAATCGCGGTGACTGAATCGCGGTGACTGGGGCCACATCGGAACATCAGCCAAACGGCACGCTCAGCAGCTTCAGAAATTCGCGGCAAAACGCAGGATGTGCTGGCCATGCAGGAGCAGAGACGAGATTGCCATCCACAAACGCGCCGTCGATGTCAATTTGCATGTACTCGCCACCACCCAAAGTAATCTCCGGGCCACAGGCAGGATAAGCGGTGCAGCGTCTGCCTTTGATGATGCCAGCGGCTGTTAAGATCTGCAGGCCGTGGCAAATGGCCGCGATTGGTTTCTTGGCATCATTGAACGTCCGCACAATCTCCAGCACCCGCGGGTTCAGTCGCAGATATTCGGGAGCTCGACCACCGGGAATCAACAGGCCGTCGTAATCTGACAGGTCAATGGTTTCGAAATCTGCATTCAGAGTGAAGTTGTGGCCGGGCTTCTCGCTGTAGGTTTGGTCACCTTCGAAGTCATGAATCGCCGTCCGGATCTGCTCACCCGCTTTTTTGCCGGGGCAGACACAGTGGACGGTCAAACCTGCTGTCAGCAACGTCTGAAATGGCACCATGATTTCGTAGTCCTCAACAAAATCACCTGCCAGCAATAAGACTCTCTTCTGCCCCATTTTCCCGTCCTTTGAATCAATAGCTTCGATCGAGATCAGCCAACATTGAAGCGGATCTCATCCGAAGGTCAACCCACACTTGAATGCGACGGCTGACTCAGAAATACTCCGCTCCTGCAAAGACCACATTCGTGGTCGCAGCCTTCGACATTTCATTCCAAACGCTCACTCTGCTCCCGGATCATTCTAATGACCATGCCTCGAATTTCACGACGCGATCTCCTGCCGACATTGCTGGTAGCATCCTTCCTGGCAGTCGGTTGCTCCGGTGCAAACCGAAATGAAACGGCTCCCCCCGTAATGCAGTCACTTGATGCCCTGGAGTCGCTGGGCGATAACACGAACTCACCTCCACCGATGGGAGCCGCAGCAACCGCATCAACGGCTACGGACGAAGGTACCAACGTCCCCCAGGAAGGCACCTTTAAGGTGAAATTCGAAAGCACGGCGGGCGATTTTGTAATTGAGGTCAACCGGGAATGGGCACCGATCGGCGCGCAACGGTTTTACGACCTGGTTAAGAGTGGCTTCTATGATGAATGCCGATTCTTCCGTGTTGTGCCCGACTTCATGGTTCAGTTCGGACTGAATGGAGATCCCGCGATCAACGGCCAGTGGGACCGTAACCTGAAGGATGATCCAGTGAAGCAGAGTAACGAACGGGGCTTTATCACGTTCGCAAAAACCGCGTTGCCTAACAGCCGAACGACTCAGGTGTTCATCAACTTCAAGGCAAATACATTCCTGGACAGCGATGGATTTGCCCCGTTCGGCAAAGTCATTGAAGGAATGGAAAATGTCGATGCGATCTATTCAGGCTATGGCGAAAAGCCCGACCAGGGACGAATCCAGTCCAGCGGCAACGAATACCTGAAGGGTAGCTTTCCAAATCTTGACTATGTCAAAAAGGCAACCATCATCGAATAGCCGGTGGTCCTGAACCCGAGTGTGCCCCACGCCCCGCCTTCGCACGAAGAGCGGGGCATTTTTTTGTCGGGAGACCAAACCTGTCTATTCGTCGTCGCGGATCAGACTTTCCGTGTAAGTTCCAAAGGAACTCACAACAGAATTCTGCCCGGCTCCATTGATGACCGTTTGATCGAACTTCCACTGCTTGCCGACCATGATCCCTTCTTCAATATCAAATTGCAGTGTCCCCTGAGGCGTCGCCTGAATCAGCTGAGTTCTGATGGATGGGCTATTGGCTGGTGAGAGGACAGACGATGCAAACTTGATTTGCGCAACACCGTCCTTCACGCTCTCCAGCCGAAAGGAACGCAGAATTTCGATCTCGCGAGTAATCTTGTCTGTCACACGCACCCGGACTTTTTGCACATCCGTCCATGAATCTCCGACTGACACTCGTTCCTGAGGAAGAGGCATGAGGAACGTTCCCGCCGCATCGTCATCACGCGGTTCTTCGGCACTTGCCGGAAGCACCAGATGAGCGTCAGGGCTTGCTTCTCCTGTCGCAATCACCTGAAAGCGAGTGGCCTTGCCGCGAAGTCGATCGGCTGTCATTCGAAACATAACAGGCACCTCATCGGGCTTCATCGTCGAATCGAAAACGATGGGCTTGCTTCCATTGGACTGCCACTGCATTCGAATATGCTCATACTGCATAGCGATGTGGGTGACCCCATTATCATCAACCTCATCAACGGTGAACACACGTCGTTGCTGCACCTCGGTCTGATCGGACGTGACCTGCTCCTGCCGACTTCCATTGACGGTGGCGACAGAGGTCGTGCTGTAACGCAGTTTCTGACCTGTCTGGAATTTATATCGCAGCAAGTAGTTCTGGCTGGTCGCATCCGAGGATGCATCTGCGACGTCCGATTCTGTCCCGGAAGAAGACTGGGGCTGAATCGAAGCTGCAGTGGTTTCCGATCTTACTTTGTCTGCATCTTCTGTGGCCGCGAAAGCCGATAGATGCACGGGCACGATCACCATCGCGCAGGTGGCTGCAAGCGTCGGCAATAAACGAAACGGTGTCTTCATCCCTGAACCTCGTATTCCCACGAATCGACAGGTTGCTCCATGCAACCATCGAAACTTCATGAGTGAACTGCGGACTCTGGCACAAAATCAAAATCCAGAGCCATGCGATTGATGCTAACGGATGATTGGCAATCACTGCGAGGGCATTCTGGTGAGCGATTTTCGTCCCTGAACGTCAAGAACAGCCCTGCCTGCGGAATGAATCACAGCTGGACAACAGTCAGGTGCGTTCTTAAGAAAGCTGCAACTCATTCGCTGTCAGATCGTTGCATCAATTTCACGCTCGACGCAGGTACGATTGAGGCAGTTTTCAGCTCATTTGATCACGCCCACATCGGGACACGAATCCTTTGGATGTGGCACGGCCGGTTCAGCCGAAGAACAGCTGGGAAAAGTCAGACTGATGCTCCTCACGTGATTGCCCGGCATGTGATTGCCCCGCACGTGCTGCAGACGCAGAGAAACGCAGCCTCGGCCGCATTACGTCTTTGTGCGAAGCATCAACTCTTGAGAATCCATTTCGGATGGCGGTCGGAACGAAGATATACTGCATTCCCGCAACGCGAGGGTCAGACTGTGGCTGAAAGAAACGCAGACGGTACCGGCCTGGCGACGGCTTCAAGGACGGCATGAACTCGTCATCATCATCGAAGCCGGAATCATCACTCTGCATAATCATGAGAGCTGTCTCACTGATAACTCTGAGAAGACTTCAGACGAATTGGTGAATTTCTACGTGAATACAGATTTGATGGCTGCTGATATTCTCGGACATGCAAACGCCGGACTTGAACGCTCTCCGGCAAATTCCGCCGATGCCATGACATCCCCCGCAGGAATTGCCCCGGAAACCGCCCCCGCGCCAACACTAAACATTCGTCCTCCATAATCACACATGGCATTTTTTCTTATGTCCACAAACTAATAACCGCCAGCAGTAGATGATAGCATCCTACCCCACAGGGCAGACGGTCCTCGTTTTTTTCGAGGTTGAGAACCGGGGAAGAAGGGATCAGCGGTACTCAATTTCTTAACATGGCGAAGTTGAAATGCCCGTGGCAGCTGTGCCAACGACTTTCTTTAAATAGTTCTGTCCACAAAATTTCTTTGCATCGCCTAAAGGAGGCATCGATGGACGTCCGGCGCAAACGTACCGCAGGATTCACACTGATCGAATTACTCGTCGTCATCGCAATCATTGCGATTCTGATTGCGCTTCTTCTGCCCGCAGTTCAGCAGGCGCGAGAAGCTGCACGCCGAACTCAATGTAAGAACAATCTCAAGCAACTGGGTCTGGCGATGCACAACTATCACGACACCTTTGGAGTATTTCCCTATGGGTTTGATCAACGAGAGACTCTCTGGTCAGCGATGATCCTGCCACAAATTGAACAGGGAAACCTCTACGCGACCCTGATTTGGCAGGAAAGCGGCCCGGGTAACTGGGATGCAAATGGTTCGCCGAACGAAAAAGCCTGCGGCACTGTGATCAGTGCATTTCTTTGCCCGTCAACGGCTGACGGTGGTCCACGTGACAACAACGGAATCCCCGGTCGCGTTCCAACAGCCTATCGAGCTGTTGCCGCATCAAATGCATCCTCCGATGACCTGAGCACTCGAGTTGCTCCCTACAACACATCGGCTTATACGGCTCTTGAGATTGTACCGCTGAACGGCATGTTCTACGGCTGCAGTAAAGTGCGTATGCGGGATATTGTCGACGGCACAACCAACACGCTTATGATCGGCGAATCCTATTCTGACACGTACGTCAAAGACGGTCAGCAAATGGATTTCTGGTTGTTTGGTTCACCACAAACCGGCGGATGGAACCCGGGTGGAAAGGGTGGAACAGAATATTCAGAAGGCTTGGGTTCCGCATGCGTCCCAATCAACTCCCGCCTGAATCCGACAATGCATGGCACATTGATGGAAATTTCATTCGGAAGTTATCACGTTGGCGGCGCTCAGTTCACTCTGGCAGATGGTTCAGCACGCTTCATCTCTGAAAACATCGACCTGAACCTCTATCGATCACTTGCCACAATTCGTGGCGGTGAGATTGTTGGAGAATTCTGATCCGCCCCGGGAGAGATCGCCGGGCAGCATCAGGGTTGCCCGGCCGCAAAACAGATTGAAAAAGTGGACACGATGATTGCTAAAATAATCCCCCAAATGACGGCACGCGCGATTCTGGCTTCGGCCATCTGCACAATCACTCTGACCGGCTGCAGCACTGCCCCGCAAATGGACTACAGTAAGGCGAAACTCGTCTCTGTGTCCGGCACAGTGACTCTGGATGGTGAGCCGCTGCCGAATGCTGTCGTCACGTTTGAATCCGTGGTCGACGGAACATTCTCCTTCGCTCAGACTAACAGCAGCGGTAAATACACACTTCAATTCGATTCGCAAATGTCAGGCGTGACACCCGGACAGAAGAAAGTGGCGTTCAGCACGACACGGAAAATTCTTGGGTTGAACTCAGACGACGAATCAGGCGGAGAAGGCGAAGGAAGCGGAGAAGGCGAAGTGGAATCGGCGACACCAACGCCTAACGTGGAACTGGTGCCGGACTGCTACAACAAAGATTCAAAGATTCAGGTTGAAGTCACAGCATCAACAACGACTTTCAACTTTGATTTGAAGAGCGACTGTTCCACAACCGGTGCCACTCCTTAAAAGACCATCGTCAACGACCAAAGTGTCCGGAAGCACGATCGCAACGATTTGCGATCGTGTTTTTTTACGCAGCCCGACAGTTCAGAAAGAGTGGTCATCGGCGAGCATCACGTTCAGCAAGCCACGACCCCAGGGCTGACTGAAGGGGGTCCGTCGTCAACAGGCGTTTGTATCCGACGTTCAGCATGCCACATTGCCGCGACAATTCTTCGGCGAATTCGCGATACAGACGCAGATATTCTCGCCTGAGGCGAAGTGGATCAACGAGGATCCGATGATTCTGTTGCTCAATATTTCGGAATTGAGTTGGGCGTTCGAATGGAAACTCTTCTTCCTCGGGAGCGGCAATTCGAAACACGATCACTTCGTGCCTGGCGTGCCGACATCTTTGTAAAGCGCGGACCAGATCATCCACAGAATCAAAACAGTCGCTGATCAGAATCAAAAGACTGCGTCGTGCAAGTGTCGGCAACAGGCTTTCCAGCACTGAAGCAATGCTGGTTTCAGATTCAGTTTTTTCCTGCTGAAGATGCTGCTCAATCTGCCGGAAGACATTTCGATTACTGGAGGGCTTCACCTGCGATCGAATGGCAGAATCGAAGGTGACCAGGCCAACAGCATCTCTCTGATTCAACAGCAGCCATGCCAGCGATGCGGCCAGCATCCTTGCATAAGAGAACTTCGAAAGCGTTGAACCGGCATATGCCATGCTGGAACTGCAATCGACAATCAGATGAGCGCGAACATTTGTCTCATCTTCAAATTCTTTGACGTAGTAGCGGTTGGTTTTTCCGTAAGCACGCCAGTCAATGTGCCGAATTTCATCGCCCGGATAGTATTCGCGATGCTCTACGAATTCGACACTGCTGCCTTTATACGGGCTGCGATGACGGCCCATCAGCAATCCCTCCACCAACTGCCGGGCGATCAGCTCGAGCGAACCGAACTGAGCGAGTTGAGTTGGATCCTGAGGAATCGGAGAGGTTGGCGTTTCAGACACGTTTGATCCTTCATTCAGCCCTTCAATAGCATCGCTTCAGTTCAGACCATCGCATCAGCTGAAACTGCGCCCGGCGCTTTTCGAACCTTTGCAACTGTTATATTCCCCGCCGATTGCCGAACAATTCAATATGAAGTCGGGACGAGTACTGAAAACCATTTTCTATAGCGGCGGCCTTTAACCATTCCGATTTCTCAGCCAGCTGATCTCGATCCCGAGCCTGCGGCATCAGCCAGATCTGATTCAGCTGAATCTCAGGAAATTCATCCAGATAGCTGCGGACTTCCTGCAAGTCTTCAGGCGAATCGATCACGAACTTGAACACGGCGTTATACCTGGAAACCAATGCGCGCAACACATCGGGCTGATGTCGAATTCGGTCGTGCCGTGATCCCCAGATGGCATCCACCGGAATCGAGTTTTTCAATTTCGGGCTAATCGCCATCAGATCGCATTCGACGTCAAGATCCACCGTGCCAGCCGTTTCAATCGTGACTCGTTTCCCCAATTCACGACAATGCCGACTGAGGGGCACCAGGTCATTGACAAGCATCGGTTCGCCGCCCGTCAAAACCACATCCGGAGACTCAGATGCTGCAACGACATCGCAGAGTTGTTCCAGTGAGTACTGGACGCCTTCAGCCTGCCACGATGTGTACGGCGTATCGCAGAACCAGCAGCGCAGGTTGCACCCCGACGTGCGGATGAACAGGGAGCGAGTACCGGACCACGGTCCTTCGCCCTGGATGGATTCAAAGATCTCAGAGATCAGCACGATTCAACCGAACAGAGAGTAAGGTGCACGGGTTCAACAGCATTGAGACGCATGTCCGAGCGCCACGACCGGGATTCACGTCGCCGAAGAATACCGCACTCCGTGGGGGTTTTCGCAACGTTCGCAGCAATTTGCCCCACGAACCCTTATTTTTCGCCAGATTCCGGAAGGAATTTTGTGGAGAAACAGTCCTCAGCCTTCACCGAGCCCGCTTCAATCTCGCCGACTTCCTCAATCTGCGACACCAGAGTTTGCCAGCGCGTCAGAGACATTTCCCCTAATTTCGTTGATTCCTCGGGCAGGCAGAGCGGCCGCATTGCTGATACACCAAACTCCAGGGCCGCGATACTCATCCCATCGTTCATCGAATGAATGGCTTGATTTGTTTGTGTGGCATCCTGCAGATATGTTTGCCACCCCTCAAGGCAACCATCAACAACCTGCTTTACCAGATCTGGCTGAGTCTGGATTGCTTCTTCCGTTGTGACAAGAAGACTCGCGTACGGATTGAATCCGAGGTCCGACACCATCAGAGTCTTCGGATCGCCTCCCTTCTCCCGGGCGACGAACGGTTCACTGAACACATATGCCTGCTGAGCAAACTTCGGCTTTGTCAGAAACTCCGCCACGGACCCGGAAAACGGAATCATTGTGACGTTTGTCAACGGCAACTTCCTTTTCATCCACAATGCAAACGGACGGGATTCGCTGATTGCGAGTTCCAGATTTGCAAGATCTTCCAGCCGTTCGATGCCGGCACCCTCGTGAACCATGATACAGCGGGGCGAATTCTGCATCGCCGCCATGACAGCGACCAGTTTCGCTCCTCGGGATCTCGCTTTGACGACGTTATCCGCATCAGAAACCGCAAATAGAATTCGTCCGGAAGCAAGATCGGCAATCACCTGCTGGGGTGCCCCCACTGCGCCGGGAATAATCTCAACATCCAAGTCTCTGGCTGAAAAATGTCCATGAACATCGCCGGCGATGAACCCGCCGTGCTCACACTCCGGAAACCAGTTCAATGCCAACTTCACCCTTGTGGTACCATCCTTCAGAGCAACAACCGGCTCAGATTTCGTGCACCCGGTCACACACCAGAATAGTCCTGCCATCAGCAGAACACGTTGAAACACGGCATTCATCGAACTGCGATACCTTTCCCTCAGCGCCAAACATGACCGCTTGTCACCTGCCCAATTGCCCGCGTGATTGTAGGCAGTATCAACTGAGAATAGTCGTGCCGATTGAACGGACATCGCAGATTCTTCCGACTCGCTGGAATCTGCCACCCCAAACACGATGATTACTCGTCGACCAGAGCGAATCATGTGCTCAAACACCTTGCCGACGAACTTCAGCCGTCATGATTGTGGCAGAGTGCTCGATCTTCTTCCTCACTTTTCTCCGTGTGCTTCCATCATGTCAGCAAACCGCTACGCCTCCATCGAACGCAACACATCGGAAACTCAGATCAAGCTGTCTCTTCATCTGGATGGTACAGGCCAAAGTTCCGTAGAGACCGGCGTTGGATTTCTCGACCATATGCTGACGCTTTTTGCTCGACACGGTTTGTTCGACCTTTCCGTCGCAGCCAATGGAGACCGGCATATTGATGATCATCACACAGTGGAAGATGTTGGAATCTGTCTGGGGCGTTGCCTGGGCCAGGCCATCGGCGACAAGAAGGGCATCTCTCGCTATGGTCATATGACGTTGCCAATGGAAGAAACGCTGGTCACATCTGCGGTCGACCTGAGCGGTCGATTTGCGTTTCATTTTGGAGCACAATTCCCGTCGCAAAAAATCGGGACGTTCGATTCTGAACTCGTGCACGAATTCTGGAACGCGGTTGCGTCGAACACCATGATGAATCTGCACGTGCTTCTGCACCATGGCGCCAATAGTCACCATATTGCCGAAGGAATTTTTAAGGCGACTGCCCGAGCCTTGCGCATGGCGGTCGCGATCGACCCTCGCCAAACCGGCATCCCGTCTTCCAAAGGGACGCTGTCCGAGTAAGCGAAGTGAACAACTGGTCTTACCCGCTGGTGCTGTGAAAACTCCGCCGAACAGCAGTGTCCGGCCGTGTCGACTTGAAAAACGCACTCGAGACTCGTCATCCTTCGGAATCAAACTTTTTACGAAGGACCCCATCCATGTCGTGTTTCGAATCAGCCGCCTGCGCAGCACCAGCAGGCAAACCAATCAGGCGGGCGGTAACCTGTCCTGGACCGTCAACCCACGAACTCATGTGGACCCTGCTGTTTGCATTGGCGATGCTGGGAGCATCCGGAAAATGCATGGCCCAGAACAAGGCCGCGCCAGCATCCCGATGGGAAAAAGACATTTCCGAAATGGAGTCCCGGATTGCATCTGGAATGTCTGCAAAGGGGGATATTGTCTTCGTGGGTAGTTCCAGTATTCGGCTTTGGAAGCTGAAGGACTCATTCCCTGAATTGAATGCCTGCAATCACGGTTTCGGTGGCTCAGAAATTTCAGATTCGATTGAGTTCTTTGATCGCATAGTTGCACCCGTTCAACCGAAAGCGATTGTCCTGTACGCCGGTGACAACGATATTGCAAAAGGCAAAACGGCAGATCGGGTCGTTGCAGATTTCCTGAAGTTCGCGGAAAAAAGCGACGCGTCAACCGGCAAACCAACCCCCATTTTTTTCATCTGTATCAAGCCAAGTCTCAAAAGGTGGTCAATGGCGGATACCATCCAGGAGGCAAATCATCGCATCCAGGAGATCTGCTCAAAGTCTGAACACCTTCACTATGTTGACGTCTGGGCATCCATGCTGGATGCCGACGGAATGCCGAAGAAGGACTTGTTCGTCAAAGACGGTCTTCACATGAGCCCTGCAGGCTATGCGATCTGGACAAGGCAATTGGCGACCGCATTCACAGCGGCAGGCATCGCGACAGACAAGTAGCTGCTGGTTCATCACGGACAACTTCTCTGATGAAGAATTCATGCCCTCACCCGGAGGGTTCGTCCGGCGACCACGAATGAGAACAACTATTCCCCAACGGGAGACCTGGTTCGCTTGTTCAGATGTTGACTGGTAACTTCGGGCCAGGTCGCGTAAACCTCGCTGTGTTCGAGGTCACTCCTGCGCTTGGTAATCTGCACGACACGCTGTCGGTATTCAGACGAATACAGACAGCGAACGGACGGCAGGTTTTGCAATGTGATTGTTGCCCGTGCGTCGGAGCCTGAAAACAAAAGACGGGGTAGTCTGCGATACCAGGAATCGCAACCATTTGGAACGATCAGATTACAGCCAGGCCACTTTGACTGACCCAGGAAGGCAGGTGTCAACATGGAAATGCGTCACGTCGTTTGTCTGATTCTCGGCGGGGGAAAAGGCACGCGGCTGCTGCCACTGACCGAAGTGCGATCAAAGCCGGCGGTCCCTGTTGGCGGTAAGTATCGTTTGATTGACGTACCCATTTCCAACTGCATCAACAGCGGCATCAATAAGATGTACGTGCTGACACAGTTCAATTCGGTCAGTCTGCACCGCCATATCCGACAGACATACAATTTCGACTTGTTTCACAATGGCTATGTCGAAATTCTGGCCGCTCAGCAAACTCTGAATGACGTCAACTGGTACCAGGGAACGGCGGATGCCGTCCGAAAACAACTACACGTCCTGAAAGAGCATGGAAATCGCTACGTTCTGATACTGTCAGGCGATCAGCTCTATCGTATGGACTTTCGCAGGATGCTTGCGACGCATGTCAACAACAAAGCAGGGGTCACCATTTCTACTGTTCCGGTAACCGCAGATGCCGCCCGAGGATTCGGCATCATGCAGCTGGACAGCACTGGACGTGTGAACGGATTCGTCGAAAAGCCGAAAGACGAAGCATCACTGGACAAGGTCAGGACACCAGCAGAATGGATCAACCAACAGGGAATTGAGGCCAATGGCCGCGAGTACCTGGCGAGCATGGGCATCTACCTTTGGGACCGAGACCTTCTGGTCGACCTGCTCGAATCCACAGATTATGAAGACTTTGGCCGCGATATCTTTCCAATGGCGATCAAGCATCACCATGTTCAAACTCACCTTTTCGATGGATACTGGGAAGATATCGGTACGATCAAAGCGTTCTTTGATGCCAACCTCGCGCTTGCTGACACCAATCCTCCGTTTCGTTTTGCGGACCGCCTCTCGCCAATCTTTACGCGTCCGAGATTTCTGCCATCCACTCGTATGGAATCCTGCACGATCCGCCAAAGTCTGGTCGCTGACGGCTGCACGATCGGCGAGGGAGCCAGCGTGGATCGATGCGTGCTCGGAATGCGCACACATCTCGGAAGCAACGTCACCCTGAAGAACGTTGTCATGATGGGAGCCGACTTCTATCCGGAAAACGACTCATTTGCGACGCGAAGCCTGAATGGTCCCGTTTGGGGAATCGGGGATAACGCCTACATCGACGGCGCTTTGCTCGACAAGAACGTCTGCGTCGGCCGAAATGCACGTATTGTGGCGAGCGAAGCGCCATCGCCCAACTGCGATTGTGATGAAGTCTACATGCGGGACGGTATCGCCGTGGTTCGCAAGAACGCCCGAATTCCTGACAACTGGTCCTTCGCGAATCGTTCCCAATAGAAGAACGCCGCAGAATCGCTCTGATCATTGCACCAGTATCGACGCACCAGCTGAACGCTCACCATCCATTTGTGATGAGCTTATCCACGTTGGTTTGCAGTCACAGCACGTCCTTGTGCGCTGCGCTCTGTGACTTGCTTTTCACAAATCAATCCGGTTGAATCTCGCCTGTACCAATCCTACCCGTTTTAAGAGGTCGACATGAGCGCGCAGCTGAGCGAGTTTGCTCAATCATTGAGTGTTGAAACTGCCTTCACAGTCCTGGCGGCAGCACGAAAATTAAAAGCAGCGGGGAAGGACGTTGTCGAACTGGAAATCGGTGACAGCCCTTTCAACAGCACCGAATTCGCTCGCCAGTCGGGGCTTCAGGCCATCCACGACAACCAGTCGCACTACTGCCCGTCACCAGGCCTGCCGGAATTTCGAACGGCGGCAGCAACATTCGTCCGGAATGAATTCGCGATTCCTGCCGCCGCAGAGAATATTGCTGTCGGGCCAGGAGCCAAAGTCTTCGAACAGTTCTTCTGTGAAGCTTTTCTGGGACCGGGAGATGGGTGCCTGGTTTTCAGCCCTTATTTTCCAACCTACCTGCCGAATATCCAGAGGCGTGGAGCCCGACCCGTCCTGAAGGCCCTCAAACAGGAAACAGCCTTCCGACCGCAGGTGAGCGACATCGAGGACTTTCTGAACAACGACCCTTCGCCTCGCGCGATTTTCCTGAACAGTCCCCACAATCCAACGGGCGGAATCACGACCGAACAGGACCTGCGCGATATTGCGGACGTCATTCGTGGCAGAAACGTCGCTGTTTTCAGTGACGAACCGTACTGTCACATGATCTGGAAAGGCCAGCACCATTCACTGGCTGCCCAGCCCGGAATGCTGGACCAGTGTGTGGCAGCTTACACCTTTAGTAAATCATATTCGATGAGCGGTTGGCGGCTGGGGTTCTGCGTCTCCTCAGCAGCAATTACCGATGCCATCAGCAAGATGATTAACACCACACTTTCCTGTACCCCGCCGATTGTGCAACTCGCAGGCAAAGCGGCGCTCGAACGTGACACGGCCGAACGCGATCAGGTGATGAAAAAATTTCGGGACAAAGTGGTCCTGCTGACCGAAGCCCTGAACAGGATCGAAGGCTTTCATGCACTGGATCCCACTGCCACGTTCTACGTGTTTCCGAATGTAGCGCCCATTTGCAATCGACTTGGTATCACCAGCCACGGACTCGCACTTTACCTTCTGGAAGGCGCTGACGATGATTTTGGCGTCGCGTGTCTGGGAGGTGAATGTTTCGGCGAGGCGGGTGGAGGCTTCCTGCGATTCAGCTGCGCCGAACCTAACGAACGACTGCAGCAGGCAGTTGATTTTATTCCCGTCGCACTGTCACGACAGGACCGCATTACAAAATGGCTGGAAGACCATCCCAAATTCCGGCTGAGCGAAGCCTACCCCGTGAACTCATGAAAGCGGATAAGTGACTTCCCATTCGGTACCACACAACGCGCTGTCAGGGGATTCAAGAAGATGCCAGACTTGACCAGAAGAAAACTGTTGTCCAGTACCACCGCTGCCGGACTAAGCTGGATCGCCCACAGCACTCACGCCAGCGTGCTGAGACCTGCGTCGTCGTTCGCAGGGACAGCGGCTTCGGCAACCGATGCTTCGGGGAAATCGTCAGCACCCGGAATTGAAGCCAATTCCAGACAGTTCACCATGGATCTCACGCCCGGCGCCATCGGCGTGAAGTCGAACCAGCTCGAAACCATTGAACTCGCACATAAGTATGGTTTCGAATCTGTCAGTCCCGACCCCGGTTTTCTTTCCGGGCTCGACGATAATGGCCGGGAGCAATTGCTGGAATCAATGAAGGAGAAAAATGTCCAATGGGGTGCCGCTGGGCTCCCGGTTGATTTCCGCAATGACGAAGAGACATTTCGCACCGGCCTGCAACAACTGCCCAGGATCGCGACGGGGCTCCAGAAGGCTGGGGTGACACGCGTGGGCACCTGGCTGAAGCCGTTTCATGACTCAATGACTTACGTCAGCAACTTTCGACAGCACGCCCGGCGACTTCGGGAAGTTGTTCGGATTCTCGGAGACAACGGCCTGCGATTCGGGATGGAATACGTCGGACCAAAGACACTGTGGGCTTCGACTCGCCACAGTTTCATCCACACGATGCCCGAAACGAAAGAATTGATTACTGAAATCGGAGAGCCAAATGTGGGCTTTGTCCTGGACAGCTGGCACTGGTTTACATCTCACGAAACACTGGATGATCTGCGTACGCTGACCAACCGGGATATTGTTGCATGTGACCTGAATGACGCACCACCTGATATTGCGATCGACGAGCAGATCGACGAGCAGATCGACAGCCGCAGAGAGTTACCATCCGCCACCGGCATTATCGATCTGAAGGGCTTTCTTGGCGTTCTCAAAGAATTGGGGTATGACGGCCCGGTGCGTTCAGAACCATTCAATGCCGCGTTGAATCAGCTGGATAACGACGCAGCCTGTACTGCGACCGCCGCTGCCATGAGGAAAGCGTTCAGTCTGGTTGGCGGATAAGCTCCGTAGTTCTCAGCCAATCGCAATGCAGCCCTGTGGGAAAGCCAGTCCTTCAGACTCCCTGTTTCCCGGGGCTGAAGCAATTTCGCTTCTGTCGACGGCAATCGGTCCGTTGAAAAATCGGACAGGCACGCAGGACGGCCGTAAACCGCCGTGTTTTAAGGTCTCCTGCTCGAGCCAGTCCCGTTTTTCAACAGGCTGCGATGGTCGTACTTCAGGATCTCCCAATCCGAAGATTCGTCAAGTTCCGTCCATTCACAGGCCGATCAAGACCCAGGGGCGCTGGAATTTCGCTGGACGACAATCGTGCGCGGATTCCGGTGGGAATGCTTCCACGTTGGATTTACCGGTCGTCAATCGTTCGAATGTCGACCAACTGCGTCTTGCCTCTTCGGCAAAAAACGCGCAACACTGCAGGGATGCGGTGCGGGGGACCAGGGATGATCGACCAACAATCGGCCGATTCAGGAATTGCATCAGGCAAACCAGCCATCGCCGGGGCTGAAGTTGAATCAAATGCAGCGGCCTCACATCCTTCAGGATCGAACGTGCCCACTCGCGTCCAGCTGGCATTACTGTGGCCGCTTGAACACAGACGGCCAGCAATCGCAGTTGTCATTCTCGCAATGATGGGACTGGTCTATTCCGAAACGCCACCGCCTGATTCTGTTACGGAAGCGCCGGTGGTGCAGCAGAGTGATTCTCAGGAAGACATGGTTTCAGCGTTCCCTGTCGCTATCCAGGACGAACCGACCAACCCGTTCAGCGACGCAGCATTTCAGTCCCCACCGGAAACAATGCCTCCTCTTCAGATCCCTGTATCCGATCAGGCGATCACTGGTCAGGAACCCCAACAATTCGATTCTGCAGACGTCTACCAGACGCATCGGCAGACGCTACCGGTTCATCTTACGGGCGCGGGCGAACGAACTTTCTACGGAACCGTCGATCATTCGGCTCCACAGGGCCACGATTCTCCCGGGATTCGTTTTCGCGGAGCGATCAACCCCGTTCCGTAGACATGACCACAAATCCTGATTTGCAAACAGCCTCCTTGTGAAACGTTGACTGGAAATATCCGGCATGTACGAATCTTACTGGAATCTGACCCACAAGCCGTTCATCCAACGGATAAACACGTCTGCGATGTACCGCAACCATTCTCAACAGGCAGCAAAACTGCGTCTGAAATACTGCATGGACAATAGTCTGGGCATAGGGATGCTGATTGGACAATCGGGGACCGGCAAGTCCAGCCTGATGAAGTCTTTTGCATCGAGCGGGTTTTCTCCGATCGTCTACGTGCCGTTCTCTTTGCTTGCTCCGGTTGAGCTGCTTCGCATCATCACGGCCGACCTTCAGAATGAAGAAGCGGTCAGGAACATCGACCTGCCGACCGACTCACTACTGAATTCAATCCGATCAAGCCTGATCCGTCTGACGAACGACGGCAAGCAGACTTTAATCTGTTTCGACGACGCTCATCAGATGTCCGACGCCTGTTTAATGCAGGTAATCCAGCCGCTGTTAAGCATCTGTGATGCCGAAGAATCCATCCGTTTATCGATCATTGTCGCGGGCCAGCCTGTGCTGTCCGCAAAACTTCGCAAGCATGTTCAAATTTGCGACCGGATCGCTGTTACGGCCGCATTGCAGGGTTTGACACTGACAGAAACACAGGACTACGTTCGATCTGCTTTACAGGCGGCCGGATCTACGGAACCGATTTTCACCGACGACGCCGTAAACCGCCTTTACGAAGTCACGGGCGGTAATCCGCGAAGGCTCAACAGACTGGCCGACATGGCGTTACTGGTTGGATACGCGGATCAGCTTGATCAGATCACTGAATCAGAAATCGATGCCATCAGTCACGAACTGATGCCAGCAGCCGCCTGATCCGCACGAACGGAGATTGCGTGCGGACGTTACCGGGCGACCGAGGCACTCACACGTCGCTGCGTTCGCAATCCGAAGTGCTTTCTATCGTGGTGTTGCCTTCCGGCTCAAACCACTCTTCTCGCTCGGCCGACGCTTGTCAGGGAGGCAGCTCTCCAGTCAGGCGTCGCTTCTACGTCCAGCCGAGTGATCAGCGAGAGCTTTTCCGGCCCCCTGCATTCACTGACGCGTCGAGGGCAAGTCCACCGAATCTCCTTACCCATGCCGGGCTTATTGCGATGAACGGGCGAGCAAGCGAGAACAAAACTAAGGTATGCTCGACTTTTTCGTTCGTACAGATTCGGTATTCTTCGTAAATCTGGCAGGGGGCGCCGCCACTGAATCCTGTTAACGTCAGACGCCGCTCCCACCATACATGTTGAAGCGGCCTGGTTCGGAAAGTTTGGATGGCTATGGAAGTTCGCAACCTGATTCGAATTGCGTGTATGGCGAGTCTATTCGGCCTGAATACCGGCTGTCGCAACGACGTCGAATCGTCAAAAGATCCCGTGACCGATGCTTCTGCCAACAAGGCCGCAACGAAGTCCTTAACCTCCGAAGATCTCCGCCAGGCCATTGAATTCAAGACCAGGGGGCTTGGGCATCTGGAAAACAAAGAGTGGGCTCCGGCAGAAGAAGCTTTGACCGCACTGGCGAAGCTCCTGCCTCAGGATCGAGCGGCTTTACGAAATTTGGCAGTTGAACGCGTCCTGGCGCTACTGGATCGCGAATCCCCATTCTCTCAATCGAGCGATCCGGATGCCTACGCTGCAGCCATCGCAGGTGCAAAAGAAGCAATCACAGCAATGCGGGCAGCCTCTCCTGAGGATGCGTTGCTGGCCGACCATATGCTCGGGCGTTTGTTAGTTCACAGCGATTCACCGCAACAATCCACGGCCGCAGAAGGAATTGATTTGCTGAGGAAAGCGGCAGAAGCCAGCAACCTTCCGGAGTACTGGTTTGCTCTGGCAGCGGCAATGGAAGGGCATCGCGATTTCAACGATACAGCTGGCCCCATTAATGCACTCATCAAAACCCATGAACTACAACCGGACAACATGTTTGTCGTCCACAAATTACTGGAACGTCAGGCGCTTGGACTCAATTCCAAAGACCCAATGGTCCAGGAGGCAGCCAGGAAAATTCCAGAGACCATACGTTCGGCTCGAAGCCTGGTCGCACCGCTGAATGCATCCATCGTTAAACAGCGGAAGACCGACTTGCTGGAAGTCATTGACAAAGCAATGGCGGGTTTCGATGGCACGAATCACGCGGCCCTGATGGGCACGGCCATGATCACAAAGAACCTGATGTTGCCGGAACTGGCAACACAGATTGACCGAAGACGGATTGACCGCACCGCTGGACTATGTGCTGACCGATTTCGAAAGCTGACATTGTCTAACAACTGCAGGCAAGTTGGCCTGCTGACAGTCAATTCCGAAATTGTCATTAAATCGTTCACCAGGGGCGAAGGACTGCCCGGCGTTCAGGCAGTGTCACAGATTGAATTTCAGGACATGAATCTGGATGGTGTGGACGACCTGATTGTATGCTCGCAGGGAAAGATTCAAATCTATGCGCGCGATGTGGAAACGGACAAATGGACGGCCATTGCAGAAGCTGCCGGCGAACTTCCCTTCAGTGGCTTCAAGCTGGCCGACCTGGACCGCGATTTTGATCGAATGATTTCTGATTTGAAGGCCCCGGTATTACTGCGTGATCGCGATGGAGATCGCAGGACTGTGACGGACCCGGCTGGCAAGCATCGCTGGTTTGATGCAGACCTGGACGTGATTGCCTGGCATGCAACTACGATCAGCCTGTTCAGAAACAACGCGACCGATGACAACGTACGCAGTTTGGAAACCATCACCCAGATCAACCTCCCCGCAACGATCAACGATGTGGAAGTGGCGGACATCGAAGCGGACGGCGACCTGGATATCATCGCCGCAACTGAAGCAGGCCTGACTGTGGTTTTGAATCTGGAACGCTCTGGATTTGAAATCGTGACAGAAAGCATCGCTGCACCAGAATATCCGATTTCGGCGTTAGCAATCGGTGACTGGAATCGTGATGTCGCGATGGATCTTGTTGGAGTCAGCCTCGATGGCGCGGCCGGTACTCTACAGAACATGCTGCACAGTCGCTTCCGCTGGCTGACCGACACGGACGGAATTGAACAGGTGCCCGCGGCATCGGAGGTCAGGATCCTGGATTGTGACAGGAATCAAAGCTGGGACCTGCTGACCTGCGGCCCGCAGGGCCTGACTGTGACAATGACAGCCACTTCGATGACGGGCAGAATGTCTTTGCTTCGAAAGCAGATCGTCACGACAGATGCCGTAACCAGCATGGCTGCAGAGGATGTCGACAACGATGGATTTCCGGATATCATCGCACTGGCAGCCGGCAAGGTCAGGCTGTTTCGCGGCTTGGCCGATGGATCATTCTCGGAAATCACTGGCTTGATTGCTGATGATCTGGATGCCCGAACCATCGCAGTTGCCGACGCAGACGATGACGGTGATCTGGATTTGATTGTGGCGACCAGTGATTCGCTGCATCTGCTGAGCAACGAAGGCGGCAATACAAACGGATGGCTGGATATCGTGGCCAGGAGTGAAGGCAATCCCGAACAGTTTCCTTCGCAGCGGGTGAACATGCACGCGATCGGTGGCGTCATGGAATGTATCGCAGGGACTCACCGACAATCGTTAATCATCGACAAACCAAGGTTGCATCTTGGAATCGGGGATGCACCGAAAGCGGATGCTGTCAGAGTCATATGGACCGACGGCGTCCCTCAGAATATTGTGGTTCCGAATCTTCTGAAGCCGCACGTGGGAGCATTGCATCCACAAATCCTCAAGGGATCCTGCCCGTATATTTACACCTGGAACGGAACGCAGTTCGAATTCTTCAGTGACTGCCTCTGGGCCGCTCCCATCGGGTTGGTTCAGGCAAACGGTGACCTCGCACCAACACGCGATTGGGAATACCTGCTGATTCCGGGGGAACAGCTCGCCGAAAGAGATCAGCAGTACACTCTGCAACTTACTGAAGAACTCTGGGAAGCCGCCTACTTTGACGAAGTCAAGCTGGTTGCCGTGGACCATCCGGCAGATGTATCCATCTTCACAAATGAAAAAGTCGGATCGCCTCAAATGGCGGCCCATCGCATTCACACCGTGCAAAAGCGGCACTTGCCAGCGTCAGTGACTGACGGTCGTGGCAATGATCTGTTACCCGCCCTGAAGTCACAGGATGGGAACTATACGAAAGCCTTCGAACAACGCATCGTTCAGGGTCTGACGGACCAATGGACGATGGAATTTGACCCGGGATTGCCAAACCGGCCTCATAGCCTGCGACTTGTGCTGATCGGCTGGGTCTTTCCTACCGACACATCGATAAACGCAGGCCTCTCCCAGAATCGATCCCTGCAGGGCCCGATTCCACCATCTCTTGAAGTCATTGATACTGAGGGACAATGGAAGACCGCGCGTCCATTCATTGGATTTCCAGGCGGAAAAACAAAGGCCATGGTCATTGACTTGTCTGATGTATTTCTCACAGACGATTTCCGGTTCCGAATAACATCAAGCATGGAGCTTTACTGGGACACAGCTTTCTTCATCGTTGACGAACAGGACGCAGAAACGATTGTTCAGGATTGCACGTTCATCAGTGCTGATCTTCATTACCGTGGCTTCTCTGCCCGCACGTATGCCGACAACGCTTTGTTCCGGAATGGCTATGCACCTGAAGGCTATGACTATCAGGCAGTATCAACACAGCCTCGGTGGCACGCGATGATGGGCCGATTCACGCGTTACGGCGATACAACGCCGCTGATCCATGACGCAGACGATCAAATGGTTGTCATGGGACCCGGTGATGAGCTGACTCTGAATTTCGCGGTACCAACCGGCAGAGTGCCCGAGGGCTGGAAGCGAGACTTTATTCTGTACAACGTTGGATGGGACAAAGATGCCGACCTGAATACAGTTTATGGTCAGTCCAGCGAACCTTATCCGTCCCGATCCATGAACCAGTATCCGGAGACGATCAACATCGATGAGCAGACAGGTTCATCGGACACATTCTCGGAATACATGCAGCAGTGGCAAACTCGCGAATGGTCGCCGAGAGCACTCTGGAAACTCAGGTAAGTGATTTCACAGAAAGCAACTCCCGTAGACAACCTTCGATCAGCACTCAGGAATAGAACTCTCGCCGACGGCTGCACACGTTCTGGTGGATATAGAAAATTCTGACGGCGAAGTCAGATTCTCGTGAACCGCTCTTTGCAAACGCACGTTCCCGTGATTTGTTCATCAATCCCGGAAATCCAGTGCAAGCGGAAGGGGCGAAGGTGAAAATGATCTCAATACAGTGCATTTGCGGCGAAAGATACGACGTCGATGATCGTTATTCCGGCCGTACGACCCAGTGCCCCGTTTGCACCAGCCAGCTTCAGGTGCCCGCTCCAAACGGTCATGAAACCACTGTACTACCGCCCCGACGACGCAAAAAGAAACAGCCATCGGCAAAGCCACGAGCCCGAGCTGTCCCTGCAGATGACTACACTCCCGCCGCGATCGACAACGAAGAAATGCCCGGCGCGGCGGTCGCACCGCTGACGCTGCTGCTGTTGATCAATGGAATGCAGTCCATTCGCCATCTCATGTTCATTGGACTGCATTTTTTTGATGATCGATACACAGGGCTCCTGACGGGCCCCGTCATTCTGGCTTTGATGCAGGCCGTGGTTGCAGCATCGATCGCGGGTATTCTGCTTTGGAATAGAACCGCAGTTCTTGTCGCGGTGATAGCCGCCATCGTCCGCTGCCTGTGCGATGGATGGATCCTGAAGGCACTGGGCAGCAGTGCCATCCTGACTCTCGTGACGCTCATTACCTCGTTGTTGCTTATCCGGCACTATCGGCCCGTCGCCTGGAAGCGTTTGATTCGCAAGACGACGGTTCTGTCCTGACACTCCTGTGCGGTGCCGTCTGACGAAATTGCGCAAGGAATTGCAGAAACACCACTGCGGGCTGAATACGCAATTCGATAGCAGTTTCTGTTTGAATTTCTGCCGACCGACGACAAGAAAATGATCAGGCGTCAGCGCGTGCAAAATTAGGGCTCGCTGGTGTTACCGTGAATTCGACTGTTCCGAGTGACCGATCCCGAATTGATCACCGTGCGCGACGGGCTCACCATCTTTCCAGTCAATCTCCAGCATTTTTTCACTTCCAACATCCCGACCAACTTCGTCCGTCAGAAGAGCCACCTGGTTGAATGTCACCGTTTCAAAGACTTCACCACTGGACGGATAAGCAAAGCGACCATCGATACTGAAAGTCACCCAACCAGGCTGGTCTCGCACCGGCAAACTCTTCATCTGGACCGGTGGTATGACCGTCGCATCGTAAACGTGCAGATGACTGTTGTGACCATCCGTGACCCAAAGCTGTTTTTCATCGGGTGTCAATCCAATTCCATGGCTTGGGCAGCCGTGGCGTTTCACTGGCCCCATTGAAAACCCATTCACTTCGACACGGTGGATTCTCTTCCCCGTTTCAAGATCGCCGATTTCAAATCCCAGGCAATCGTTGATGCAAGCAAACACCAGCGACTCCGACCCGTTGATCGTGAAGGGACGGATATTGTGGCTGAAGGGTCCGCAGGTCTTGAACACAGAATGTCCCTGAGTTTCGACAATCGTCAGCACAGGCGACTTAAGCCCCGCCAAATATGCAAATCGACCACTCGGACCACAGATCGTATTGTGAGCGCCGGAATTCGTTTGAATCCTGTTAATCAAACTGCCATCAGCTGCGTTGACCACGTGCCAATGTCCTTTTTCCAGCGAAGGCACATAAAGAATATGGCCGTCAGGAGTAAGCGACATTCTGTCACAGCCACCGTCATAGAATTTTTCCCAAAGCAATTTCTCGGTCGTCAGATCCAGGCAGCTTAAGGATGTCAGCGTGCTGACATAAATCCGATCGGTCACGGAACTGGCACAGATGCCTTTCACGTTGATGGGCTTTCCACTGGCATCGAGTCCTGATGTTGGAATCCTTTTGACGAACGCATGATCGTTATCGATGTCGAACACCAGAATGCCATGACCACCATATTCAGGGTAGTTGCGAATACCAGGCGACGCGACGTACAGGTATCGACCGTCCTTTAGCTGCCCACACGCAACGGGTGGGCAGAGCACAGCAACCAGAAGCAGGAGAATGCGCATAGCGTTCTTTCTGTTGACGAAGCGACGATTAGCAGTGACGCGAACAACCTGAAGTCTCGCGGCAGTTTCGCAGTCTGTCGATTGTAATTTGAAGTCGAAACGGCAGGTCGGCGAAGGATTGTGTTGTCACAACACAGACGCTCAGCAAGAATACGGCTTCCCGCCGACGCACCGATCATACTTCCCGCCAAATCGAAATCGACCTGCCATGTCTGTTCTTCGCTTCGCGCTGTTTTCGGCCGTGACTTTCCTGTCCGGCAGTCCGTCACTTCCTGCTGAAGATGCCGACGTAGCAACAGTCATTGCACCATTCCTGAAAACACACTGCCTCGATTGTCACAACACGGAAACGGCAGAGGCAAAATTGAATCTGGAAACAACCAGATCCGCTGCGGATATTGTCGACCGACATCAGGTCTGGCAGGAGATCATCCATCGTCTTCAGGCTGACGAAATGCCGCCCGCCGATTATTCCCCGCGGCCATCGGAACAACAGGTTGGCGAGATTGTCAGGCAGATTCGGGAAATCCTGATGTCGGAGGCGAAGCGAAATGCAGGTGATCCGGGTGAAGTACCGGTTCGTCGGCTGAGCAATGCCGAGTACAACTACACCATCCGCGATCTCACGGGCGTTGATATTCAGCCGACTCGAGAGTTTCCGGTCGATCCCGCAAATGAAGCTGGATTTGACAACTCTGCAGAATCATTAACTCTCTCTCCCGCTTTATTCAACAAGTACCTCTCCGGCGCGCGGGAAGTCGTTCAGCATCTCGTACTCAAACCAGACGGTTTTGACTTTGCTCCCCATCCGGTGATGACGGACACGGACCGCGACAAGTACTGCGTGAATCGAATTGTCGACTTCTATCGACAACAGCCAACAGACCTGGCCACGTACTTCCTCGCTGCTCGTCAACTTCAGGTTCATCCAGGCAAGTCAGTGAGATCTGTAGATGCTGTCGCTGCAGAATTTGGTATCAGCGCAAAGTATCTGTCAACGTTAACCCGTCTGCTGATCGATAGCCAGGACGACTACGGACCACTGGAGATCGTACGTCGAATGTGGCGTGAAATCCCTGACAATGCAGATGAATCAACCGCAATGGAGGCATGCCGCAGGATGGCAGAATTTGTGGCCACCGTTCGGCGTCGTCTGGAACCGCCCGTTGAAGGACTCGATGTACGAGGTATTCACCGCGGTGCTCAGGCATTCGTGCTTTGGAAGAATGATCAATACGCAGCCAATCGTCGCCGATTCAACTCAGCGGCTACCATCGACGCCCCTGACGTTGCACCGACAACACTGGAAGAACAGTCTTTGGTGCTTCCAGTGGATGGAGAAGAGCGTCGACAATACTGGAGAGCATTAGCCCGATTTGCAGACATCTTTCCAGATGCCTTCTACATTTCTGAACGGGGGCGCGACTATGTGGGCGTACCACGTGAAAAGCAGGAGAAAGGACGACTGCTTAGCGCTGGCTTCCACAGCATGATGGGGTACTATCGTGACGACGCGCCGCTATGCGACCTGATCCTCACTGAAGACCAGAAGTCCGAACTGGATCGTCTCTGGCGAGAACTGGATTTCATCGCCTACGCCCCCGTCAGGCAGTATCAGGGATTTCTCTGGTTCGAGCGAACAGACTCTCAGTGGATGCGAGATGAAGTCTTCGATTTTGCGAGGCCTGAGAACCTGAACGCACTGGAAGAAAATCAGATCGAAAAGCTGTCTGAAGTTTATCTCGACAAAGCCCGAAGAAATGGTGCTGAAGGAGTCTCAGAACAAGCGATCGTCGATTACTTCCGGAATATGAACGGTGCCATACGGTGGGTCGAACAGGCACATCTGGCAGCAGAGGCTTCGCACCTGGTACAGCTCGAAGTTTTTGCGGCAAAATGCTACCGGCGACCACTTGCGGATACGGAAAAACACGAACTGAAAACTTTTTATCAGTCACTCAGGTCGAAGGACGGGCTGACGCACGAAGAAGCCATTCAGGACACGATTGTTTCACTACTGGTCTCACCTCTTTTCTTCTATCGCACGGATCTGGCTGCGCGGACGAATGATTCCGGTCCGTCCCTCACAATAAATCGACACGCTCTGGATCGCTTTCAACTTGCAAGTCGCCTTAGCTACTTTCTGTGGTCGAGCATGCCGGATGAAGAACTACTGAATCTTGCAGCCAGCGGTCATCTTCAGGACCACGACCAACTGAAATCGCAGGTCAGGCGAATGCTGCAGGATGAACGATCCCGCTCACTGGCGATCGAATTCGCAGGGAACTGGCTGGGATTTCGACGATTCGAAGAGCATAACAGTGTTGACCGAAATCGTTTCCCGCAATTCACCGATGCACTGCGTGCCGCGATGTTCGAAGAACCAGTGCGGTTTATTCATTCGATCATTCAGAATGACAGTCCTTTGCTAGATTGCCTTTACGCAGACTACACGTTCGTGAACGAACCACTCGCACGACACTACGGCCTCGAATATCCCTCATCGCCACCAGAATCGACAGACGATGGCTGGATTCGAATCGAACAGGCGGCACAGAAGCAGCGTGGTGGTCTGGTCCCGATGTCGGTATTTCTCACCCAGAACTCGCCAGGGCTGCGCACCAGTCCCGTAAAGCGAGGATACTGGGTTGTTCGCAAGCTGCTTGGCGAACACATCCCCGCGCCGCCTCCCAATGTCCCGGACTTGCCCGAAGACGAATCAGCGTTGGGCGACCTGACGCTTGCGGCGGCACTTGCAAAACACCGGGATCACGCGGCCTGTGCGGGCTGCCATGACCGGTTCGACTCCGTTGGACTGGTGTTCGAAAACTACGGCCCCATTGGAGAATTGCGATCCATCGACCTTGGTGGTCGTCCCATCGAATCATCGGCCGTCTTTCCAGATGGTTCAGAGGGTAGCCAGCTCGTGGATCTTCAAAGGTATCTGAAGCAGAATCGAGAGTCCGATTTCATTGATGCGTTCTGCCGAAAACTTTTGACCTTTGGTCTGGGACGCAGTTTGTTGTTATCCGATGACCTGCTTCTTGACGAGATGAAAGCAAAGCTGCACACTGACGGCTATCGATTCCGAAGCCTGATCGAAACCATTGTCACAAGCGAACAGTTCCTGATGCGACGCTGAAAACGCGTTGTAGAACATCCCGAACTCTCCATCGCAGGAACCTGAATCAAGCGAAAGAATTATGAATCATCACTCAGGACAAAATCGCAGCTTTCCTCGCCGAATGCTTCTCCAGGGAGCTGGCGTCACCATGGCGTTGCCATGGCTGGAATCCGTCCCGGTCTGGGGAATGACATCTGCATCCGGTTCGACCATCGCCGAATCTGCCGTCGCCGACACCAAAGGCTCGCCAACACCGAAACGATTTGCAGCATTGTTTATGGCCTGCGGGGTCAATCAGGAACACTGGTGGGCCAAAGGGCAGGGCGGAGAAATGGAATTGAGCAAAACCCTTTCTCCAATGGAACCTCTGAAACAGAAGATGAATTTCATCGACGGTTTATTCAACAGGAATGCCACGGGCGTGGGTATCCACCCCGGACAAACCGGAAACATTCTTTCCGGCGCAGCGCTTCAGAAGGGATCCGAACTTCGAGGTGGAATCAGTATCGATCAGCTCCTCGCCAATAGGCTGGGGCAGGAGACTGCTCAGCCGAGTCTGGTGCTTGGCTGTGAACAGCCTGTGACGGGGTATCACGAAACAAACTTTTCGATGGCTTACAGTTCACATATTTCGTGGCAGAACGCAACGTCCCCTGTCCCCATGGAAGTCTACCCGTCACTGGCATTCGACAGCCTGTTTGACAATCGCGGAAATCGACGCAACAAGAGCGTGCTGGATCGGATTCAGGAACATGCTGCGAGCCTGAGTCGTCAGGTGAGCGATGCCGATCGAGTCCGACTGGATGAATACCTGACCAGCGTGCGAGAAGTTGAGAAGCGGATTGACCGCGCAAGAGGAGATCAGAATAAAGCGGCTGAGCGTGCGACGCAGAATGGAACTCCCCTTGTTGCGATGAAGCGTCCGGACAACGGCTTGCCGGAAGATATTCGTGAACACATGAAGTTGATGTGTGACGTCACAGCCATCGCCTTCCAGACGGATAAGACTCGTTTTGCAACTCTTCTGCTTTGCAGAGACATCTCCGGATTGTTTTACCCGTTCCTCGATGTTCGCAACGCTCACCACTCGGCATCACACAACGATAAGTCAGACGACTTTGAACGTATCTCTCGGTACTATGTCAGTCAGATGGCCTATCTGGCGTCAAAGCTCGACACGATGAATGAAGGGAATGGAACCGTGCTGGACCATTCCTGTCTGATCTTTGTCAACAACATGCTGTCCGGCAGCCGACATGATTCCAGCCGGGTGCCGCTATTCACCGTCGGCGGTCTCGGTGGAGCACTTCAAACTGGCAGAAACATGAACTACCAGGACAAAGGCGACGACAATCGAAAACTTTGCAGCCTGTATCTGGCGATCGCAAATCGTATGGGACTTAATCTCGATGCATTCGGCGATGCGACAACGGAACTTCAGGCCATTTAGTCCGACGAGAACAGGTCAAATCATATCCAGCTTGCGGTGGCGTCGTTCCGGCGGCCTGGCGCATTCGGCACAGATGCCGTTGACTTCCAGTCGATGGCCATTCATTCGAAACCCAAATTCACTGGCGACCCGCTCAAGGATCACCGAGATCTCGTCGTTACGAAATTCGACCAGCTTGCTGCACTTGCTGCAGATAAAATGGTCATGCTGTGGATAACCATAGTCGTGTTCATAGACTTCCCGGTCATTAGCTCGGGCAACCTTACGAATCAGGCCGGCTTCTTCAAGAGAACTCAGTGTTCGGTAAATGGTTGCTCGACTGACTCGACCACCATTGATCCGGGGCTTCGATAGCCGGGCTACAATCTGATCAGAATCAAAGTGCTCATGGTCGGCGAAGATTTCGCGAACGATTATCTCTCGTTCCTGCGTCAGACGTTTACCTTTGGTACCCAGGTATTCACGAAACTTTTCAACGGGGGAAACTGCCACATCCTGGGGAGCCAGCTCGCTCACGATAAACCTCTTTGCCTATTCTCTTTTCAGGCGCCGCTTATTGCTGACAGCCGTCTTGTAAATTACTTTCCCTGTCCGGTGTACTACTTTCCGGATCCTGACCAAGTCGCTCAATCATGATCCGAACAGATCGTTCCAGCAATTCATCGGAATCGTAGTCACCAGATTCAACCGCCTTTCGAATTGTCGCAAGACGCTCATCCCTGAGTTGCGCCATCTCCTCTGCAGTGAGGCCAGCGTTCGCTGAAGCCTCTGCCGCATCGGAACCATGGGAAGACTTCTCCCCAGCCTCTGCCAATGCTGCTTTTTGACTTGCTGAGAGTGACATACTGAATCCTCGAAAGGTTGCTGCTCTGGCACGGAACCAGCCCACACCAAATCTTCAGAAACCTGCACAGAACGCACACCATCGTATTGCCGAAACTGGAGATGGTCCAGCACGTTCTGTTAGATCACCGATAAGTCGAAGATTATCCCGAGAATTGGCGCAAACTCAGGAATCTGGGGAGGTTGAGCGTTATCTGCAGGGGAAAAGAAGTGATGAGCCACTGTTTAAGTGGACAGCAGAGGGATCATTCTGACCGCAACCCGTCGTTTTCCTGACCGGTCAAATCCTGTGACGAGCTTTCGGTGGGCGATGGAAATACGGAATTCCAGAGCGGTATATTCAATCGGTCGCCCAGCTTTTCAATCTTTCGATTGATTTTACCGGCCAGTCCACTGTTTGCTTTCCTGACGGCGTGCATCACGAGTGGCTGAAACATCTCGCCGATCTCGCGAGCCACATTACCTTTAACGTGGCTAATTCGATTCACCCGGAAGTGCGTGATATGAATTTCTGCCGTGTCGATCACCGGCGTAATTCGGAGTTGAACCTTTCCGTCTATTGTCCGAACAGTGCGTCCCACATTCACCAGAGCCAGAAGTTTTGCCCCCACATCGACGTCGGCAGAGACGCTCCAGAGAGACAAACCCCAATTCCATTGTTGACGTTGCCCGATTGCTTTGACAAGGACATCGCATTCGACACTGTAGCGCGTCGATTCGGGCTTCGTGAACTCCCCCGTTCCAACCGAAGGTGCCGCGACTTCATCAGTGCCATTGGGCAATTGGGTTACGCGAAGCTGAAATGTGTTTTCGGGGTTGACCAGTCTCGCTGAAACGCGGGCCCAAACGCCGTGATTCACATTCTTCCAGCGACGACTCGTATGAAGCTTGCCACGACTAATATCGACATTCAGGCCTGACTGGATTCGCCGCTGATTTCCCCATCCGTCGTCGTCACTGAACTCCTCAGGCAGGAGAAGGAGGATCATTCCACGGAGAAAATCATGGGCTTCATCTGACAGAGTCACTGGCATCGGCGGCTGACTATCACCGTCGCCCTGCGGGGAAACCGGGATCCGCAGCGGTGGTAACACGGTGTTCCTTCCCGTCGCAGTGTTATCCAGATTTTTCTGCGTGAAACCAGCAGACGGTTCATCAATGGACTGGCTGGCTGGAAGCGACTCTGCTGAGGCAGCGATCGGTGACAGAACCACAAACAACAAGAGCAAGGTCCGCAACACCAGGTGACTTACTCCCTGCAATCTGACGGAATGCCGCTGGCCCCCGATGTCCGGGATGGTAACAGAAGGTTTCCTTTGCATGTCAGAATTCCCATCCGTCGCCTGAAATCGGCATCGGTTTGAATTTATCCAAATCTGTCGGCTGCTCTCTCAGGGGGCGACCTGCAGTCCGTATACTGCCAATGGTATACCCAAAGCGTAAACTAACAACAGGAGCTCGCAAGATCATTCATAAGTCTATTTGCGTTAACTTGGCAGCCTGTTGAAAAACGGGACTGGCTCGAGCAGGAGACTTTAAAACACGATGGTTTTCCGTCGTCCTGCGGGCCTGTCCCGGTTTTTCAACGGACAGTTAGGTTAGCTCTTACGCGCCGGCTTCGCGAGACGTCCCGGGATACGCGACGGCTCTGGACTGCGGTGGTCAGTTTCACGCACGGTGAGAGAAAAGAACATCCATCAAGACACGCCGCTGCCTGATCGAAACCATTGGAACGCATTCTTCAGTGAAGTCACTCGATGCACGCATACCAGCGCCAAATATCGGACGAGATCCACATTGATCGCTGCATTTCATCAGTCGCGGACCTGTTTTCGGGGTCCGTAAATCAACCAATACACGACAGGAATGACGAACAGCGTAAACAGAGTTGAAGTCACGATTCCAAAAATCACCGACCAGGCAAGGCCGGAAAATATCGGATCCAGTGTGATCACCCAGTTTCCCAGAAGGGTTGTTCCAGCGGTCAGAAGGATGGGCCGAGTTCGGATCGCGACACTGCGGATGATTGCTTCTTTCAGCGGATGCCCTTCCTGCATTCCCAAATGAATGAAATCAATCAGGACGACAGAATTACGCACCACGATTCCCGCCAGCGCGATCATCCCAATCATCGCTGTGGCGGTAAAAAAGACAGGGTTCGGATAGCCATCGACAGGTTTGTTGACGACAGCATTCAGGAACCAGAATCCCGGCATAATTCCGATCAGAGTGAGCGGGATTGACAACATCATCACGGGTGGCAAAACGCGGCTACCGGTCTGAAACATCAAAACCATGAAAATGCCAATCAGGGCCGCGGCAAACGCCAGGCCGAGGTCACGGAAGACATCCAGCGTGATCTGCCATTCGCCTTCGCCTGCCCATTCAACCTCAATCCCCTCGGGAACCTGCCACTCATCTCCGCCTCCCCTTGCCAGCCATGTCCGACTTTCGACATCACGGGCTTTGCGATCAGCTTCCGGAGGCAAATTCACCCCGGAGTTCCTTTGATCGGTTTGCATATCAATGATGGCATCCGCTGGAGCACGTCCTGCGACTTCGCCGTAAACAAAAACGACCCGTTTCAGATTCTTGTGATAGATGGTCTTGTCTTCAATCACCTGGTGAAACGATCCGATTGCCCCCAGCTGCACCAAAGCTCCTCCATCTCCCGGAACATAAAGCTCTCGCAGATCATCCAGTGCAGATCTCTGCTGGCGAGGAAGTCGTAGTTGAACATTCAGAGGATCGATTTCACGAGACTGATGCAGGATGGTGGCATTCAGGCCGTTCAGCGCAGCCCCCAGCGTCGACACGACTGTCTGCGTCGACACGCCGCTCATCGCTGCTTTGGGTTTGTCGACCTCAAATACCCATTTCTGCTGATCGTCTTCGGCACTGATGTCGACATCTTCGATGAACGGCTCCCGCTCCAGACGACCTGCAACCAGCCTGGACGCGGCAATCAGTTCTGCGTAGGCCATATCATCTCGCCCGTAAACCTCCGCCGTAATCGTAGCAAGCACCGGGGGCCCGGGCGGAACCTCAACGAGCTTCAGATTTGCGTGGAATCGGCTGGACAGTTCCTTCATATCATTCCGAATGCGAAGAATGAGTTCATGAGACTGTTGAACTCGCAGGTCCTTCGAAACGAGATTGAATCGGATGTCCGCGACATTTGAACCGGACCGAAGAAAGTAATGACGAACCATGCCATTGAAATCCATCGGCGATGAAGTTCCCACCGTAACACAGTAGTTGGTAACTTCAGCTTCAGCGGCTACATGCAAAGCGACTTCCCTTGCGACACTTTCCGTTCTTTCCAGCGTGGTGCCTTCCGGCATGTCGACAATAATCTGAAACTCATTCTTGTTGTCATACGGCAACATCTTCAGGGGAACCATCCGCAAAGCCGGCAGCAAACAGGCAGCAGCAAACAAGACGGCCGTGCCGGCAAGAACCGCCCAGCTGATCCATCGTTTCTCCAGCATGGGTGTCAGTAACCAGCGAAAAATCCGATACAGCGGCCGAGCCGTGATATCAAATTCATCGTCCGGATTTGCATCGTCCATCATTCTTCGAAGTGCGACCATGGCCAGCCAGGGCGTCAGGACGAATGCGACAACCGTTGACATGGAAACGGTCAATGGGACATTCAATGCCATCGGCGCCATGTACGGTCCCATCATGCCCGTAATGAACGCCATGGGAAGAAAACTGGCAATGATCGCCAGCGTCGACAGTAACAAAGCCGGACGCACTTCCTGAACTGCCCTGAGCACCGATTGACGTGGCGGAAGCACGCGCAGTGCGAAGTAGCGAGCGATGTTTTCGACATCGGTAATGGGGTCATCGACAAGCAGCCCCAGCGACAGAATCAACGCAAACATGGTAACTCGGTTGATTGTGTAGCCAGCCATCAGGTTAATGAACAGTGTCAGGCTGTAACAAACAGGAATCGCCAACGCGACAACCAGAGCTGCACGCCAACCCAGAAATACTCCGATGAACACGATCACTGTCAGAACCGCAACCGCAAGTCCCTCGACCAGTTCGTTCACCTTATCGTCTGCCGTTTCGCCGTAGTCTCGTGTAATTTGATAATGAACTCCGTCCGGTAACCATTGCCTGGACAATTCTTCCAGACGATCTTTGACCGCATCGGCTACCCAAACCGCATTGCTGCCTTTCTGCTTGGCAACAGCAATCTGTACTGCAGGAAAGACGTCGTGTGGCTGGCGTGAAACTTCATTCTCATGTGCAGGCCCGAACCCCAGCCAGCTGTATGTGGTTGATTCCGCAGGACCGTCTCTGATGACGGCAACATCATGAAGATGCACAGGACGATCACTCGAAAGTCCGACGACCAGTCGGCCAAGCTCCTGAGTGTCCTGAACGAATCGACCTGCATCGACCACAAACGATTGCTCCAGCTGATCGAATGAACCGACCTGCTGATTCACATTGGAGACCTGCAGGGCCTTCGCAATCTGCAGGATGGAAACCTGCCGGGCAGCCATCGCAGACGGATTTACTTCAACGCGAATTTGTCTTGGCCGACCGCCAACAACCCAGACGCGATTGGTCTGATTAATGGCCTGTAATTCGTTCTGGAATTGCTCGGCCAGTCGCCGCAGTTCGAAATCACCATACTGATCCGTGCGATCTGTCCACAAGGTCGCAACAAGGATCGGAACATCGTCGACTTCGATTGGTTTCACCACCCACCCGGATACACCAGGCGTAATCTGGTCGACGTTCGACTGCAACTTGTTGTAGAGCTTGATCAGCGAATCCTCGCGATCTTCGCCAACGTAGAATCGCACCGTAACGACCGACTGCCCCGGACGCGACATCGAATAAACATACTCGACGCCATCGATCTGGTAGAGCATTTTCTCGACGCGACTTGTGACTTGCTGTTCGACTTCTTCCGCAGACATCCCTGGCGCAGAGATCAGCACATCCGCCATAGGAACTACGATTTGAGGCTCTTCTTCCCGTGGAGTCAGCCAAAGGGACACGGCTCCAAGAATCAGAGAGACGATCGTCAGCAGAATCGCAACGTCTCCCCGCAAAAAAACCTCGACGAGCCGTGTCATCACTGACGAGCTGTCACTGGTAGTGGCCTGTTCAGCCGTCGCGACAGCGGCGAGATCATGACCGGGCATAGAATCTGAAATCGGGGAGGGCTGATCCGTCACGACGTCTTGCCTTTACTGTTGACTCAAACCGGAAACCGGAACACGCACCGCCGAAGAGATGCACGAGCACTATTCAGAGTCCACTCGTGCATTCCGAAGAACAACACGTTCTCCTGCGGACAAGCCGCTCAGCACTTCGACACGGCCGGGAATTCCGACCTGACCGGTTCGAATCAGTCGTCGCTCAAGAGTCTGATCGTCACGAACAACGTTGACAAACTGAAGCTGGCCGACTTCCTGAACGGCCGCTTCGTTCAAACAGAGATGCTGACGCTCACCCGCGGGGATCAGGAGTCGGCCGAACATGCCCTCATACAAGTCCTCTGTACGAGGAATGATTGCTTTCACAAGGAACGTGCGACTGGGCGCATCGGCCTGCGGCACGATTTCGTCAATCGTCGCCGTCACTTCGCGATCCAGAGCGTCGATACGAGCCACCAGTTCCTGACCTGGCTTCAGCCGAATGGCCAGTGATTCCATTACCGGAGCCTCAAGCCGCAAAGATTCGGCATCGTAAACCACCAGCAACGGTCGTCCGGGCTGAGCGGTGTCTCCGGGTTCCGCCAGCCGATCAACAACGCGTCCTGCCCGTGGTGCTCGGATGGTCGCGTACGACAATACGATTCGGGCCGATTCGATGGCTTCCTTTGCTCCCGCAGCCTGAGCCGTCGCGATGTCGTAACGACTCTGCGCGGCATCCAGCGCCGACTGGACTCCCGCATTTCTTTCTCGCAGTTGCCGTTCTCGATCAAGATCTATTCTGGCCTGCGACAATGCCGCATCAGCCGACATTGCAGCCTGCTCGGCCTGCTTCAGTCGCGACTCCAGTTCCTCGCGGTCCAGCTCGATCACAATGTCATCCGCATTCACGATTGCCCCGGCAGTCACAAGCACCTTTTCAATGCGGGCCAGAATGCGAGCTGAAATCTCTGTCCGGCCAGCAGCCTTCAGGGTCCCAACGGACTCTTCGATATCGTCCCTGACGACTTCATGAACGGTATCGGTGTCTTCCCCGTTCAGCCGCGCAGCTTCAGTTGCAACCCGACCGGGCGGAATCTTGTCCGTGAATGCTCCGGCCAGCCACGCGATCATCGCGAGCAAACCGATCATCCCAACCAGCCCCGCCAATGCCCGCATCAGAACAGACGACGTTCTTGATTCACGATTCATAAGACTCATCCTGTTTCTCACATCTTTGATCCATCTGCCAGGCAGCATGAATTGTGCCATACCTGCTCAAGCCCGGACGTCGATAGCCCAATCACTGATCGAATGGCAGGAATTCTCATCCGAGTCGCTGCGACGGGGGGTCGATTGACGCCACTAGTCAGCCTCATAGAATCCGCCTGCCATTTCGCACACGAGCAGTTGTCGGTCATCTCCGATTCTGCCCACCTTCACCTCGTGCGTAGTTGCACACTCCAGACTCATCGCCGCACACTTCCAGTTTCTTAAAACTCCGGATTCGCTCTGCCTGGTCCGGATATCAATCCAGTATTTGTTCGTGTTCTGCTTGAAAGTTGATTGAGATGAAAGCCATCGCTGTCCGACCGGGTACCCCCAATAGCGTGCATCTGGCAGATCTTGCGAAGCCCGCTGTCACGGATATCCCCGATGGTCGAGGCGTCCTGGTTCGAGTGCTGAAGGTCGGCGTCGACGCAACCGATCGGGAAATTAACGATGCGCTGTATGGGAATGCACCGGATGGCTATGACTTTCTGGTGATTGGGCATGAATGCTTTGGCATTGTGGAAGAAGTCGGTCCGGCAGTCACGCGAGTGAATGTCGGCGACTACGTCACGTGCACGGTACGTCGGCCTGGTGGCTCTATCTACGACAAGATTGGGCGATCCGATATCACCAGCGAAGAACAGTACTACGAACGCGGCATCAATCTGCGGCACGGTTACCTGACCGAATACTTCGTGGATGACGAAGAATTCGTTGTACGTATGCCCGTCGGCCTGAAACATCTTCACGTTCTGGCCGAACCCATGAGCTGCGCTGCAAAGGCGGTTGAACAGGCCTTTCTCGCTCAGAAACGGCTTCAAGTCTGGGAACCCAGAACGGCATGGGTGACGGGAGCGGGGCAGATTGGTCTGCTTTCAACTCTCATCCTGCGACTGCGCGGTATTCAGGTCTTCACGCTTGCTCGAGGAAAAAAACCTAATCTGAAAGCGGAGATCGCAGAAGGCTTCGGTTCCACCTACGTCAGCACATCAGAAACATCAATGAAGGAACTGGCTTCCCGGAACGGAAAACCCGACCTGATCGTTGAAGCCACCGGCAGCAGTGCGATTGCTTTTGAAGCCATGGAACACCTGGGACACAATGGCTGCGTGGTCTGGACCAGCATCACGGGTGGACAACGGAAAGTCGAAGTGCCCAGCGACAACCTGAATCTGAACTGGGTACTGGGAAACAAGTTGCTGCTCGGATCCGTGAATGCCAACTTCCGACACTTTGAATCCGGCATCGCCGACCTGGCACTCGGTGAAGTCACATGGCCGGGCGTCATCGAGAAGATCCTCACCACGCCTGTGGATGGTTTGGACAATTACAAGGAAATGATGCGTCTGCTGGTCGAAGACCGCGACGCACTCAAAGTCTATGTCAATGTCGCAGAAGGCTGATACCCGGCGGCTTCCCGACTTCAACGAATCACTCAACAGACCATCGAAAGCAAAACAGTCATGACACAACCCGTACTGATCAACGGCCAGTGGAAAACCAGTTCCGGTACAAAGACCTTCCAGGCAGTCAATCCGGCAACAGAACAGCCGATGCCACAGGTTTTCCCGGTCAGTCCCTGGTCCGAAATCAGCGAAGCGCTGGAGGCCGCAGCCGCGGTTTCACGCGAAACACGCGGCTGGTCAGGAGTACGATTCGCAGAGTTTCTCGAAAGTTACGCCCGTCAAATTGAATCACGATCCGACGCCCTGGTCGAAGCAGCACATGCCGAAACAGCTTTACCCGTCAGCCCGCGTTTGAAAGATGGCGAGCTGCCTCGCACCATTAACCAGCTGCGACAGGCCGCCAAAGCAGCGCGGGAGCAATCATGGTGTCACCCTGTCATCGACACCACCTCGGGAATTCGGTCCGTCTTCGGTCCCATTGGGCCTGTGGTTGTTTTTGGCCCCAATAACTTTCCATTTGCGTTCAATGGAATTGCCGGCGGTGATTTCGCGGCAGCCATCGCGGCCGGTAATCCAGTCATCGCCAAGGGACACTCGTGTCACCCCGAAACCACCCGACTTTTCGCGGAAGCCGCCCTGGCAGCGATTGAGGAAACAGGGATGCCCAAAGCGCTTGTCCAGCTGATTTACCGGACAAGTCATGAAGATGGTTACAAACTGGTGTCCGATCATCGCATCGCCGCCGCCGGCTACACCGGCGCGCGTCAGACAGGCCTGAAACTCAAAGCCGCCGCCGATGCCGCTGGCAAGCCAATCTATCTCGAGCTTTCCAGCATCAATCCGGTTTTCATTCTGTCCGGCGCTCTTGCAGAACGTTCTGACGCTATTGCCGATGAATTCGCCGGAAGCTGCCTCATGGGAACCGGCCAGTTCTGCACAAATCCCGGTGTCGTCGTTTTGCCCACGGGCGAAGCAGGGGAATCATTCCTGAAAGCAGTGGCTGAACGATTCACGACGGCCCCGGTTGGCACCATGCTGGCCGAAGGCGTCCGTTCCAGCTTTTCGTCCGGAGTTCAAACAATTGTTAACGCCGGAGCCACAGTTGTCACGGGAGGACAACCGGGAGGCGGAAAAGGAGTCTGTTTTCAGAATACATTGCTTCGCGTTTCCGGCGAACAGTTTCTGAATGACCCGGCGATTTTTCAGACCGAAGCATTCGGGAATGGTTCCCTGTTCGTCTTCGCCAGCACCGCGAAACAAATGGCCGACATCGCTGAAGCTCTGGAGGGCAATCTGACGGGTTGTATCTATACGGACAATGCAGGCAGTGATGACACCGAATACGCGATGATTGCTCCCGCACTTCGGACAAAAGTGGGCCGTCTGCTGAATGACAAAATGCCGACAGGCGTCGCGGTTAGCCCGGCCATGAATCATGGCGGACCATTTCCGGCGACCGGCCATCCGGGCTTCACATCCGTCGGCATTCCCGCCGCGGTTTCACGTTTCGGCATGCTGCAGTGCTACGACGCTGTCCGCCCATCACGATTACCAGCCATCCTGCAGGATAAGAATCCTGGCGGTGTCTGGCGCAATATTGATGGGAAATGGACCACCGGAGATGTTGATTAACTTTTGAATTTTACAGCCGCAAAATCCAGCGAACATTCACGGGATCGCTGGTGTCGAGGCTCGTCATGAATGCTCGACAACTGGAAAAATTCGGAATCCCGCGTGCAGCGTCGAATGCTGCCATCATTGCCATCCAGCAGTTGATTCAATCCGGCACTGTTCGTCGGAGGGATATTAAGCAAAAACTGCGTCAGATCGCTGTCTCACCGGAATTGTTCCTTGGTGACCCCATTCTTGACGCGCTCGCGAAAGAACTTCGCCAGATTGAAGGTCCTTACGACGGTCCGCTGCCCACCGGCGACGTTCCCGAATACAAGGTTTGGGGCAGCCAGATTGATCAGGCTGCACACCACCAGATGGACAATGCGTGTCATCTGCCAGGGGTTGTTGCGGCCGCTTTAATGCCGGATGCCCATGTTGGATACGGACTGCCAATTGGCGGCGTTCTGGCCGTTCGAAATGCGGTCATCCCTTATGCCGTTGGCGTTGACATCGCATGCCGAATGAAACTCAGCGTGCTCGACATCCCCGTGGAGACCATGGAGAAACGCCCCGAGCATTTCCGAAATGCACTCTTGAACGGGACACATTTTGGCATGGGTGTCAGTCGACCCAAACCAACCAGTCATCCCGTCATGGATGAAGACTGGACAGTGACCCGCGTCACTCGCGAAAACAAGGATCGCGCAAGGAGACAACTGGGGACATCCGGTTCCGGAAACCACTTCGTCGAATTCGGCGTGCTAAGCGTTACGGAATACACGGAGGATCTGCAGCTCGCACCCGGTCGATACACCGCGTTAATGAGTCACAGCGGAAGTCGTGGCAGTGGCGCCTCTGTCTGCTCGACTTATTCTAACATTGCGCGTCGCAAACTGGACAAACGCTGGCAACATGTCGACCGCCTCGCATGGCTGGAGATGGATTCAGACGCTGGCCAGGAATACTGGTCCGCCATGAACCTCATGGGAAAATACGCGTCAGCCTGCCACGACGTTATCCATCGAACCGTCACCTCGCTGCTGGGTGCGAGAACGATGTCAGCCGTTGAAAACCACCACAACTTTGCATGGATCGAAGAGCACCAGGGCGAAACAGTGGTCGTTCACCGAAAAGGGGCAACGCCAGCAGGAGATGGCGTCCTGGGCGTCATCCCAGGTTCAATGGCCGATCCAGCCTTCGTCGTTCGCGGAAAAGGGAATTCTGAAAGTCTGCAATCCGCAGCTCATGGAGCGGGACGCCGAATGTCTCGAAGGCAGGCGACAAACAAGTACAACTTTCGAGCTGTCCAGAAGTCGCTCGCTGCAAGAGGAATTGAGATTCTGTCGGCAGGGGCCGACGAAGTTCCGATGGTGTACAAGAACATCGAGCAGGTCATGGCAGATCAGTCTGATCTTGTGGAATCCATCGCCCGCTTCGACCCGCGCATCGTTCGGATGTGTGGCGATGGAAGCAGAGCAGAAGACTGAAGGCGCTTGGGAAGAAGACTTCGCTCCCGGACAACAGACGCCGCCGCTGCAATTCTACGTAAGCCTTAAGAATCGGGGACTGCCTCGCGATTCCATTTCCGAAAACACCAGTAAAGACGATTCTGCCGACTTTTCCGTGTCATCACAGTGAAAGTCCACCGGCCTGAACTGCCGCCCTTTGGCACTGACGACCCGAAATTCCGGCGTCCATCCATAAATGCGTTCGACGCTTTCTGTTTTGGGCTCATCGTCGCCGCGATAAAAGCTCGATCTCCCCATTAATGCTTCGCAGAAGTCGCCGTATTCTGTTTTTTTGTACGCCACTCTCGCCCACATAAGCCAGGCTTGTGAAGCACAGCGATCGCTGACAGGACCAAGCTGAGGGTTTGCATGCTGGCATCATTGAAAAAACGACTTCAATTGAGCTTGCGGTTCAGCCTGCGCGATATCCTGAAACAGGATGATTGCCCCCGCGCTGTGGCACTCGGTGTTTCCGTTGGCATCTTTATCGGCATGACGCCCACCGTTGGGGGGCAAATGGCGATCGTACTGCTGTTCGCCTGGATGACCAGACGACTCTTTCGATTTAATCGACCAGCTGCATTGATGGCGGTCTACGTATCGAACCCGTTCACGATTCTCCCGCTTTACTATGCACAATATCGCACGGGAGCAGCCCTTGTCGGTGGTCACACATCAATCACGCAAATCGAGCAACTCTTATTCTCATCCGATGGTTGTTGCGTGAAGTTCCAGAGAATGTGTGTGGAGATTGGATCACCGTTGCTTGTTGGAACCGCCATATTCGCCGTCGTTGGCAGTTTGACCGCTTATCCTGCCACACAACTTCTTCTGCATTGGTACCACTCGAAACCAGCCGGAGCCCCCGCGAGTTGCCGTACGCCCGAAATTCGCCGCCTTGTTCGACGGTGACAGGCGATTAGTCCGAGGCAGGATTTGTACGTTGAAGGAAACGGATGATTCCGTTCAATAGCCTCGCATTTTGTTCGTAGCTTTCGCACCGGTGACAGATTCTCAAACAGCCACCATTGGCCAGACATTCGCGCCAACCGTCGGGAAGCCGCCATGCCCCCTTCGAACCGCGGACCACAATCATCGGGCGAATCGATCGAAATCGCAGTTGCCCAATCCATTCGACAAGACAACGGGATGTCCGAAAGCAATCCCGGGAATCAGTCAGCAGCGTGTCCGTTGGAACAAAAAGGCGAATTCCACTGTCAGCGACCAGCACTGCACTTCGCAAAAGACCGTCCCGCACGATCCGTTCGGCATGGTTATATGTGTGAAGACCTCTGTTACCTGGCAGCACGATGATAGAGGCAGCATTCAGCAATGACGCTGTTTCGACTGCGCGTTGTACATCCGCAACAGCATCGTCGAAACTTGGCCAGATCGCACCGGTGAAGCCTCCCGCAAATCCGAGACAGCTCACGGAAATCCCGTGATCGTCCAGGACTTCTCGAATCGCAAGTTCTCCGATCAGATGGGCCTGCTGGCGCCGCACAGCCACAAATCTGATGCCGTGGCGTTCGAGTGAGACAGCTTCGGTCGCAAGTTCCTCAAACGAACGCGCTTGAAGCGGTCGGGCCACCGACAAACGAGACAAGACAGAAACACCCGTCTTGCTCGGCAGGTCTTCCAGGAATACGTCCATGTGTATCGGGGAAGTCGTAAATCAGGTAGATCGATAAAGTTTCGCTCAGGAACAGGCACGACCAGCGTCACGCCGTTTTCAAGAGCAACCGAAGAGCGCCGAATCCTTCCAAGCTGAGCCAAACGGCCTGATGACTAAGAAGATCTGTCGCCGTTGCGGAGTCTCACCGATCCTTCAGTCACTGTAAACATTGCCACGGGTTGCTTCTGAAAACTCTGCTGAATCGTGCAAAATCACGAAAAACATTTCCGTGGGATCAATCGTCAGCCTTCACAACGGGGGATCCCGGTTGCCATCAGACGGATTGGACGCATGTTTGTACCGAGACACGCCGGAATTCTCAGTCCAGACGGAGAATCGGCGACAGAACGAAAGGCCATCGCGTCGGCCCGTTCGAAACCTTGTTACTGACAACGTCCGGATGGGGCATCATCAGGGGCGAACGAAGACAAGTCTTGGATGGATCGTTTTCATTGAGCGTGAGATTTCTCCAACTGCCC